>JADMJR010000043.1 GCA_018780365.1 Acidovorax sp. | reverse complement strand
GCCCCGGGCGCGGGCGAACTTGATGTAGTCGGTGCGCAGCACTTCCAGCATCTCTGCCCGCACCAGCCGCATGATCAGCGTGAGCTGAAAAATCGCCAGCGTCACGGCCGGCAGGATGATGTGGTGCCAGCCCTTGGCCTTGAGCAGGCCCGTGCTCCACCAGCCCATCTGCACCACCTCGCCGCGCCCGAAGCTCGGAAACCAGCCCAGCGTCACCGCAAAGACCAGGATCAGCAAAATGCCGATCAGGAAGGTCGGCAGCGACACCCCCAGCAGCGACAGCGTCATGAACAGCTGGCTGGTGAAGGTGCCACGCTTGAGGGCGGCATACACGCCCATGGGGACGCCAATCAGCAGGGCCAGCATTGCGGCCACCAGGGCCAGCTCCAGCGTGGCCGGGAAACGCTCGGCAATCAGGCGCGACACCTTGGCCCCCTGGCGCAGGCTCAGGCCGAATTCGCCCTGCGCCGCATTCACCAGAAAGTGCCAGAACTGCACGAAAAAGGATTTGTCCAGGCCGAGCGCACTGCGCAGCTCGCGGATTTGTTCGGGGGTGGCGTCCTGGCCCAGCAGAAACACCACAGGATCTCCCACATATTGGAACAACATGAAGGAGATGAAGGCCACCGTGATCATGACAATCACAGCCTGGATCAGGCGGCGCAATATAAAGGCAAGCATCGGGAAGTCGAGTGAGTGTTCGATGGGGACGCCGCAGCCACTTTTGATGGCCGGGGCGCCGGTGGGCAATACGTCGTCAAACTAAACCAAAGAGAGCAAGGGCCACAGGACCCTTGCTCTCAGTGTGTCGAGAATAAATCAGTTCACCTTGACAGTACGCATGTCCACGCGGTTGTCAGCGCGGTGGACCAGCTCCAGGTTCTTCTTCATGGCCCATGGGATCACCTGGTCATGCAGCGGAATGTGGGACACGGTCTCGTTGGACAGTTGCAGCGCTTCGGTCAGCATGCGGGCACGCACGGGCGCATCGGTTTCGGCCTTGATACGGTCCACCAGATAGTCCATGCGCTGGTTGCTGTAGCGGCCCACGTTGTAGTTGCCGTCACCGCCCTGCCCCACCGTGCGCGTGAGCGACTGCAGGCTGTACAGCGCATCGAACGTAGGCACGCCCCAGCCCAGCATGTAAATGCTGGCTTCGTAGCGCTGGATCATCGGGAAATAGTTCACGAGAGGCAGCGTGCGCAATTTGGCCTTCACGCCAACACGGGACCACATGGCGGTCACGGCCTGGCAGATGGCTTCATCGTTGATGTAACGGTTGTTGGGGCAGGCAAAGTCCACCTCGAAGCCATCAGGGTAGCCGGCTTCGGCCAGCAGCTTCTTGGAAGCCTCCACGCTGTAAGGGAAGCGCTTGCCCACGGCGTCTGTGTAGCCCGCCACCTGCGGAGACACGATGGTGCCGGTGGGCTTACCCAGGCCACGCATGATGTTGCGCGAGATGGTTTCAGCATCGATGGCCTGGTACAAGGCCTTGCGCACGCGCACGTCCTTGAGCGGGTTCTTGCCCTTGATGTTGGAGCCCGGCAGTTCCTCGCGGAACTGGTCCATGCCCAGGAAGATGGTGCGGTTTTCAACACCGTCGATCACCTTCAGATCGGGGCTGGAACGCAGTCGTCCCAGATCCTGGGGTGTGGGGTCCAGCACCATGTCCACCTCGCCCGACAGCAGCGCGGCAATGCGCGTGGCCGCCGACTTGATGGGTGTGTAGACGATCTCGGTCACATTGCCGTCCATCTTGCCCCACCAGTTGGGGTTGCGCTTGAAGACCATCTTCACATCGGGCTGCCAGGACTCCAGCGTGTAGGGGCCGGTGCCCATGGCATTGCGGTGGGCAAAGTTCTCGTCCGTGCCCTTGATATCCTTGGGCTCGACCGACTTGTTCTTTTCGGCCCATGCCTTGCTCATGATGCGCAGTTCCGTCATCTGGCGCAGCAACACGGGATTGGGTGCCGACAGGATCACATCGAAGGTCTGGGCATCGACCTTGGCAACCTTGCTGATGCCCTGCACGTAAGGCGTGAAGTTCGAGGTCTTGGCCATGGCCCGCTGGATCGAGTACACGGCATCGTCCGTGGTCAGCGGCGAACCATCCTGGAACTTGACACCCTGGCGCAGCGTGAAACGCACCTGCGTGGGGCTCACTTCCCTCCAGGAAGTGGCGAGGACCGGCTCCACCTCAAAAGTCTTGCTGTTGTAGTAAACCAGGCTCTCATACACATTGGCGTGAATGCCGTTTTGCAACGCATTGTTCTGGGAGTGAATATCCCACGTCGCAATTTCCCCCTGGCTTGCCCATTTGAAGGGCTTGGCGTGCACCGCAGGTGCCAACAACAGCGCGGCAGCAGCAGCCACCGACAAAAGACTGTATTTGAGTTTCATGGAACCCTCTTGAATAAAAGTTTTACTATGCAGTAAAGGTTGCTCTATAGCCAACGGGAAATCCCTGAATCCCGGATGCATTGAAGGGCCTATCACTGCTGTTTTCGGCCTTTTTCTTATGCAAGGATGGTGCCAATCATTTTCTGGCCCCTTGACGACGCCTTGTGCAAACAACAGGGCGAGTCGACACCCTTCTGCCCGCCCAAGGGGTTTCATGTGCCTTCAGTTACATCGACTTCATTGCCACTTCGGATTGATGCCCCGCACTGGCTCACCAATCAGCGATAACCAGGCGCCACGGAAAAAGCGAAGCACCTGACAGCAGCAACAAACGCGCAATCAAACCCACCAGATGCGCCGCGCCAACACCAACGAGCCGCACCGAGCGCCTCCGACCAATCGGCACAAACAGGCCAGAACTTCCACCGAGCAAATACAAACAAAAAGCACCCACAAAACGGGCAAAAAAAAGCCGCCCGAAGGCGGCTTTTTGCTTTGATATCGACAACTGGCCAGAAGCCAGCCTTCGATATTAGAAGCTGTGACGGATACCGAAGTCGTAGCCGGTCGAGTTGCGGTTTGCAGCAGTCACGGAACCGTTCAGAGCAGAAGCGGCGCCGTTCTTGTTGCTCACGCGAGCGAACGTGGTGTACAGAGCGGTGCGCTTGGACAGGTTGTGCACGTAGCCCAGAGCGATCTTGTTCGAACGTGGATCAGCACCAACGGTGTCGATCTTGTAGGTCGAGTAAGCCAGACGAACTTCGCCAGCGCCCACGGGGATCAGGCCACCGATCAGGAAACCAGTGCCTTCGTTGCCGCCCTTGATGTCGTCGCTGTTGTAGTGAGCCATGACCTTGGCCACGCCCAGGTCGTACTGGCCGCCCAGGTTGACAGACTTGATGTTGCCCGATGCCAGGTACTTGGTTTCCGAGAAAGCCAGAGCCACGTTGATGGGGCCATTAGCGTAACCAGCGCGCAGAGCCAGGCCGTTGCCGTCCTTCTTGTTGGCTGCGTTGCTCAGGTTTTCACCCATGTAGTACTGGGCTTGGCCGTAGAAACCGCCCAGGTTGCCAGGCAGGAAGTAGCCGATGGCGTTGGAAGCGCGGATGGTGGTAGGGCCACCCAGGCTGGAGTTCAGGGTTTGGGTGGTGCCCACGCCGTTCGTGCCGAACGGATCGAACACGGTCAGGTTCCAGAATTGGGGAGTGTAGTCACGGCCCAGACGCACTTCACCGAAGCCGCCGTTCAGGCTAACCGTCGAACGACGGTTGAAAGTCAGACCTTGCTGGCCGTTGCCCAGAGCAGCAGCAGCAGCTTGGTTGGTTGCGTTGGTGTTAGCGCCGGAACCGTTGTCGTTGTTCACGCCAGCTTCGAGCCAGAACGAAGCGGACATGCCGCCACCCAGGTCTTCAACGCCGCGGAAACCCAGACGGCTGCTGTTGTAGCCGGAGTTCGTCAGTTGCGACTTGTTGGCGACGCTACCGGAACCGTAGGCATAGGTTGCGTCAACCACGCCGAACAGGGTCACGGAAGATTGAGCCATTGCAGCGCCGGAAGCAGCCAGCACAGCCAGGGCAATCAGGGATTTTTTCATTGCGAGTTACTCCAAGGTTAAACATCGGGCTCCGGTACGGGGGGTCTATGGTGAAAGCACCTGCACAGTCCCGCCGGTTTCCCGGGCCAACCTCCTGGTGGGGAAGTTGCTCTTATTGCACCAGACCCGGCCGGGTTTCGCAAAGGAATTCACCCACAATCGCCCCGAAAGGGAAAATTCGTTGCAGTGTTGCAACATTCCAGTGCATGCAGGCAGAATCGCTTTTGGGCCATGCAACTCCCATGCCCCACCTTCGAATATTTTGTATCGAAGTGCAATTTGTGTTTCGGCGCGCTTGTCGCACCCAAAGGTTTCCATGGACGCTTTCCTGACCGCCGCAGACAACACGCTGCGCACGCTTTTTGCCCAACCCCGCGCCACAGAGAGGACACCAGCCCATGGCATGGAGGAAGCGGCGCTCAACCCCGCCCAGAAAAAGCTGGCCGGTGCACTGATGCGCGTGAACCATGTCGGCGAGGTGTGCGCACAGGCCCTGTACACCGCCCAAGCCGCCGTAACACGCAACCCGGAACTCCGCGCCCACCTGCAGGAGGCGGCGCGGGAGGAAACCGACCACCTCGCCTGGACCCAGCAGCGGCTGGATGCGCTGGGCGCCCGCCCCAGCCTGCTCAACCCGCTGTGGTTCGCGGGCGCGTTCACACTGGGCCTGGTGGCTGCCAAGGTCAGCGACCGCGCCAGCCTGGGGTTTGTGGTGGAGACGGAGAACCAGGTGGCGGCCCACCTGCAAAGCCACCTGAAACGGCTGCCGGAGCAAGACCTGGCCTCGCGGGCCGTGGTGGCCCGCATGCAAGAAGACGAAGAGCGGCACGCTGCGCAGGCCCGTGCATCCGGCGCCCTGGAGCTGCCCGCACCGGCCCGCCTGGCCATGAAAGCCGCAGCCAAGGTGATGACCACGACGGCACACTACCTCTGAATCTTCTGAAGATCGGAGCGTGGGCAACCTCCACCGCCCCAAGACAGAGACAAGGGGCGCGGCGGCATGCCTGCCCCACCGCCCCAAGGGCCAAGCCTCAGGCTTCCAGCACCTCAAACCCGGTGGTGATGTCCGCCGTTTTCCCCAGCATGATGCTGGCCGAGCAGTATTTGTCGTGGCTCATGGCAATCGCACGCTCCACGGCGGCCGCCGGGATTCCTTTGCCAGTGACAGTGAAGTGCATATGGATCTTGGTGAAGACCTTGGGATCGGTGTCGGCACGCTCGGTGGTCAGCTTCACACTGCAACCCCGCACATCGTGGCGGCCGCGCTTGAGGATCAGCACCACGTCGTAGGCCGTGCAACCGCCCGTGCCAGCCAGCACAGTCTCCATGGGGCGGGGTGCCAGGTTCTGCCCACCGTTGGCAGGGTTGGCGGCATCTGGCGCGCCGTCCATGGTCAAGACATGGCCGCTGCCGGTTTCGGCCACAAAACCCATGCCGGACCGGGTTCCGACCCCGCCCGTCCAGCTGACTGTGCATTCCATTTGTGTTTCTCCTGTGTGATACGTGGTTTTTTCGCACGGAATGGTCCGGCGAAACGAATTTGATGCGAATTTTGCTGCATCGCAACAAGACTCGCGCTAAACTTCCCGACAAGCGCTGCTTTTCAGTGACCACTGAAGCAGATGGCAGAAAGCCCCGACAGATTGTCCGGCCCCTGCCCCGCACCGATTGTCTCCTCCATCTCCTCAAAGGATGGATTAGCCCCAGGCCTCACGGCCCGGGGCTTTTTTTTGGCTGGACCGGCCGCGCAACGGCCCCCACCGGCGAATCGGCCTGCAAAAACCGACCCCCTATGATGTGGACCCCCGCCGCTGCCCCGTGGCGGCATCACCTGCCCTGCCATGACCCAGCACCTCACCCCCGCCGACTACCTGAAGAAAATCCTGACCGCCCGCGTGTACGACGTGGCGGTGGAGTCGGCCCTGGAGCCCGCCAACAACCTCAGCCGCCGCCTGAACAACAAGGTGCTCTTGAAGCGCGAGGACCAGCAGGCGGTGTTCAGCTTCAAGCTGCGCGGCGCCTACAACAAGATGGCGCACCTCACGCCCGAGCAGCTCCAGCGCGGGGTGATCTGTGCCTCGGCCGGCAACCATGCCCAGGGGGTGGCCATGAGCGCCCACAAGCTCGGCACCCGCGCCGTCATCGTCATGCCGACCACCACGCCGCAGCTCAAGATCGACGCCGTGAAGACGCTGGGCGGCGAGGTCGTGCTGTTTGGAGAGAGCTATTCCGACGCCTACGGCCACTCGGTGAAGCTCGAAAAGGAACAGGGCCTGACCTTTGTGCACCCCTTTGACGACCCGGACGTGATTGCGGGCCAGGGCACCATCGCCATGGAGATCCTGCGCCAGCTGCAAAGCCTGGGCAGCAACCAGCTCGATGCCGTGTTCGTGGCCATCGGCGGTGGCGGACTCATCTCGGGCGTGGCCAACTACATCAAAGCCGTGCGGCCCGAGATCAAGGTGATCGGCGTGCAGATGAACGACTCGGACGCCATGATCCAGTCCGTCAAGGCGCACGAGCGCGTGACGCTGGCAGACGTGGGCCTGTTCTCCGACGGCACCGCCGTGAAGCTGGTGGGCGAGGAAACCTTCCGCATCACCCACAGCGGTCTGGTGGACGAGTTCGTCACGGTGGACACCGATGCCGTCTGCGCTGCCATCAAGGACATCTTTGTGGACACGCGCAGCATCGTCGAGCCCGCAGGGGCCCTCGCCGTGGCGGCCATCAAGCAGTATGTGGACACCCACAAGACCCAGGGCGAGACCTATGCCGCCATCCTGTGCGGCGCCAACATGAACTTCGACCGCCTGCGCTTTGTGGCGGAGCGCGCCGAGGTGGGCGAAGAGCGCGAGGCGCTGTTTGCGGTGACGATTCCCGAAGAGCGCGGCAGCTTCAAGCGTTTCTGTGAACTGGTGGGCGCACTGCCGGGTGGCACGCGCAACGTGACCGAGTTCAACTACCGCATCAGCGACGCCGCCCAGGCCCATGTGTTTGTGGGCCTCACCACGCAGGGCAAGGGCGAATCCGAAACCATCGCCCAGAACTTCGGCCACCACGGCTTCGAAGCGCTGGACCTGACCCACGACGAGCTGGCCAAGGAACACCTGCGCCACCTGGTGGGCGGGCACTCGGCCCTGGCGCAGGACGAGCGGCTGATGCGCTTTACCTTCCCCGAGCGGCCGGGCGCGCTGCTCAAGTTCCTGAGCCTGATGCAACCCACCTGGAACATCAGCCTGTTCCACTACCGCAACCAGGGCGCAGACTATGGCCGCATCCTCGTGGGCATCCAGGTGCCGCCCGAGGACACCGCCACCTTCGACGCCTTCCTGGCCACGCTGGGCTATCCGTATGTGGAAGAAACGCTGAACCCGGCCTACCGGCTGTTCCTGCGCTCCAAGTAACAAAAAATATGAGCAAAATGGCATCTAGCGCGCATCCACAAAGCGCTGATAGCTATCAAATTTGACATAGCCCACCGCCAGCCCATGCAAGCCCTGCGCCACTACCTGCTGGCCGTGCAGTTCTTCACCCGCATTCCGGTCACCGGTCGGCTGGCGCAGTGGGTGGGTTACAGCCCCGCCATGCTGCGGGCCAGCGCAGCGCATTTTCCGGGCATTGGCTGGCTGGCGGCGCTGCTGTCTACCGCCGTGTATGCCACGCTGCACTGGGCGCTGGCGCCCAACCCCCTGGCCCCGGCCGTGGCTGCTGTGTTCTGCACCGTCGCCACGGTGCTGATGACCGGCGGTTTTCATGAAGACGGCCTGGCCGACGTGGCCGATGGCCTGGGCGGCAGTGCCGACCGCGAGCGGGCGCTCGACATCATGAAGGACTCGCGCATCGGCGCCTTCGGGGCCATGGCACTGGTGCTGGCGCTGCTCGCCAAGCTCAGCCTGCTGGCACTGCTGGGCGCCCACAGCCTGCTGGCTGCGGTGGCCGGGCTGGTGGGGGGGCATGTGCTGTCGCGTTTCTGGCCACTGCTCATCGTTCGCCGCCTGCCGCATGTGGGTGACACCGCCCGGTCCAAAAGCAAGCCACTGGCCGACCAGATCTCGGGCGCAGCGCTGGCGACGGCATTTTTATGGTGTTTTTTGCCGCTGGCGCTTGTCTGGCAAGCGCAAACAGCTCCATATTTAATAGCGGCAGCCGGAATGAGCGCGGTGGCAGCCGCCTGGATGGCGCGCTGGTTCGCGCGCCGGCTGCAAGGCTTTACGGGCGACTGCCTGGGCGCGACGCAGCAGGTCAGCGAGATCGGTTTCTACCTGGGCGCGGCGCTGAGCCTGCGGTGGGCATGATGCCCCCCCGCCATGGCGCCCGCCTGTGGCTGGTGCGCCATGCCGCCCCCCGGGTGGCACCGGGCACCTGCTACGGGGGGCTCGATGTGCCTGCCGACCCCCTGGCCACACAGGCCGCCGCCGTGCGCCTGGCCGCCGCCCTGCCCCAGGCTCCCGGCGTGTTTCACTCCACGCTACAAAGATGCGAGCATCTGGCGCAAGCGCTGTGCGCCCAGAGGCCCGATTTACACCTGCACCCTGACGCCCGCCTGCGTGAGATGGACTTTGGCTCCTGGGAAGGCCAGGCCTGGGACCGCATCGCCAAAACCGACATCGACGCCTGGACAGCGGCCTTCGCCACCCACGCACCCGGCGGCGGCGAGAGCCTGGAGACGGTGCTCGCACGCGTCGCGTCGGCCTTGCAGTCCGCCCGCCAATGGAGCGCAAGCCATGGCGCGGCCGATGTGGTGTGGATCACCCATGCCGGCGTGGCGCGCTGTGTGGCCTGGCTGCAAGCACAGGGCGAGGGCGTGATGCCCCGCTCCGAAGACTGGCCCGTGGCAGCGCCGGGCTGGGGCGAATGGGACCTCCGGGACCTGGCCTGACAACGCCTTCAGACAGAAGGCACCGCCGCAGGCCTCCACCACCAGGCTACTTTTTGAGCGGGATGTCCAGCAGCACCGTGGCAGGCCCGCCCATCTGGGCCCCGAGCTGTGCCTGCCGGGGCCCCAGGGCCTGTAGCACCAGCCCCTCGTCCACGGCCGTCCCCACACGAAACGGCTTGGCCGGTTTGCCATCCACCGCGATCAGTGCAGCCCCGCCCCCACTGCTGCGCCCCGACAGCACGCCCAACAGCGTGAACCGGCTCGCCAGCGAAGCCACCGGTGCCACGGGCGCCGCGCCGGGCACCGACGGCAGAGCCCCCAGCAAACGCGCCAGGGCCTGGGCGTCCAGCGCCACCGGGGCCGGAGCAACGGCGGGGCCGGAAGCCTCAGCGGGAGGCGCAGACAAGCGCAGCCCCCAGAAAACCACGCTGGCGCCGGCCACGGCCCAGAGCGCCAGAGTTCCCAGACGGACGCCCCATTTGCTGTACGAATTGGTCACCATGCGGCGATTATGATTCACGCGATTCGACCATCCCGAGAGATCGCCTGCCGTGAACACTTCTTTCCCCCTCCTTGTGCGCTCCACCAGCCAACGCCTTGCAAAGAATGTGGCACGGGGCTTCACCCTCATCGAGCTGATGGTGGTCCTCGTCATCATCGGCGTGCTCGCCGCCCTCATCGTGCCCAACGTGCTGGAACGTGCCGACGATGCCCGCGTGACGGCCGCCCGCACCGACATCACCAACATCTCGCAGGCGCTCAAGCTCTACCGCCTGGACAACCAGCGCTACCCCACGGCCGAGCAGGGCCTGCAGTCGCTGATCATCAAACCCAGCGCAGGCCCGGTGCCCGGCAACTGGAAGCTGTACCTGGAGAAGCTGCCCAACGACCCCTGGGGCCGTCCTTACCAATACCTGAACCCCGGCATCAAGGGCGAGATCGATGTGATGTCGTTCGGCGCCGACGGCCAATCGGGCGGCGAAGGTAAGGATGCCGATATTGGCAGCTGGCAGTAAAACATGGCCCCCACGGTCGCGCACTGGCGTGTCGCTCCCTGCCCCCCAAGGGGGCCGCGCTTCGCCTTGGGGCGGCCCGGCGGCGAAACCATGGCCTCCACGGTCGCGCACTGCCTGTCGTTCCCTGCTCCCCGAGGGGGCCAGGCCTTGCTTGGGGTGGCCCGGCGCTGCGGCCGCACGCGTTCTGGAAATGCCATGACCGTTGCAACCCCTCGCTGCACCGGCCCATGAACCGTTCTCGCGGCTTCACCTTGCTAGAGCTGCTGGTGGTCATCAGCATCATGGCCCTGGCCACGGCCGGTGCGGGCCTGGCCATGCGCGATGGCGGTCAGGCGCAGCTGGAGCGCGAGGCCGCCCGGCTGGCGGCGCTGCTCGAATCCGCGCGCGCGCAGTCGCGTGCCGGCGGCCTGCCGGTGCGCTGGCGGGCCCTGCCCCAGGGGTTCCGGTTTGAAGGCCTGCCGCCCAGCGCACAGGCGGCGCTGCCCAGCCAGTGGCTAGACAGCGGCACCACCGTGCGCGGCCCGGCCGTGCTGCAGCTGGGCCCCGAACCCCTGATTGGCCCGCAGCAGGTGCTGATCACCCACCAGGCGCACCCCGAGCGGGTCTTGCGCATCGCCACCGATGGCGTGCGCCCGTTTTCTGTGGACGCGGTGCAGTGAGAAAGAACCTCGCCGCGCCGGGGCCCCAACAGCACGGCTTCACGCTGGTGGAGGTGCTGGTGGCGCTGGCCATCGTGGCCATTGCGCTCATGGCAGGGCTGCAGGCCACCTCGGCGCTCACGCGCAATGCGCTGCGACAGTCCGACATCGTGCTGGCCCAGCTCTGCGCCGAGAACGAGCTGGTCCGCGCCCGGCTCTCACGCCAGATGCCCAGCGTGGGCGACAGCACCCAGACTTGCGACCAGGCCGGCCGACAGCTGCGGGTGGTGACCGTCGTGCGCCCCACGCCCAACCCGAGCTTTAGGCGCATCGACGCGCAGGTGCTGGATGGCGAGAACTCCATCCTGCGCATCTCCACCATCATCGGAAGGTATTGATGCCCCCCCTGAGTCGCTTCGCGCCTTCCCCCCGTGGGGGGGACGCACCCGGTGGCCTGGCAGAGCCAGTTCCACGGGTGCGCTGGCCTCGCACCGCGCCAGTTTTGCAGGTTGTGCGCGGCTTCACCCTGGTCGAGCTGCTCCTGGCGATTGCGGTGATGAGCCTGCTGGCCATCCTGAGCTGGCGTGGCCTGGATGGCATGGTGCGGGCGCAGGAGATCACGCGCCAGCGGGCCGATGAGATGCTGGTGCTGCAGGCCGCACTGGGCCAGTGGGGCACCGACCTGGATGCGCTGATGCCGGTGGCCAACACCACGCCGCTGGACTGGGATGGCCAGGTGCTGCGCCTCACGCGCCGCAGCAGCGCGGTGCCCGATGAGGGCGCGCTGGTGGTGGCCTGGACACGCCGCAATGCCAACGGCGCGGGCCAGTGGCTGCGCTGGCAATCGCCCCCGGTGCGCACGCGCTCCGAATGGCAACAGGCCTGGCAACAGGCCGCCCAGTGGGCGCGCACACCGGGCGATGCCGAACGGCGCTATGAGGTCACGCTGCTGCCACTCGACAGCTGGCAGATCTTCTATTACCGGGGCGGCGCATGGTCCAACCCGCTGTCCAGCACGGGCACCACCCCAGGAGACAGCTCCGCCGCCATCCCCGACGGCGTGCGCCTGCAGATCACGCTGCCGCCCGGCCAGGCGCTGGCGGGCCAGCTCACGCGCGACTGGGTCAACCCGGTGCTGGGTGGGGGCAGATCGTGAGTCCCCCCCTGAGCGGCTGCACCGCATCCCCCCAGGGGGACGCCACCCGTGGCCTGGCAAAACCAGCTCCACGGTGGCACTCGCTGTTGCAGCACCCATTGCACAGGCACAGGGCGCGCGGTGCCGCCCTGCTCGCCGCCATGCTCACCGTCACCCTGGTGGCCACGTTCGCCGCCGCCGCCATGTGGCAGCAATGGCGCGCGGTAGAGGTCGAAACCGCCGAGCGGGGCCGCACGCAGTCCACCTGGATCCTGATCGGCGCGCTCGACTGGTCGCGCCTGATCCTGCGCGAGGACGGGCGCTCGGGCGGCGCCGACCACCTGGCCGAGCCCTGGGCCGTGCCGCTGGAGGAAGCCCGGCTGTCCACCTTCCTGGCCGCCGAAAACAATGTGAGCCAGGTGGACGACGCCAGCACCGACACCACCGAGGCCTTCCTCTCGGGCCAGATCTCCGACATGCAGGGCCGCCTGAACATCACCAACTTGGTGGAAGGTGGGCAGGTGCAGGCGCTGGCCCTGCGGCAGTTCACCCGCCTGTTCGAGCGCCTGGGCCTGCCCGCGCAGCAGCTGAGCCTGCTGGTGGACGCCATGCGCAGGGCCCAGGCCGGCGCCAGCAGCGAGAGCAGCACCGCGCCGCTGATGCCACCCACCGTCACCCAGCTCGGCTGGCTGGGCCTGACCCCGGCCACGGTGGCGGCCCTTGCCCCCCATGTGGCGCTGCTGCCCGTGCGCACGCCCGTGAACATGAACACCGCCGACATGGATGTGCTGATGGCCGCCGTGGACGGGCTGGACAGCGCCAGCGCCCAGAAGATCGTGCAGGCGCGCGAGGCGCGGCATTTCCGCACGCTCAGCGAGGTGCGCGACCTGGTGGGCGCCAGCATCGACATCAACGAAAGCGCCCATGCCGTGGCCTCGTCCTACTTCGAGGTGCGGGGCCGCCTGCGCCTGGGCGATGCGATGGTGGACGAACGCTCCCTGGTGCGCAAACAGGGCATCGAGGTCACCACGCTGTGGCGCGAACGCGGCGCCTTCGACCGGGAAACCGCCCCCGGGGCACCACGCTGAGACGCCTTCCTTGCACCACGCCACACCACACCGCCGCTGCGTCACGCCCGCCCCCTAAAATGGCCCGCAAAACCTGTCCATGAGCACCCTCATCCTTTTCCTGCCGCCGGCCCGCCCGGGGCCCGCCACCGAGTACAGCTACACGCTGACGGCAGACGGCCACTCCGCCCTTCGCCACGCCACCGCCCCCGCCGCCCTGCTGCCCGAGCCCACACGCCCCGGCGGTGAAGTGGTGGCCGTGGTGCCGGCACGGGCACTGTCGTGGCAGCGGGTACAGATGCCCACCGGTGTGCCCCTGGGGGCCGGCCAGCAAACACCACGCCTGCGCTCGGTGCTCGAAGGCCTGCTGGAAGACCGCGTGCTCGACGATGCCTCGCAGCTGCACTTTGCGCTGCAGCCCGGCGCGCACAACACGGCCCAGAGCGGCGAGCCCGTGTGGGTGGCCGTGTGCGACCGGGCCTGGCTGCGCGAGAACCTGCAGGCGCTGGAGGCCGCCGGCCGCCGCGTCGCCCGCGTCGTGCCCGAATTTTCCCCCGGCCCCACCGCCAGCGGCCGCCCCGAGCTGTGCGCACTGGGCAGCCCGGAAGAGGCTGTTGTGGTGCTCACCGGCCAGGGTGCGGACCAGGGCGTGGCCGTGTTGCCCCTGACCCCCATGGCCCTGGCGCTGGCGCGTGCCGGCATGGCCCCTGCCGGAACGGCCCACCCCGAAGACAACACCCTGACCGTGCGGGCCGAGCCTGCCGTGGCGGCTCTGGCCGAACGCACGCTGGGCCAGCAAGGCCAACGTATCGCCCTGCACACCGCCAGCCAGCGCGCCCTGGACGCCGCTCGCGGCGACTGGGACCTGGCCCAGTTCGACCTGGCCAGCACCGGCCGCACCCGGGCCCTGCGCAAGGCCGGCAGCGCACTGAGCGCGCTGCTGAACGCCCCCCAGTGGCGTGCGGCACGCTGGGGCGCCGGGCTGCTGCTGGTGGCCCATCTCGTGGGGCTCAATGCCTGGGCCTGGCAAGAACGCCAGGCGCTGGCCGCCAAGCAGGCCGCCGTGCGCACCACACTCACCCAGACCTTCCCCAAGGTGCAGGTCGTGGTCGATGCGCCGGTGCAGATGGAGCGCGAACTGGCCCAGTTGCGGCAGGCCGCTGGCAGCGTGTCGGCCCGCGACCTGGAACCCCTGCTCGCCGCCATCGGCGCGGCGCTGCCCGAGGGCCGCCTGCCCAGCCACATCGAATACACCCCCGGCGAGCTGCGCCTGCGCGGCGTGGCGCTGGCACCGGAGGAGGAAACCGTTCTTTTCGCCCGCCTGCAGGCCGCCGGCTACCGGGCCCGGCTGGACGATGGCAGCCTGTTGCTGCGCACCGAGGTGAGCCCATGACAACCCCCGATTCCGCACTCCAGGACCGCTGGAAAGCCCTGGCCCCCCGCGAACAAAACCTGGTGCTGGCCGCCGGGGCCCTAGTGGCACTGGCCCTGCTGTGGTGGGTGGCCGTGGCCCCGGCCCTGGCCACACTGCGTGCCGCCCCCGCACGCCACGCCACACTGGATACCCAGCTGCAGCGCATGCAAAGCCTGCAGGCCGAGGCGCAGCCACTGCAGGCCGCGCCCCCCAGCAGCCCGGGCGACGCCGTGGGTGCGCTGCGCACCGCCCTGGCACAGCGCCTGGGCAACACGGCACAGCTCAACGTGGCGGGCGACCGCGCCACCATCACCCTCAAAGGCGCATCGGCCGATGCGCTGGCGCAGTGGCTGGCCCAGGCTCGCAGCAATGCCCGCGCTACCCCCGTCGAGGCCCGCCTGACCCGCAGCGCCACCGCCGCCGCGCCCGCAGGCCAAACCCCGGTCACCCTGGGCAGCCCGCTGGTCGCCATGCCCCGCTGGGACGGCACCCTGGTGCTGGCCCTGCCCGCCGCCACCGCCCGGTGAACCGCTCCGCCTTCCCGCCCGTGGCCCGCAACCTCCGTACACGCCCCACCCCTGGCTCTGCGCCCCGCCCCGCATGGGGCTGGGCCTGGGCGGGCGCCATGGCCGGCGTGCTGCCCGCCGTGATCGCTTTTGCGCCCGCCCACTGGCTGGCCGAGGGCGCGGCCCATGCCACCCAGGGACAGGTGCAGCTGCTGCAGGTCCGGGGCACGGTGTGGACTGGCTCGGCCCAGCTGGTGCTGACCGGCGGCAACGCCAGCAAGGACCGCGCCGCCCTGCCTGGCCGCGTGGACTGGCGGCTGCGCCCTGCACTGGGTGGCCTGAGCCTGCAATTGCAGGCCGGCTGCTGCACCCCCGAGCCCCTGCGGGCCCGCGTGCATGCCCACTGGGGCGGCATGGCGCTGAGCGTGGCCGATGGCCAGAGCCAGTGGCCCGCCGCCCTGCTCGCAGGCCTGGGCACCCCCTGGAACACCTTGCAGCCCCAGGGCCAACTGGCGCTGCAGACACGTGCGCTCACCCTGCGCTGGACCGCCGGCCGCATGGCGCTGGCAGGCCAGGCCCAGCTGGATGCGCGGGCCATGTCGTCGCGCCTGTCCACCCTGCGCCCCATGGGCAGCTACCGGCTGGTACTGCAGGGGGGCAAAGACGCCCAGGAAATGCCCACCCTCACGCTCAGCACGCTGGACGGGGCCCTGCAGCTCAGTGGCACCGGCCAATGGGTCGGCCAGCGCCTGCGTTTTGCGGGCGAGGCCAGTGCCGCCCCCGAGCGCGAAGCAGCGCTGTCGAATCTTCTGAACATCATCGGACGGCGCAATGGCGCGCGCTCCATCATCACCGTGGGTTGAACCTATGACCTCCTTGTTTTTGCCACGCCTGCGATTTGCTCTCAAAACAATAGCTGCAAGCGCTTTACTAGTAGGCGGTAGCGGCCAAATTCTTGCCCAAACTGCCATTGACACCCGCACCGGCAGCGTGCGCCCGAGCGAACCCGTCACACTGAACTTCGCCAACGCCGAGATCGAGGCCGTGGCCCGCACCATGGCCACCATCACCGGCCGCAACGTGGTGGTGGACCCGCGCGTGAAAGGCCAGCTCAACCTGGTGACCGAACGCGCCGTCACCCCCGCCGCTGCGTTCCAGCAGTTTCTGGCGGCGCTGCGGCTGCAGGGCTTCACGGTGGTGGAGGCCGCAGGCCTGTACAAGGTGGTGCCCGAGGCCGACGCCAAGCTGCAGGGCGGCAGCGTGAGCGTGGTGCAGGGCAGCGCAGGCAGCGCGCCCGGTGGCGGGCAGATCGTCACGCAGATCTTCAAGCTCAACTTTGAAAACGCGGCCAACCTGGTGCCCGTGCTGCGGCCGCTGATCAGCCCCAACAACACCATCAACGTGAACCCCGGCAACAACTCGCTGGTGATCACCGATTACGCGGACAACCTGCAGCGCCTGGCGCGCATCGTGGCGGCCATGGATGTCTCCAACGCCAGCGATGTGGAGGTGATTCCGCTCAAGAACGCCATCGCCGCAGACCTGGCGCCCCTGGTGGCGCGGCTGATCGACGGCGGCAGTGGCACCGGAGCCCCCGCCGCTGCGCAAGGCCAGGCCGACACCTCGTTCAAGACCACGCTGATCGCCGAACCCCGCAGCAACGCCCTCATCCTGCGCGCCGCCAACCCGGCCCGCGTGGCCCAGGTGCGCGCCCTGGTGGACCGGCTCGACCAGCCACCAGCCCCCGGCAGCAGCGCCGCCAGCGGCAACATCCATGTGGTCTACCTCAAGAACGCCGACGCCACCAAGCTCGCCACCACCTTGCGCGCCGCCATGGCGGCCATGGGCGGCAACAGCAGCGGTGGTGCCAGTGCGGGAGGCTCCAGCCCCGCGCCCAGCACCGGGCTGAGCACGGGCGGCATGCTGAGCACCAGCGGCACGGCGACCTCCGGCAACGGCAGCAACAGCGGCCTGGGCTCGGGTGCCAGCAGCATGGGCACCAGCAGCACCAACAACAACCAGCCCTCCACAGGCGGCCAGATCCAGGCCGACCCGACGACCAACTCGCTCATCATCACCGCGCCCGAGCCGCTGTACCGCCAGCTGCGCGCCGTCATCGACAAGCTCGATGGCCGCCGCGCGCAGGTGCTGGTGGAAAGCCTGATCGTCGAAGTCGCGGCCAACAAGGTGGCGCAGTTCGGCATCCAGTGGCAGGGCATCCTGGGCAAGCAGGGCGACGGCACCATTGGCGTGATCGGCACCAACTCCGGCACGGCCGGCTCCAACATCCTGGGGCTGACGGCCGCGCTGGCTTCGGGCAGCACCACCAGCATCGCCACCGCCGCCACCGGCCTGGGCGCGGGCATGAACCTGGCGCTGGCGCCGCGCATCAACGGCCAGTACTACCTGGGCGCGCTGGCCAACTTTTTGCAGAACAGCGGCGACGCCAACGTGCTGTCCACCCCCAACATCATGACGCTGGACAACGAGGAGGCCAAGATCCTCATCGGCAACAACGTGCCCTTCGTCACCGGCTCCTACGCCAACTCCACCGGCAGCAGCACGGTGAACCCCTTCACCACGGTGGAGCGCAAGGACGTGGGCCTGATGCTCAAGGTGCGCCCGCAGATCGGCGAGAACGGCACGGTGAAGATGGCCATCTACCAGGAGATCTCCAAGATCGACGACTCCACGCGCAACAACACCAACGGCCCCAGCACCAGCAAGCGCTCGGTCGAGTCCAACGTGCTGGTGGACGACGGCAGCATCATCGTGATTGGCGGCCTGCTGGAGGACACCTATTCGCAGGGCGAGGACAAGGTACCGCTGATGGGCGACCTGCCGGTGGTGGGCAGCCTGTTCAAGAGCGAGAACCGCAAGCGCAACAAAACCAACCTGATGATCTTCCTGCGCCCCATCGTGGTGCGCGACACCGCCACCAGCGACGCGCTGGTGGTGGACCGCTACGAAGCCATCCGAGCGCTGCAGCAGAACACCCAGCCCGCGCCCAGCCTGATGATGGGCACCGTGTCGGGCGCCCCCGTGTTGCCAGCGTTGCCCGCACCTGTCGCCAAGCCCGCCGTCCCAGCGGCGCTCCAGCCGCAGCAATAAGCAGGCATACAGACCATGCGCCACCCCCTGCCCTACGCCTTTGCGCGCACCGCCCAACTGCTGCTGGAGGACGACGGCCACCAGCTGGTGCTGTGGCATGGCCCGAGCCCCGATGCGGGTGCGCTGTCCGAGGTGTTGCGCAAGCACCCTGTGCAGCAGATGCTGCCGCTCGATGCGCCCGGCCTGGCCCAGCGCATCAGTGCGGCCTATTCACACAGCGAATCGAGCGCCGCCACGGTGGTGAGCGAGGTCGAGAGCGACGCCGACCTCTCGCGCATGATGCAGGAGCTGCCCGCGGTGGAAGACCTGCTGGAATCCGCCGGCGACGCGCCCATCATCCGCATGCTCAACGCCCTGCTCACGCAGGCCGCGCGCGACGGCGCGAGCGACATCCACATCGAGCCCTACGAGCGCCACTCCAGCGTGCGCTTTCGCGTGGACGGCACGCTGCGCGAGGTGGTGCAGCCCAACCGCGCACTGCACGCGGCCCTGATCTCGCGCCTGAAGATCATGGCCGACCTCGATATTTCTGAAAAACGCCTGCCGCAGGACGGCCGCATCAGCCTGCGCCTGGGCACGCGCGCCATCGACGTGCGCGTGTCCACGCTGCCCAGCGCCCACGGCGAACGCGCCGTGCTGCGCCTGCTGGACAAAAGCGAGAGCAAGCTGAGCCTGGAGGCCGTGGGCATGCAGGGCGACACCCTGCGCCGCTTTGAAGGGCTGATCAGCCAGCCCCACGGCATCATCCTCGTGACCGGCCCCACGGGCTCGGGCAAGACGACCACGCTGTATGCGGGCCTGGGGCGCCTGGACGCCACGCGCAACAACATCATGACGGTGGAAGACCCCATCGAGTACGAGCTGCCGGGCGTGGGCCAGACCCAGGTCAACAGCAAGATCGACCTGACCTTTGCCAAGGCCCTGCGCGCCATCCTGCGCCAGGACCCGGACATCATCATGATTGGCGAAATCCGCGACTTCGAGACCGCGCAGATCGCCATCCAGGCCTCGCTCACCGGCCACCTGGTGCTGGCCACGCTGCACACCAACGATGCCGCCAGCGCCGTCACGCGCCTGACCGACATGGGCGTGGAGCCCTTCCTGTTGTCCTCCTCGCTGCTGGGGGTGCTTGCGCAGCGCCTGGTGCGCAAATACTGCAGCCACTGCCAGGGCAGCGGCTGCGAGCATTGCGGCCAGACGGGCTACACGGGCCGCACCGGCGTGTTCGAGCTGCTGGTGACCACCGACGCCATCCGCGCGCAGATCCACAACCAGGCCTCGGAGGCCGACATCCGCGCGGCTGCCATGGCCGATGGCATGGCCCTGATGCGCGAAGACGGCGAACGCCTGATCGCGGCGGGCATCACCAGCCAGGAAGAAGTGCTGCGTGTGACACGGGATTGAAATTGCTACATTTTTAGCAGCAACAAAACATTACTGGTAGGGCGCAAACAGCCTAAAAACCTCAAACTACCGGATCTGCAAGGCCGAGCGGCGCGCCACCTGGGCCACGGCGGGGGCTGGCGATGCCACGGGTGTCGGCATGGCAAACGCCGAGGCGGCGCCGTCCTGCAGCTTGAACTGGCTGACCGCGCTGGTCAGGTGGTGCGCCTGCTCCCGCAGGGACTCAGAGGCGGCGGTGGACTCCTCCACCAGCGCAGCGTTCTGCTGCGTCATCTGGTCGAGCTGGCCCACGGCCTGGCTGATCTGGCCGATGTTGTCGCTCTGCTCGGCCGACGAAGCGGTGATTTCGGCAATGATGTCGGACACACGGCGCACGCTGCTCACGATCTCGGTCATGGTCTGGCCCGCCTGGCTCACCAGGCGCGAGCCGTCTTCCACGCGCTCCACCGACGAGCCAATCAGGCCCTTGATCTCCTTGGCGGCCTCGGCGCTGCGCTGCGCAAGGTTGCGCACCTCGCTGGCCACCACCGCAAACCCCCGGCCCTGCTCGCCCGCACGCGCAGCCTCGACGGCGGCGTTGAGCGCGAGGATGTTGGTCTGAAACGCAATCGAATCGATCACCCCGGTGATGTCGGCGATCTTGCGCGAGCTGGTGGTGATCTGGTCCATGGTGGTCACCACCTGCGACACCACGGCACCACCACGCGCCGCCACTTCGGCGGCCGACGAGGCAAAGTCGCTGGCCTGGCGCGATGACTGGGCGCTTTGCTGCACCGTGCTGGTCAGCACCTCCATCGACGAGGCGGTTTCTTCGAGGTTGGCCGCCGTCTGTTCGGTGCGGTGGCTCAGGTCATGGTTGCCGCTGGCAATCTCGGAGCTGGCGGTGGAGATGTTGCCCGCCGCGTCCTGCACCTGGCGCACCAGGCCGCGCAGCGCGTCCTGCATGCGGCCCATGGCCGACACCAGCTGGCCCACCTCGTCCTGGTTCATGGCGGCCACATCGCGCGACAGGTCGCCGCTGGCGATGCGTTCGGCCAGCTCCTGCGCCTGGCCCAGCGACTTGGTGATGGAGCGCACGCTGAAGAAGGTGAGCGGGATCAGCACCGCCAGCCCCAGCACCAGGCCGATGCCGATGAGGGCCGACATGGTGGAGGTGCGCGACTCGACGCCCGCGCGGGCCTCGTCCATCTGCGTGCGCGCCGCACTGGCCAGGCTGGAGAACAGCTTGTCGGTGGCCTCCATGTGCCCCTTGAGGCGGTCGGCATAGGCGCCACCGCCCGCACCGTCCAGCTGCGCGCCCTCGATCTTCTCGAAGATGGGGGCAATGCCGGTTTCGTACGCCTTGATCTCAGCGAGCGACTTGTCGATGGACTCGATGAAGGCGGCATCGCCCGACTGCACCTGGCGCACATCGGCCAGGCTCTTGCGCAGTGCGGCCAGGGTCTTGGCCCAGGACTCGCGCAGGGCAGACACCTCGACCGAGTTGTTGAAATTGATGATGATGTCTTTTTCGGTCCGGCGCAGGTCCCCCAGGGTGGTGCGCAGCTCGGACATGTCGGTCAGTGTCTGTACCCGTTCAGAGAACAGCACCTGCAGCGTGCCACGTGTGCGGTCCAGGGCCACATAACCCATCGCGCCAATGACGACCAGAAGAATCAGTGAAAAAACGGTTCCGAAATACAGACGTGTGCGGATGGAGAAGCGGCCGAGAGCATTCATGGCTCTTCCTTACAATTTTTAACAGACTACCCAGCATAGCAAATTTGGTGCCACACCCACCCCCCGGTCTTCTGAACCGGGTGTGGGCGGGACTATAGGCCCAGCTGCTGCCCCCGCCGCACAGGGTAAGCACGGCCCCATGGCCCTTTTGAAGGGAATCCACAGGGCCAGTAGCCGCGCTAATCAAACAGGCTTGAGGGGGATGTACAGCTCGCCACCGCCGCGCTGGAACTCCACCGCCTTCGTCTCCATGCCCTGGGCCAAGGCGTCGGCCTCGGCCAGGCCCTTTTGTTTTGCAAAGTCGCGCACTTCCTGCGTGATCTTCATGGAGCAGAACTTGGGGCCACACATCGAGCAGAAATGCGCCACCTTGGCCGAGTCCTTGGGCAGGGTCTCGTCGTGGTATTCCTTGGCCGTTTCGGGGTCCAGGCCCAGGTTGAACTGGTCTTGCCAGCGGAAGTCGAAGCGCGCCTGGGAGAGCGCATCGTCGCGCGAGCGAGCGCCGGGGTGGCCCTTGGCCACATCTGCGGCGTGCGCTGCGATCTTGTAGGCAATGATCCCCTGCTTCACATCGTCACGGTCGGGCAGGCCCAGGTGCTCCTTGGGCGTGACATAGCACAACATGGCTGTGCCCATCCAGCCGATCATGGCGGCGCCGATGGCGGAAGCGATGTGGTCATAGCCGGGGGCGATGTCGATGGTCAGCGGGCCCAGGGTGTAGAACGGCGCCTCGTGGCAGGTCTTGAGCTGCTCGGTCATGTTGGCCTGGATCATGTGCATGGGCACATGGCCGGGGCCTTCGATCATGGTCTGCACGTCGTGTTTCCAGGCCACCTGGGTCAACTCGCCCAGCGTGTGCAGCTCGGCAAACTGGGCTTCGTCGTTCGCATCCGATGCGCAGCCGGGACGCAGGCCATCGCCCAGGCTGAACGACACGTCGTACGCCTTCATGATGTCGCAGATGTCCTCGAAGTGCTCGTACAGGAAGCTCTCGCGGTGGTGTGCCATGCACCACTTGGCCATGATGGAGCCGCCGCGCGAGACGATGCCCGTGCGCCGTTGCGCCGTGAGGTGGATGTAGGCCAGGCGCACGCCCGCGTGGATGGTGAAGTAGTCCACGCCTTGCTCGGCCTGCTCGATCAGCGTGTCGCGGAAGATGGCCCAGGTCAGGTCTTCGGCCACACCGCCCACCTTTTCGAGCGCCTGGTAGATCGGCACGGTGCCAATCGGCACGGGCGAGTTGCGCACGATCCAGTCGCGCGTGGTGTGGATGTTCTTGCCGGTGCTCAGGTCCATCACGTTGTCGGCGCCCCAACGGATCGCCCACACCAGCTTTTCCACTTCTTCTTCGATGCTCGACGTCACGGCCGAGTTGCCAATGTTGGCGTTGATCTTGACCAGGAAGTTGCGGCCAATCGCCATCGGCTCCACCTCGGGGTGGTTGATGTTGGCGGGGATGATGGCGCGGCCCCGGGCCACTTCGTCGCGCACGAATTCGGGCGTGATGATGCGCGGGATGCTGGCGCCCATGGGGTTGCCTATCAGGCGCTTCTCGCGGCCTGCATCGGCCATGTACTGCTCCATCCACTCGCGCTTGCCGTTTTCGCGGATGGCCACGTATTCCATCTCGGGCGTGATGATGCCCTTCTTGGCATAGTGCATCTGCGTGACGTTGGCACCGCTCTTGGCGCGCAGGGGCTTGCGCTGCAGGGCGGCGGCTTCGGCACGCAACTGTGCGAGGCGCGTGGCGTCTTCGCTCTTTTGCCCGTCGTCCAGCGCCACGGGGGCGCGGCCTTCGTAGTGCTCCACATCGCCACGGCCGGTGATCCAGCCACCGCGCACGCTGGCCAGGCCCTGGCGCACGTCGATCACGGCATTCGGGTCGGTGTAGGGGCCCGAGGTGTCGTACACGCTGACCAGCTCGCCGTTGGTGAGAGCGATGTCACGCACGGGCACGCGCAAGTCGGTGTGCAGGTGGCCAGGAAGATAGGCCTTGCGCGATGCAGGGAAGGGTTCGCGCGTGCGGGCAAGCAGCTCGGCGAACTTCTCGGGGGTGGCCAGCTTGGCGAGGGGGTCGGGGGCGTTCATGGGACAGGTCTCCTGGTTCCGGTGGCGGTGGGGTCTGCTCCGGAATGGACCTGTGCGCCCCTCGGGTGGCTGCACATGGCAGCACCTGAGGCAAGGCGTGCCCGCAGGGACTGCGGGCACGGGGACAAGGAGGTCGGCTCTTCTTCCGCCGGTATGAACCGGATCAAGTTCGTCGGGTTCGCAAGCTCACCTGAATTTCTTCAGGCTTCTCGCATCTCAGCGCATCAGCACACCCCGGAGCAGGCGGGAGTATAGGCCAGCGCCCCCACAGGGCGGCCGCCCGCCCATGGAACGAGGGGTCAGGCAAGGCGCCCGATGAGGACCACCGCAAAGAAGAACACGGTCGCAATCACCGTCCATTTGAGAATGACCAGCCCCAGGCGCTTGTAGCGCGCCTGCCCCGTGCCGGCATAAAACGCAAACGACACGGCCGCCGCCAGAAGCAGCAGCATGGCGAGCCAGCGAAAGATCAGCATCTCAGCGCTACCAGGCGCGCACGGGCTGCGCAAAACCGGTAGGGGCCTGGCGCTCGTCCTCGAAGGTGACCACCTCCCAGGCATCGCGCTGGGCCAGCAGCTCGCGCAGCAGCAGGTTGTTCATGGCATGGCCCGAGCGGAACGCGCTGTAGGCCGCCAACAGGGGCTTGCCGATGAGGTACAGGTCGCCCATGGCATCGAGGATCTTGTGCTTCACGAACTCGTCGTCGTAGCGCAGGCCGTCGCTGTTGAGTACCTTGTAGTCGTCCATCACGATGGCGTTGTCCAGCCCGCCGCCCAGCGCCAGGCCGTTGGAACGCATCATTTCCACATCCCGCGTGAAGCCAAAGGTGCGGGCGCGGGCGATGTCGCGGCTGTAGTTGCCGGCCCCCAGGTCAAACTCCACACGCTGGCCGGTGGAGTCCACCGCCGGGTGGTCAAAGTCGATCTCGAAGCTGAGCTTGTAGCCGTGGTAAGGCGTGAGGCGCGCCCACTTGGCGTTGGCGCCTTCGCCCTCGCGCACCTCCACAGGCCGGGTGACGCGGATGAAACGTTTGGGGGCATTCTGCAGCTCCACCCCGGCGCTTTGCAGCAGGAACACGAACGAGGCCGAAGAGCCGTCCAGGATGGGCACTTCTTCGGCAGTGATGTCCACGTAGAGGTTGTCGAGCCCCAGGCCCGCACAGGCCGACATCAAATGCTCCACCGTGTGCACCTTGGCGTTGCCCACCGCAATGGTGGAAGCCAGCCGCGTGTCCGTGACGGCCTCGGCGCGGATCGGGATGTCCACGGGCTGGGGCAGGTCCACCCGCCGGAACACGATGCCGGTGTCCGGCTGCGCAGGCCGCAAGGTCAACTCGACCCGCTGGCCGCTGTGCAGCCCGACGCCTACGGCGCGGGTCAATGTCTTGAGGGTGCGTTGCTGGAGCATCCCTGCATTTTAGTTTCTGGCGCCCCGCCCCGCACACGCTGAGGTCTTGCGGTGCCACGTGCACCCGTACGTAGAGCTACCGCCGCGTTTTCACCTACTGCGCCCGGCCCTGCCTTCGCCGCACAATCCCAAGGTGGCGGGCACTGCTGGGCTGCACCGGGTGATGCATCCACCGGCACGGCAGCGCCTCGACACGCCGCAAGGCAAAGACAAATAGACAGACAGACCGAGACAGACGCGGCCCCACCGGAGAACGCACACCATGAGCAAGTTCAGCTTCAAAATGAAAATCATGCTCATGATCGGCACCGCACTTGCTGCGCTGCTGATCATGGCCATCATGTCCCTGCTGCAGGAGCGCCGGCTCATCAGTGAATCGCGCAAAGACCTGCTGACCACCGCCGTCCAGTCCGCCCACAGCATCGTGGCCGCCTACCAGGCCAAGGCCGCCAGCGGTGCCATGCCGCAGGAAGAAGCCCAGAAGGCCGCCAAGGAGGCTCTGCGCTTGGCGCGCTATGGCGGTCCCGAGGGCAAGACCGAGTACTTCTACATCTGGACCACCGAAGGCCTGGGGGTGATGCACCCCTTCAAGCCCGAATGGGACGGGCAGGACATGCTGGGCAAGGTCAAGGACGGCTCGGGCGTGGACATCATCGGCCTGCTCGTGAACGGCATGCGCAGCAGCAAGGATGGCAAGGCCTTTGTGCCCACCATGTTTGCCCGCCCTGGCCAGACAACCCCCTTGCCCAAGCTGCAGTACATCGTGCGGGTGGAGGGCTGGAACTGGATGGTGGGCTCGGGCCTGTACACCGACGACGTGGATGCGCTGCTGCGCAAGGCCCTGTGGTCCAGCCTGGCCCTGGTGGTGGTGGTGTTCCTGGTGGTGGGGGCCATCGGCCTGATCGTGTCGCGTTCGGTGCTGCGCCAGATCGGCGGCGAGCCCACCGATGCCATTGCCATCATGCAGGAAGTGGCCGAGGGCAACCTTGACGCTCAGATCCCGACCGCTCACCCGGGCTCGATGCTGGACGGCCTGGCCCACATGGTCACCTCGCTGCGCAAGCTGGTCACCGAGGTGCGTTCGGCCACGGACAGCATTGCCACCGCGTCGGGCGAGATTGCCCAGGGCAACAACGACCTGGCCCACCGCACCGAAGACACGGCCAGCAACCTGCAGACCACGGCCAGCAGCATGGAAGAGCTGACCAGCACCGTCAAGCAGACCTCGGACTCGGCGCAGACCGCCAACCAGATGGCGACATCCGCCGCCGCCGTGGCGGCGCGTGGGGGCGAGGTGGTGTCCCGCGTGGTCTCCACCATGCAGGACATCAACGCCAGCAGCAACAAGATCAGCGACATCATCGGCGTGATTGACGGCATCGCGTTTCAGACCAACATCCTGGCGCTCAACGCCGCCGTCGAGGCCGCCCGCGCAGGCGAACAGGGGCGCGGTTTTGCGGTGGTCGCCAGCGAGGTGCGCAGCCTGGCCCAGCGCAGCGCAGCGGCCGCCAAGGAGATCAAGGCGCTGATCGATGCCTCCGTGGAGAAGGTGGCATCGGGCACACAACTGGTGGGCAATGCGGGCGCCACCATGACCGAGATCGTGGACAGCGTTCAGCGCGTGACGGACATCATCGGAGAGATTCGCTCGGCCACTTCGGAGCAGAGCCAGGGCATTGCCCAGGTCAACACGGCCGTGAACCAGCTCGACCAGATGACCCAACAGAACTCGGCGCTGGTGGAACAATCTGCCGCTGCCGCCGACAGCCTGCGCGAGCAGGCCATGAAGCTCACCCAGGTGGTCGCTCTGTTCCGCGTGAATGGCAGCCACACGGCACCCTCCGTGCCAGCCAGCCGCCCCGCCCCCCGGCCCCCAGCAGCAGCCCCCGCCGCGCGTGCCGCCGCGCCCCGCCCGGCCCTGGCCAAAGCCCCGGCAGCGCGCCCCGCCACCTCGGCGCCCAAACCAGCAGCGGCCCTGCCGCCCAAGGCCAGCAGCCCCAAGCCTGCGGCGGACAACAACGACGACTGGGAATCCTTTTGAACGCCTGAAGCAGTGACTTCGCCGCGCAGGTGCCCCGCACCTGCGAAGCCTGTCACCACATCCACCCCGGCGCCTCCAAAAGAAAAACCCCTGCCAGCGTGAGCTGGCAGGGGTTTTTTGATGGAGGCTGGCTCAACCCCGGGAACACCGGGGCCCTCACCCATCCATCAGTCGGCTTGCTTGCGCAGGAAGGCCGGGATCTCCAGATCGTCCATGCCGCCCGACGACAACGCATCCACGCGGGCTGCGGCCTGCGTGCGGTTGGTGCGCCAGACGCTGGGCACCGACATGCTGCCGTAATCGGCCTGCGAGCTGCCCGCATGGCCGCCCTGCACACCCACGGCACCACCCATCGTGCCCACGCCCGCCACGGGCATCTGGTAGGCCATGTTGTCCGTGCCCGTGCGCAGGCCGCCCTGCACCACAGAGATCGGCTGGCGGCGTGCATTGGCACGCGACAGGCCCGTGGCCACCACGGTCACGCGGATCTCGTCGCCCAGGGTTTCGTCGTAGGCAGCGCCGAAGATCACATGAGCGTCGGTCGATGCGTAGGCATTGATGGTGTTCATGGCCTGGCGCGACTCGGACAGCTTGAGGCTGCCCTTGCTCGCGGTGACCAGCACCAGCACGCCCTTGGCACCCGACAGGTCGATGCCTTCGAGCAGCGGGCAGGCGATGGCCTGCTCGGCAGCGATGCGGGCGCGGTCGGGGCCGCTGGCAGTGGCCGTGCCCATCATGGCCTTGCCGGGCTCGCCCATCACGGTGCGCACGTCTTCGAAGTCGACGTTCACCTGGCCGTACTCGTTGATGATTTCGGCGATGCCGCCCACGGCGTTCTTGAGCACGTCGTTGGCGTGCGCAAAGGCCTCGTCCTGGGTGATGTCGTCACCCAGCACGTCGAGCAGCTTCTCGTTGAGCACCACGATCAGCGAGTCCACATTGGCTTCCAGCTCGGCCAGGCCATCGTCGGCATTCTTCATGCGGCGGCCACCTTCCCAGTCGAAAGGTTTGGTCACCACGCCCACGGT
Source organism: Acidovorax sp. (assembly GCA_018780365.1). Lineage (GTDB taxonomy): Bacteria > Pseudomonadota > Gammaproteobacteria > Burkholderiales > Burkholderiaceae_C > Acidovorax. The sequence continues at coordinate 14,909 of JADMJR010000043.1, read as the reverse complement.
CAGGATGCCCATTTCCTTGGCCACGCGAGCGATCACCGGAGCAGCGCCGGTACCGGTGCCGCCGCCCATGCCGGCGGTGATGAACAGCATGTGCGCGCCGGAGATGGCATCGCGGATGTCGTCCACCGCAGCTTCGGCGGCGTCGCGGGCCTTTTCAGGCTTGCCACCCGCGCCCAGGCCGCTGCCACCCAGCTGGATGACACGGTGGGCCGAGCTGCGCGTCAGCGCCTGCGCATCGGTGTTGGCGCTGACAAACTCCACGCCCTGCACGCTGCGGGCAATCATGTGTTCAACGGCGTTGCTGCCGCCGCCGCCCACACCGATCACCTTGATCTGGGTGCCCTGGTTGAATTCTTCGGCTTCGATCATTTCGATGGTCATGTTGGAGCTCCTGTTTCTACTGAATTCGTTTGCAACATCGTGTGCAACTGCCAATGGGGTGTTCGATACGGTGGGAACGGGTCGGATGGCGGTCCTGTACATCGCCATCGCCCGCGCGGTATTCGGTGCGGGCTTCCGCGTGCCAGCCAGAGTGGGTATTTCATGGTCAGAAATTCCCCACGATGAAATCTTTGAAGCGCCCGAATGCGGTCTTCATGGAGCCACTCTTCTGGGCGACCTTGAAGCCGCGCAGCCGGGCCAGCCGAGCCTCTTCCAAGAGGCCCATGACGGTGGCCGCTCGGGGCTGGGCCACCATGTCCGCCAAGGCGCTGGAATACTTGGGAATGCCGCGCCGCACGGGCTTGAGGAAGATGTCCTCGCCCAACTCGATCATCCCGGGCATCACCGAGCTTCCGCCCGTGAGCACGATGCCCGACGACAGCACTTCTTCATAGCCCGACTCGCGCACCACCTGCTGCACGAGCGAAAAAATCTCCTCGACACGCGGCTCGATCACGCCCGCCAGCGCCTGCTTGCTCAGCATGCGGGGGCTGCGGTCGCCCAGACCGGGCACTTCCACTTGCGCCTCGGGGTCGGCCAGCAGCTGTTTGGCGTAGCCGCTTTCGACCTTGATGTCCTCGGCGTCCTTGGTCGGCGTGCGCAGCGCCATCGCAATGTCGCTGGTGATGAGGTCGCCCGCAATCGGGATCACCGCCGTGTGGCGGATCGCGCCGCCGGTGAAGATCGCCACGTCGGTCGTGCCTGCGCCGATGTCGACCACCACCACGCCCAGCTCGCGCTCGTCGTCGGTCAGCACGGCCTGGCTGCTGGCCAGCGGGTTGAGCATGAGCTGCTCGACCTCCAGGCCGCAGCGGCGCACGCACTTGATGATGTTCTCGGCCGCGCTCTGGGCGCCGGTCACGATGTGGATCTTGGCTTCGAGGCGGATGCCGCTCATGCCGATGGGCTCCTTCACATCCTGCCCGTCGATCACGAACTCCTGCGGCTCCACCAGCAGCAGGCGCTGGTCGCTGCTGATGTTGATGGCCTTGGCCGTCTCGACCACGCGCGCCACATCGGCCGAGGTGACTTCCTTGTCCTTGACCGCCACCATGCCGCTCGAATTGAGGCCGCGAATGTGACTGCCGGTGATGCCGGTGTACACGCGCTGGATCTTGCAGTCGGCCATCAGCTCGGCCTCTTTCAGTGCCTGCTGGATGCTTTGCACCGTGGCGTCGATGTTGACCACCACACCACGCTTCAAGCCATTGCTCGGGGCCACGCCCAGGCCTGCGAGCTTGAGCTCGCCATTGGGCAGAACCTCGGCCACCACGGCCATGACCTTGGCGGTGCCAATGTCCAGCCCCACGACGACATCTTTGTATTCTCTTGCCATATCAGTCTCTGCCCTTCTCTGTTCTGTCCCGCTGCCCCATGGCTTGTACCGCACCTTGCCCGCCGCACTGCTGTTTCATGCCATCACCTCCTGCGCACGCCTGCAGCACCACCGGCGGCATCCACGCTCACGGTGGTCACGCCGCGCAGGCGCAACGCATAACCCCCGGCGTGGCGCAGATCCGCTGACTCCAGCGCATCCACACGCCGGCCGTATTGCCCTGCCACCTGGGTCAGCGTGCGCACAAAACGCTGCGTACGCTGCACCACCTCCAGGGGCGTGCCCCCGCCCAGCTCCACCACGGCCTCGCTGTCGAGCGTCGCCCGCCAGCCACCACGGCCCGTCAGCGCCAGCTCGTCCACATCCAGCCCCAGGGGCTTGAACACGGGTTCCAGCAGGCCATACATCTGCAGCACCTCTGCAGAGCTGCCCTGAGGCCCCTGCAGGCGCGGCAGGCCTTCCTGCTCCACATCGCCCACGTTGGCCTCGAACACTTCCCCCTGGCTGTTGACCAGCGCAGAGCCCGACTCCGGGCCCCAGTACGCCACGGCGTCGTGCTCCTGCAGCTCCACACGCAGGCTGCCGGGGTACACGCGCCGCACCTGGGCGCGGCGCACCCAGGGCACCTGCTCAAACGCCTCGCGGGCGGCGCGCAGGTCCACCGTGAAAAAGTTGCCCACCAGATGCGGCGCCACATTGGCCCGCAAGGTCACGGCGTTGTTGTGTGCCAGCTCGCCCTGCACCACGATGCGGGCAATCGCAAACCCCGGATAACGCAGCACCCACCAGGCGCCCGCTGCCAGCACGAACGCCACACAGCCCACGAACAGGACCGATGCGGTCAGGTTCATGAGCTTGACGTCCAGGGGTGCTGGCAGGGCGGAGTTCATGTGCTGGCGGCTCCCGTCGTGGTGCCATGCGGTGTGTCCAGCGCCGCAGCGGCCAGGATGCGCAGGCACAGTTCTTCGTAGCTGATGCCCGAAGCCCGTGCCGACATGGGCACCAGCGAGTGCCCCGTCATGCCGGGCGAGGTGTTCATCTCCAGCAGGAAGGGCTTGCGGTCGCTGGCGCGGATCATCAAATCGGCGCGGCCCCAGCCCCGGCAGCCGAGCGCGCGGTAGGCCTCCAGCACGATGCGCTGGATCTCGCGCTCCTCGACCTCGGGCAGGCCGCTCGGGCACTGGTACTTCACGTCGTCGGTGAAATACTTGTTCTGGTAGTCGTAGGCCCCATCGGGCGCCACGATGCGGATCACGGGGAGCGCGCGTGCTTCAGCGCCCTGGCCCAGCACGGGGCAGGTCACCTCTTCGCCGTCGATGAACTCCTCGCAGAGCACATCGGGGTCGTAGCGCGCCGACAGCGCCACGGCGTCCTGCATGTCGGAATAGCCACGCACCTTGGTCACACCAATTGACGAGCCTTCGCGGGGTGGCTTGACGATCAGCGGCAGGCCCAGCTCATCGGGCACCATGCGCACCACCTCGCGCTGCTGGCGGTCCGGGGCCAGCCACACGTAGCGTGGCGTGGGCAGGTTTTCCGCACTCCACACCCGCTTGGTCATGACCTTGTCCATCGCAATGGCCGAAGCCATCACACCCGGACCGGTGTATGGAATGCCCAGCAGCTCCAGCGCGCCCTGCACCGTGCCGTCTTCCCCGTGGCGGCCATGCAGCGCGATGAAACAGCGCGCATAACCGTCGCGCTTGAGGGCGCCCAGGTCGCTTTGGGCGGGGTCAAACGCATGCGCGTCCACCCCGCGCGAGCGCAGAGCCTGCAGCACGCCACTGCCGGACATCAGCGACACCTCGCGCTCAGCCGAGGTGCCGCCCATGAGCACGGCCACCTTGCCCAGCGATTTCACATCAATATTTGAATCAAAAAGGGTCATAGCGCGCTCCCTTCAAGCGCTTTTAGCTCACTATTTTGTAGCAATTCAACCACCTTGCCCGGCACGGCGCCAATCGAGCCCGCGCCCATGCACATCACCACATCGCCGTTGCGCGCGTTGTCGGCAATCGCCTGGGGCAGATCGGCCACGGCATCGACAAACACCGGCTCCACACGGCCTGCCACACGCAATGCGCGGGCCAGCGAGCGGCCATCGGCGGCCACCACCGGTGCCTCGCCCGCGGCGTACACCTCGGTCAGCAGCACGGCGTCGGCATTGCCGATGACCTTCACAAAATCCTCGAAGCAGTCGCGCGTGCGGCTGTAGCGGTGCGGCTGGAAGGCCAGCACCAGGCGGCGGCCCGGGAAGGCGCCGCGCGCGGCGGCCAGCGTGGCGGCCATCTCCACGGGGTGGTGGCCGTAGTCGTCGATCACGGTGAAGCGGCCACCGTCCTTGGCGGGCAGGTCGCCGTAGTGCTGGAAACGCCGGCCCACACCCTTGAAGCCTGCCAGCGCACGCTGCACGGCCTCGTCGGAGATGTTGAGCTCCACCGCCACCGCGATGGCAGACAGCGCATTGAGCACGTTGTGCTCGCCCGCGAGGTTGAGCACGATCTCCATGTCGGGCAGCGTGACACCGTTGCGCCGCTGCACCGTGAAGCGCATCTGTCCGGCCTCGGCACGCACGTTCACGGCGCGCACCTGGGCGTCTTCCGAGAAACCGTAGCTGGTGATGGGGCAGGTCACGCTTTGCAGGATGTCGCGCACGGCCGGGCTGTCCACGCACAGGATGGCCGTGCCGTAGAACGGCATGCGGTGCAGGAAATCGACAAACGCGCCCTTGAGCCGGCCGAAGTCGTGGCCGTAGGTCTCCATGTGGTCGGCGTCGATATTGGTCACCACCGCCATGACGGGCAGCAGGTTCAGGAACGAGGCATCGGACTCGTCGGCCTCGACCACGATGTAGTCGCCGCTGCCCAGCTTGGCGTTGGCGCCCGCGCTGTTGAGCTTGCCGCCGATCACGAAGGTCGGGTCCAGGCCCGCCTCGGCCAGCACGCTGGTCACCAGGCTGGTGGTGGTCGTCTTGCCGTGCGTGCCTGCAATGGCGATGCCCTGCTTCAGGCGCATCAGCTCGGCGAGCATCAGCGCGCGGGGCACCACGGGAATTTTTTTCTCGCGCGCGGCCAGCACCTCGGGGTTGTCGGGCGTGACGGCGGTGGAGGTGACCACCGCATCGGCACCATCAATGTGCGCAGCCGCATGGCCCAGGCAGGTCTTGATGCCCAGCCCCTCCAGGCGGCGCAGCGTGGCGCTGTCGGCCAGGTCCGAGCCCGAGATGCGGTAGCCCAGGTTGAACAGCACCTCGGCGATACCGCTCATGCCGGCGCCGCCCAGGCCCACAAAATGAATATGGCGAATGGCGTGTTTCATGGTCCGGCCAACTCCTCGCAGGCAGTCACCACCTCACGGGTGGCGTTGATTTTTTGCATGTTTTTGGCCTTCTGCGCGCTGTCCACCAGCGTGGAGCGCTCTAATTTCAATAGCATCTGCGACAGCCCTTCGGGCGTGAGGTCGCGCTGCTGGACCAGCCAGCCGCCCCCCGCATTCACCAGGAACTGGGCGTTGGTGGTCTGGTGGTCGTCCACGGCCGAGGGGAAAGGCACAAAAATGGACGCGGCCCCCACGGCGGCAATTTCGGTCACGGTGCTGGCACCGGCACGGCAGACGATGATGTCGGCGGCGGCAAACGCACTGGCGGTGTCGTCAATGAATGGCGTGCATTCGGCCTCAACCCCGGCAGCGGCGTAATTGGCGCGCAAGGCATCGATCTGCGTGGCGCCGCTCTGGTGAACCACGGTGGGCCGTTGTTCGGCGGGCATCCGCGCAACGGCCTGCGGCACGATCTCGTTGAGCGCCCGCGCGCCCAGGCTGCCGCCCACCACCAGCAGGCGCAGCGGGCCGCTGCGGCCCGCAAACCGCTCGGCCGGGCCGGGCTGCTGCGTGAAGGCCGTGCGCAGCGGGTTACCCACCCACTGGCCCTGCTTGAATACGTTGGGGAAGGCGGTAAACACCCGGTCGGCCACACCGGCCAGCACCTTGTTGGCCATGCCTGCCACCGAGTTCTGCTCGTGCAGCACCAAAGGTTTGCCCGCGAGCACGCCCATCATCCCGCCCGGAAAGGTGATGTAGCCACCCAGGCCCACCACCACATCGGGCTTGACGCGCCGCACCACGGCCAGCGCCTGCCAGAACGCGCGCAGCAGGCGCAGCGGCAGCAGGGCCAGCGTGACCAGGCCCTTGCCCCGCACGCCCGAGAAATCGATCAGCTCCAGCGCAAAGCCGTGTTGCGGCACGATGCGCGACTCCATGCTGCCGGGCGCGCCCAGCCAGTGCACACGCCAGCCGCGTGCGCGCAACTCTTCGGCCACGGCGAGGCCGGGGAAGATATGGCCACCGGTGCCGCCCGCCATGATCAGAGCAGTTTTCTGCGCGCTCATACGCGGCCTCCCCGCATGAGGCACTGCGTGCCTGGCATTGCTTGCGCAATGCACCGCTTGTTTTGGTGAAACAAACTTCTCATACGCGGCCTCCGCGCATGAGAAGCTTGTTTTCATAGTCCACCCGCAGCACCACCGCCAGCGCCACCAGGTTCATCAGGATCGCCGACCCGCCAAAGCTCATCAGCGGCAGCGTGAGCCCCTTGGTCGGCAAGGCGCCCAGGTTCACACCCATGTTGATAAAGGCCTGAAAGCCGATCCAGATCGCCACGCCCTGGGCCACCAGGCCCGCGAACACGCGGTCCAGCGCAATCGCCTGGCGGCCGATGTGCATGATGCGGCGGATCATCCAGAAGAACAGCACGATGAGCGTGAGCACGCCCAGGAGGCCGAACTCTTCGCCGATCACGGCCAGCAGGAAGTCGGTGTGGGCCTCGGGCAGCCAGTGCAGCTTTTCCACGCTGCCGCCCAGGCCCACGCCAAAAATCTCGCCCCGCCCGATGGCGATCAGCGAGTGCGACAGCTGGTAGCCCTTACCCAGCGCATGCTGCTCGCTGAAGGGGTCGAGGTAGGCAAACACCCGCTCGCGGCGCCAGGGCGAGCTGGCGATCATCAGCGCAAAGGCGCCCACCAGCACCCCCGCAATCAGGAAGAACATGCGGGCGTTCACACCGCCCAGAAACAGGATGCCCATGGCGATCACGGCCACCACCATGAAGGCGCCCATGTCCGGCTCGGCCAGCAGCAGCACGCCCACAATGGCCACGGCAGCGCCCATGGGCAGCACGGCGCGGAAGAAGCGTTCCTTCACTTCCATCTTGCGCACCATGTAGTCGGCGGCATAGATGAGCACGGCAAACTTCGCCACCTCCGAGGGTTGAAACCCGATGGGCCCAATCGACAGCCAGCGGCGCGCGCCATTGACCACCTTGCCCACGCCGGGGATCAGCACCGCCACCAACAGCAGGAGCGCCACCACAAACAGCCAGGGCGCCACACGCTCCCACAGCGCCATGGGCACCTGGAAGGCCAGCAATGCCGCTACAAAACCCACCACCAGGTACAACATGTGGCGGGTGAGGAAATGGGTCGATGCGTAGTTCGCAAAGCGGGGGTTGTCCGGCATGGCGATAGAGGCCGAATACACCATCACCAGCCCCCAGGCGAGCAGCGCCACCACCACCCACAGCAGAGCCTGGTCAAAGCCCAGCACGCTGGCCGGTGTGCTGGAGGACTGGCGGTATTCGGTGCCGCCCACGCGCACGGGCAACACATCGGCCGCCTTGCCAGGCAGGCCGCCAAACCAGCCGGTCAGGCGTTGCAGCAGGGTGCTGGCGTTGGCAGCCGTCATTGCAGGCCCCCCGCAGCGACGCCGGCGTCATCGGCCATGGCACGCACGGTGTCGCAGAAGACCTGCGCACGGTGTTCGTAGTCCTTGAACATGTCGAAGCTGGCGCAGGCGGGCGACATCAGCACCGCGTCGCCTGCATGGGCGCGGCGCGTGGCCAGCTCCACGGCCTGCGGCAATGTGTCGGCGTCGACCAGGGCCACGCCGCTGTCGCTCAGCGCAGCGCGGATCTGCGGCGCATCGCGCCCCATGAGCACCACGGCACGCGCATACCGCGAGACGGGCGCGGTGAGGGGCGAGAAGTCCTGGCCCTTGCCTTCGCCGCCCAGGATGATAACGATGCGGCGCTCCGCACCCAGGCCGGTGAGGGCCGCCACCGTGGCGCCCACGTTCGTGCCTTTGCTGTCGTCAAAGTACTCGACGCCGTGGATGATGGCCACGGGCTCCACGCGGTGTGGTTCGCCCCGGTACTCGCGCAGGCCGTACAGCATGGGCGCCAGGGGGCAGCCCGCCGCGGCGGCCAGCGCCAGTGCGGCCAGTGCGTTGGAGGCGTTGTGGCGCCCCCGGATGCGCAGCGCGTCGGCCGGCATGAGCCGCTGGATGTGCAGCTCCTCCTCGGCTTCGTGGCGGCCACGCTTGCGGGTTTCGTCGGCGTCCATGGCACGCACCAGCCAGGGCATGCCGCTCACGACCTCGATGCCGAAGTCGCCCGGGCGCCGGGGCATGTCACCGCCAAAGGTGAGGTGCGTGCGCACCTGCGGCTTTTGCAGCTTGACCTTGACGGGCGGCGGCAGCATTCCCATCACGGCCGGGTCTTCGCGGTTCAGGACCATCAGGCCCGTCTGGCCAAAGATGCGGGCCTTGGCGGCGGCATAGGCGTCGATGTCGCCATGCCAGTCCAGGTGGTCCTGCGTGATGTTGAGCACCGTCGCAGCGGTGGGCTCGAAGCCCGTGACACCGTCCAGCTGGAAACTCGACAGCTCCAGCACCCACACCTCGGGCAGCGTGTCGGCATCCAGGTGCTCGGCCAGCGTGTCGAGCAGGGTCGGGCCGATGTTGCCGGCCACGGCCACGCGCTTGCCCGAGCGCTCCACCAGCTGACCGGTGAGCGAGGTCACGGTGGTCTTGCCATTGGTGCCCGTGATGGCCAGCACGGAAGGCGCATAGGCATGGGACACGCGCAGTGCCGCCAGCGCATCAGAGTACAAGCTTAATTCGCCCCCTGCGTGCACCCCGCTTGCCTTGGCCGCTTCAAAAACAGGAGCAACCTGCTGCGGGCTCAGCCCAGGCGAGCGGTAGACCGCCTGCAGGTTCTGCCCCGCGACCAGGCTGGCATCGAAGGCGCCCGATACAAAGCGGACCTGGGGCATCTCCTGCTGCAACGCGGACCGTTGCGGCGGGGCGGCACGGGTGTCGGCCACGGTGACCTGTGCACCGCAGCGCACGCACCAGCGCGCCATGGCCATGCCCGAGGCGCCCAGGCCCAGGATGAGAATGTGCTGGCCCTGCAGCAGTTGCACCACGCCTTCGCGGGGGCTGCCCAGGGGTTCGGCGGGCGCCTCTTCGGCAACAGCCGCCTCGTCGACCACACCGGGTTCCAGGGCCTCAGGCCCTTCAGGGGCCGACACCTCGGCAAAAATCTGGGCCACAAAATCAGCCGCCGCTTTGGCGGCAGAAACGGCGGGCATCGCTTCGGGGTTCCAGGCCGTGCTGGGGGCAATGGCCACCGGCGCAACGGCCTGCACATCGGCGGCCTCTGTGGGCAGAGCGGATTCGTCCGCTGCGCCAGCAAAAGAAGGCTCTGCAGCGTTCACCGCGTCCACACCCTCCTCGGGCGCAGCGCCGGGTGCGCCGCAAGACTCGCCCACACCTGCGCCGGCCTCGGGCAGCACGGCCTCGGGCACAACGGGTGTGCCAAGGGGGGTGGAAGGATCGTTCGGATTCATCGCAATTTCAACGTCGACAGGCCCACAAGGCACAGCAGCATGGTGATGATCCAGAAGCGCACGACCACCTGCGTCTCCTTCCAGCCGCTCTTTTCAAAATGGTGGTGCAGCGGCGCCATCTTGAGCAGGCGCCGGCCTTCGCCGTAGCGCTTTTTGGTGAACTTGAACCAGGTCACCTGCAACATCACCGACAGCGCTTCGACCACAAAAATGCCGCCCATGATGGCCAGCACGATCTCCTGGCGCACGATGATGGCGATGGTGCCCAGGGCTGCGCCCAACGCCAGTGCACCCACGTCACCCATGAACACCTGGGCCGGGTGGGCGTTGAACCACAGAAACGCCAGCCCTGCGCCGGCCATGGCGGCACAAAAAATCAGCAGCTCACCCGAGCCGGGGATGTGCGGAAAAAACAGGTACTTGGAATACACCGAGCTGCCCGTGACGTAAGCGAACACGCCCAGGGCCGAACCCACCATCACCACCGGCATGATGGCCAGGCCGTCCAGGCCGTCGGTCAGGTTCACGGCATTGCTGGAGCCGACGATGACGAGGTAGGTCAGGATCACGAAGCCCAGCACGCCCAGCGGGTAGCTGATCTCCTTGAAGAACGGCAGTTGCAAGCCTGCCTTGGGCGGCAGGTCCAGCGAGAAGCCCGACTGCACCCAGCCCACGAACAGCTCCCACACCTTGGCGTTGGAGCTTTCGGAAATGCTGAACACCAGGTACAGCGCGGCCATGAGACCGATCACCGATTGCCAGAAATACTTCTCGCGCGAGCGCATGCCTTCGGGGTCCTTGTTGACCACCTTGCGCCAGTCATCGACCCAGCCGATGGCGCCAAAACCCAGCGTGACGATGAGCACGATCCAGACAAAACGGTTGGACAGGTCGAACCACAACAGGGTCGAGATCGCAATCGACAACAGGATGAGCACGCCGCCCATGGTGGGCGTGCCGCTTTTGGACAAATGCGTCTGCATCGCATAGCCCCGGATCGGCTGGCCGATCTTGAGCGAGGTGAGCACACGGATCACCTTGGGGCCCGCCACCAGGCCAATGAGCAGCGCCGTCATGGCGGCCATCACCGCCCGGAAGGTGAGGTACTGGAACACCCGGAAGAAGCCGAACTCGGGCGACAGGCCCTGCAGCCATTGCGACAACATCAGCAGCATGTGGCACCTCCGACGAAGGGGTGCACCGCGCGGGCGATTTCAATGCGTTGCGCCATGGCGTCCCTCCAGTGATTCCATCGACTTTTGTTGTTGTTCTTGGGGTGGGGCTGCGGCGGCAATGGCCTCTACCACCTGTTCCATCTTCATGAATCGGGATCCCTTGACCAGCACACTGCCCACATCGGGCAGGACCTGGCGCACAGCGTCGAGCAATGCGCCCATCTCATTGAAATGCACCGCGTCGCCATACGCCGCAGCGGCGTGCACCGATTGCGCCCCCAGTGCAAACAGCAGGGGAATACCCGCCTCGCGGGCGTGCATGCCCGCCTCGGCATGGAACTGCGGTCCCTGGTCGCCCACCTCGCCCATGTCGCCCAGCACCAGCAGCTGCGGGCCGGGCAGTTCGGCCAGCACCTTGATGGCGGCATGCATGGAGTCGGGGTTGGCGTTGTAGGTGTCGTCTACCACGGTGATCTCGCGGCCCGCAACGGCCACGCTGAAGGCACGCGAGCGGCCCTTGACCGGCGTGAAGTCGCTGAGCCCCTGGGCAATGGCAGCCAGCGGCGCGCCCGCCGCCAGCGCGCAGGCTGCGGCGGCCAGGGCATTGGTCACGTTGTGGCGGCCGGCAATGTGCAGGCGTGTGGCGATCTCGCCCCCTGGCGTGCCCATGGTCACCACCCAGGCGCCGTGCTGCCACTGTGCGCTGTTGCAATCCACCTCGCCACCCGCGCCAAAGGTCAGGCAGGCGCGGCCGGCGGCCAGCGAACGCCACAACGCGGTGAAGGCGTCTCCGGCCGGGAACACGGCCACGCCATCGGCGGGCAGGCTGGCCAGCACCGCGCCGTTCTCGCGCGCCACGGCCTCCACGGTGTGCATGAACTCCAGGTGCTCGCGCTGCGCGTTGTTGACCAGCGCCACCGTGGGCTGGGCCATGGCTGCCAGCGTGGCAATTTCCCCCGGGTGGTTCATGCCCATCTCGATCACGGCGGCACGGTGCGCAGTGCGCAGGCGCAGCAGCATCAGGGGAACGCCGATGTCGTTGTTGAAATTGCCCTGCGTGGCAAACGCGGCATCACCTTGCCAGGCACGCAGGATGGACGCGATCATCTGCGTCACCGTGGTCTTGCCGTTGCTGCCGGTCACGCCAATCAGTGGCAACGCGAACTGCGCACGCCAGCCAGTGGCCAGCGCACCCAGCGCGGCCAGGCTGTCGGGCACCTCGATGCCGGGCAGGCCCGCTGCGGCCAGGCCACCATGGGCCAGAGCTGCCGCCGCGCCACCGGTGCGGGCATCGGCCAGGAAGGCGTTGGCATCGAAACGCTCGCCCTTGAGCGCTACAAAAAGATCGCCCGCCTGAAGCGTGCGCGTATCGGTGTGCACACGCGCCAGCGGCGTAGCGCCCTCGCCCACCAGGCGGGCGGCCGGAATGCGCGGCTGCAGCAGCGCCAGGGCCTGCTGCAAGGTCATGGTGGACGCTGTGGTGGTTGTCATGGTCATGCCCATGTGTGGGCTCCTCGGGCCTGCAGCGCGGCTTGCGCGTGGGCCATATCGGAAAACGGCAGGCGCACGCCCGCCGTCTCCTGGGTGTCTTCGTGGCCCTTGCCTGCGATCAGCACCACATCCATCGGTGCGGCCTCGGCAATGGCTTGGGCAATGGCGGCGGCACGGTCCATCTCGGTGCGCACGGTGGCGCCCGCAATCGTGCCTTGCAGGATCTGGTGCAGGATGGCGGCCGGGCTCTCGCTGCGCGGGTTGTCGCTGGTCACCAGCACCTGGTCGGCCTGCTGCTGTGCCACGGCACCCATCAAGGGGCGCTTGCCCGCATCGCGGTCACCGCCGCAGCCAAACACGCACCACAGCTGGCCGCCGCGCTCGCTGGCCAGCGGGCGCAGGGCCTGCAGGGCTTTGTCCAGCGCATCGGGGGTGTGGGCATAGTCCACAGCCACCAGCGGCTGCCCCACGGCCACCAGCCGCTGCATGCGGCCCGGCACGGGCAACAGGCCGGCGCAGGCGCGCACCGCATCGGCCAACGGTACGCCCCGGCTGCGCAGCGTGGCCAGCACGCCCAGCAGGTTGAGCACGTTGTAGTGGCCGATCACACGCGTTTGCAGCAATTGCCGCTCGGCCCCTTCGGCCACCGTGAAGCGCAGGCCCTGGTCGCCCAGGGTGATGTCCTGCGCGGCCAGGCGCGCAGCGCCCTGGGCCGAGACGCTCCACAGGTCCAGCCCACCACCCGCCAGTTCGGCATGCAGTTGCGCGCCCACGGGGTCGTCCACATTGATGACCGCCGCGCGCAGGCCGGGCCAGTCGAACAGCGCGCGCTTGGCCAGCCAGTAGCCGGCCATGCTGCCGTGGTAGTCGAGGTGGTCCTGCGTGAAATTGGTGAAAACGGCCACACGGATCTGCGTGCCGTCGAGCCGCGCCTCGGCCAGGCCGATGGACGATGCCTCGATGGCACAGGCACCCAGGCCTTGCGCCACAAACGCACCAAACGCGCGCTGCAGGCGCACCGGGTCGGGCGTGGTCATGCCGGTGGACACCAGCGCGGGCGGAACCCCTGTGCCCAAAGTGCCCACCAGGGCGCACTGGTCGTGCCCTGCATGCTCTTGATTTGATAGCTCGTTCAAGGCCCCCGCCAGCCACCAGGCGGTGCTGGTCTTGCCATTGGTGCCGGTGACGGCCAGCACATCGAGCTGTGTGGTGGGCTGCCCGAACCACTGCGCCGCGATGGGCCCGGTGGCTGCCTTGAGGCCGTTCAGCGCCGCCAGGTGCTCGCCCGAAAAACCGAAGGCCTCCACGCCGGCCTGCTCCACCAGGCAGGCCGTGGCGCCGCGCACCAGGGCGTCGGCCACATGGGCGCGCCCGTCGGTGGCCGCACCGGGCCAGGCGATGAAACCGTCGCCAGGGGTGATCTGGCGGCTGTCGGTGTGCAGGGTGCCCGTGACGCGCGCGCGCAGCCACTGCACGGCCTCGCTGGCGGACGGCAGGGTCTGGAGAGTGTGGGGGCGCGCGGGCATCACAGCGACTCCTCCACCGCATTGGCCACGATCTGGGGCTTGACGGCCATGTCGGGCTGCACGCCCATCATGCGCAGGGTCTGCTGCACGACCTCGCTGAACACGGGCGCGGCCACGGCGCCGCCGTAGAACACGCCGTTGCTGGGCTCGTCGATCATCACCGCCACGATGATGCGCGGCTTGTCGATGGGGGCCATGCCGGTGAACCAGGCGCGGTATTTGCCCGAGGCGTAGTTCTTGCCCACCTGCTTGCGCGCGGTGCCGGACTTGCCGCCCACCGAGTAGCCCACGGTCTGCGCCTTCTGGCCCGTGCCGCCCGGGCCAGCAGCCATCTGCAGCATCTTGCGCACCTGGTCGGCCGTGCGCTCGGAAAACACGGGCACGCCCACGGCGGGCTCGGCGCTCTTGAGCATGGTGGCGGGGATCACGCGCCCGCCGTTGGCGAACACGGTGTACGAGCGCGCCATCTGGAACAGGCTGGCCGACAGGCCGTAGCCGTAGGACATGGTGGCCTGCTCCACCGGGCGCCAGGTCTTGTAGGGGCGCAGGCGGCCCGTCACCACGCCGGGAAAGTGCAGCTGCGGTTTCTGGCCAAAGCCCGCGGCCGAGAAGGTCTCCCACATCTCGCGCGCCGGCATCTGCATGGCGAGTTTGGTGGTGCCCACGTTGCTGGACTTCTGGATCACGCCCTCCACGGTGAGCAGGCCGTAGTTGTGCGTGTCCGAAATCGTGGAGCCGGTAATGGTGATGCGGCCGGGGTTCGTGTCCACCGGCGTCTCGGGGCGCACGCGGCCGGTCTCCAGCGCCAGGCCGATGGTGAAGGGCTTCATGGTCGAGCCGGGCTCGAACACGTCGGTGAGCGCGCGGTTGCGCAGTTGCTCGCCGGTCAGGTTCTGGCGCTTGTCGGGCACGTAGCTGGGGTAGTTGGCCAGGGCCAGCAGCTCGCCCGTGTGGGCATCAAGCACCACCACGCTGCCCGCCTTGGCCTTGTGCGCCGTGACCTGGTCGCGCAGCTTCTGGTAGGCGAAAAACTGCACCTTGCTGTCGATGGACAGCTGCATGTCCTTGCCGTCCACCGGGGGCACGGTCTCGCCCACGCTTTCCACCACGCGGCCCAGGCGGTCCTTGATCACGCGGCGCGAGCCAGCCTTGCCGGCCAGGTCCTTGTCGAACGCCAGCTCCATGCCCTCCTGGCCATGGTCTTCTACGTTGGTGAAGCCCACCACGTGCGCGGCGGCCTCGCCCTCGGGGTACTGGCGCT
>JADMJR010000096.1 GCA_018780365.1 Acidovorax sp. | reverse complement strand
CGCTTCAGCGGCGTGCAAAAGACCTACGACGGCGAGCAGCTGGTGGTGCGCGCGCTGGACCTGGACATCCAGCGCGGCGAGTTCCTGAGCCTGCTGGGGCCCTCGGGTTCGGGCAAGACCACCACGCTGATGATGCTGGCGGGGTTCGAATCCCCCACAGCGGGCGACATCCTGCTGGACGGCAAGCAGATCACACGCACGCCGCCGCACAAGCGCAACTTTGGCATGGTGTTCCAGAACTACGCGCTGTTCCCGCACCTCACGGTGGGCGAGAACGTGGCCTACCCCCTGACGGTGCGCAAGGTGCCCAAGGCCGAGCAGGCCGACCGCGTGAAGAAGGCGCTGGACATGGTGCGCCTGACCGGCATGGCCGACCGCCTGCCCGCGCGCCTGTCGGGCGGGCAGCAGCAGCGCGTGGCCCTGGCGCGTGCCCTGGTGTTCAACCCGCAGCTGGTGCTGATGGACGAGCCCCTGGGCGCGCTCGACAAGCAGCTGCGCGAGCACATGCAGATCGAGCTGAAAGAGCTGCACCGCCAGCTGGGCGTGACCTTTGTCTACGTGACCCACGACCAGGGCGAGGCCCTGACCATGAGCGACCGTGTGGCCGTGTTCAACGAAGGCGTGATCCAGCAACTGGCCGATGTGGAGAGCCTGTACGAAACCCCCAGCAACCGCTTTGTGGCGGGTTTTGTGGGCGACAGCACCGTGCTCTCAGGCACGTTGCAGGGCGCAGGGGCTGACGCCGCCATCCAGATGCCCGGAGGCTTTCTGCTGCCCGGCGTCAACGTGAACCAGGCCCCCGTGGGCGCGCGGGTGCAGGCCTGCGTGCGGCCCGAGCGCGTGGTGCTGCTGCCGCAGTCCGAATACCCCCGGCCCAACGCCATCCCTGCCACCGTGGCGCGCACCATTTACTACGGCGACCACCTGCGCCTGATCTGCGACCTGGGCCATGGCCAGGAGCAGGCCACGGTCAAGCAGGCCCTGTCCCCTTCAGGCGCGGGCGCCAGCCACCCGCAGCCGGGCGACCAGGTGCTGCTGGAGTTCCCGCCCAGCGCCACGCGCATCTACGCCGTGTGAAGGTGTTCACGCAGCCCCGTTTCGCCTTCACCGTCCCGCACCCTTTCCCGTCCCTGTTCCCGTTCCTTTTCCCATTCCCGTTCCTCCACTACCCAAGGAAATCTGCACCATGAAAAAGAGCCTCATCGCCTGCGCATCCCTGGCCGCCTGCCTGGTCGCCCTGCCCAGCTTTGCACAGCAGCAGCTCACCGTCGTGAACTTCGGCGGCGCCAATGCCAATGCGCAGAAAAAGGCGTTCTACGAGCCCTATGAAAAGCAGGGCACCAAGATCGTGGCCGTGGAATACAACGGCGAGCAGGCCAAGGTCAAGGCCATGGTCGAGACCAAGAAGGTGACCTGGGACGTGGTCGAGGTCGAGTCGCCCGACGCCGCACGCGGCTGCGACGAAGGCCTGTATGAAAAGCTGGACTACAGCAAGATCGTGCCCAAGGCCGACCTGCTGCCCGCCGCCGTGCACGAATGCGCCGTGGGCATCTTTGTGTGGTCCACCGTGATGGCCTACAACGGCGACAAGCTCAAGACGCCGCCCACCAGCTGGGCCGACTTCTGGGACACCAAGAAGATCCCCGGCAAGCGCGGCATGCGCAAGGGCGCGCGCTACAACCTTGAATTTGCCCTGCTGGCCGACGGTGTGAAGCCCGCCGACGTCTACAAGGTGCTGGCCACCAAGGACGGTGCCGACCGCGCGTTCAAGAAGCTCACCGAACTCAAGCCCAGCATCCAGTGGTGGGAGGCCGGTGCGCAGGCGCCCCAGTTCCTGGTGGCGGGCGATGTGGCGCTGACCACCGTGTTCAACGGCCGCATCGACGCCGCCAACCGCGAAGGCCGCAACCTCAAGATCTACTGGCCCGGCGGCATCTACGACCTGGACTACTGGGCCATCCCCAAGGGCACGCCCAACAAGGATGCAGCCGTGAAGTTCATCGCCTTCACCATGCAAACGCCGCAGCAGGCCGCCTACGCGCAGAACATCGCCTACGGCCCGGCCAACACCAAGGCACTGGCATCGCTGGACAAGAAGGTGCTGGACGACCTGCCCACCTCAGCCACCAACGCCAAGGAGGCGCTGCAGTTCAGCGTGGGTTTCTGGGCCGACCAGGGCGAGGCACTGGAAAAGCGCTTTGCCGCCTGGGCCACACAGTAAGCGCCCTTTGACTCCCTTGTGAAACGCTGAGAGCAGGACACCCGCATGCAAGCCACCCTGGCCCATCCCATCGCCAATGCCCCCACCGGCAGCCCCCCTGGTGCGCTGCGCCAGGCCCTGGCGCGCGCCGAGTCGCGCCGCAAATGGCGCGCCTTTGCGCTGACCTTGCCCCTGCTGGTGTTCCTGCTGCTCACGCTGCTGGTGCCCATTGCCGCGCTGCTGCAGCGCGCGGTGGAAAACCCCGAAGTCGCCAACGCCTTGCCCGCCACCATGCGCGCGCTGGACGGCTGGGACCGCAAGGATGCACCCGCTGCCCCGGCCTACGCCGCGCTGGTGCAAGACCTGGCCCGCCTGCCCGACAGCTCAGACGCCGGGGCACTGGCGCGGCGGCTCAACACCGAAGTGCCCGGTGCGCGCTCGATGGTCATGGGCGCCTACCGCGCGCTGCCGCTGGAGGGCACGCCCGAGGCCATCCGCGCGCAGTTGCTGGGCAAGGACCCGCGCTGGGCCGACGCCCCTTTGTGGCAGGCGATAGCCAAGAACGGCGCCCGCTGGACGCCCGACTACCTGCTCGCCTCGGTGGACCTGCAGCGCGATGCGCTGGGGCACATCGAGCGCATGCCTGAGGAGCAGCGCGCGTTTGGTGGCATCTTGCTGCGCACCTTCCACATCAGCCTGGTGGTCACGCTGGTGTGCCTGCTGCTGGGCTACCCGCTGGCCTGGTGGCTGGCCTCGCTGCCCGCACGCCCGGCCAATGTGCTCATGATTCTGGTGCTGGTGCCGTTCTGGACCTCCATCCTGGTGCGCGTGGCCGCATGGATCGTGCTGCTGCAGTCCGAAGGCCTGGTCAACCGGGGCTTGATGGGCCTGGGCCTGATCGAGCAGCCGCTGGCGCTGCTGTTCAACCGCACGGGTGTGGTGATTGCGATGGTGCACATCCTGCTGCCGTTCATGATCCTGCCGCTGTACAGCGTGATGAAAAGCGTGCCGCCCACCTACCTGCGCGCAGCGGTGTCGCTGGGCAGCTCGCCCATGGCGGCGTTCTTTCGGGTGTATGTGCCGCAGACCTACCCGGGCATTGGTGCGGGCGTACTGCTGGTGTTCATTTTGGCCATCGGCTACTACGTCACACCCGCGCTGCTGGGCGGGGCCGACGACCAGATGCTGAGCTACTACATCGCCCGCTATACCAATGTGGAAGTGAACTGGGGCATGGCCTGCGCCTTGGGCGCCCTGCTGCTGGCCGCCACGCTGGTGCTGTATGGCGTGTACCGCCGGTTTGGCAAGGCCGAGCTGAGTCTTGGATGACCCCACCTTCTGACGCAGAAAGCCGCTGACCATGTTTCGCCTTCCCTCATTCCCCCTCTACGCCACGCTGGCCGACAAGCTCGGCTGGTGGGCCGTGCGCGTGCTGTGCGTGGCCGTGCTCGCCTTCTTGCTGGCCCCCATCCTGGTGATGGTGCCGCTGTCGTTTTCCGAGAGTTCGTTCCTCGCCTACCCCATCCACGGCTGGTCGATCAAGTGGTACCAGAACCTGTTCGAATCGGCCGAATGGGCGCGCGCCACGCGCAACAGCTTCATCGTGGCGCCTGCAGCCACGCTCGTTGCCACGGTGCTGGGCACCCTCGCCGCCGTGGGCCTGTCGCGGGCAGACTTTCGGTTCAAAGGGCTGCTCATGGGCATCCTGATCGCGCCCATGGTGGTGCCCATCATCGTGGTGGGTGTGGCCACCTACCTGTACTTTGCGCCGCTGGGGCTGGCCGACAGCTACTTTGGCCTCATCGTGGTGCACGCTGCCCTGGGCGCGCCCTTTGTGCTGACCACCGTCCTGGCCACGCTGGCAGGCTTCAACCACAACCTGGTGCGCGCTTCGCTGAGCCTGGGCGAGACGCCGCTGAACACCTTCTTCCGCATCACGCTGCCGGTGATTGCGCCGGGTGTGATCTCGGGCGCGCTGTTTGCATTTGCCACCTCGTTCGACGAGGTCGTGGTCACGCTGTTCCTGGCCGGGGCCGACCAGTCCACCCTGCCGCGCCAGATGTTCAACGGCATCCGCGAAAACATCTCGCCCACCATTGCCGCCGTGGCCACGCTGCTGATCCTGTTCACCACCAGCCTGCTGCTGGCGCTGGAGTGGCTGCGCGGCCGCCGCGCCTGATATGCCCCTTGCCGCCCAGGAGTTCACATCGGCGACATGCGGCCGTCGCCCAAGCGGCCGACAATGCCCGCTGCCGCTTCGTGCGTGAACCTCGATCTGCCCACGTCTAGCCCCCTTTCTCAAGGACCATCCCATGGACATGAAGACCTCCCCCCTCGCCCTGCTGAACGACCCCACCCTGCTCAAGACCGACGGCCTCATCAACGGCCAGTGGGTGGCGGGAAGCAGCCGCTTTGATGTGAACGACCCGGCCACGGGCCTCAAGCTGGCCGATGTGGCCAACCTGGGCCCGGCCGACGCCGAGGCCGCGATTGCCGCCGCCAACGCCGCCTGGGGCCCCTGGAAGACCAAGACCGCCAAGGAGCGCAGCATCATCCTGCGCAAGTGGTTCGACCTGCTCATGGCCAACCAGGACGACCTGGGCCGCATCATGACGGCCGAGCAAGGCAAGCCGCTGGCCGAGGCCAAGGGCGAAGTGGCTTACGGCGCGAGTTTTGTGGAGTGGTTTGCCGAAGAAGCCAAGCGCATCAACGGCGAGACCCTGCCCCAGTTCGACAACAACCGCCGCCTGATGGTGCTCAAGCAGCCCATCGGCGTGTGCGCCGCTATCACGCCGTGGAACTTCCCGCTGGCCATGATTACGCGCAAGGTAGCCCCTGCCCTGGCCGCAGGTTGCCCCGTGGTCATCAAGCCCGCCGAGCTGACGCCGCTCACCGCTTTGGCCGCCGCCGAGCTGGCCCTGCGTGCAGGCATCCCGGCGGGGGTGTTCAACATCCTGCCCGCCGACAGCGACAACTCCATCGCCATCGGCAAGGTGCTGTGCGCCAGCGACGTGGTGCGCCACATCAGCTTCACCGGCAGCACCGAGGTGGGCCGCATCCTGATGGCGCAGTCCGCCCCCACGGTCAAGAAGATGTCGCTGGAGCTGGGTGGCAACGCGCCCTTCCTGGTGTTTGACGACGCCGACATCGACAGCGCCGTGGAAGGCGCCTTTGCCAGCAAGTACCGCAACGCGGGCCAGACCTGCGTCTGCACCAACCGCTTTTATGTACAGGAAGGTGTGTACGACGAGTTCGTGGCCAAGTTCGCCGCCAAGGTCAAGACGGCCAAGGTGGGCAACGGCTTTGAAGCTGGCGTGAACCAGGGCCCGCTGATCGAGGAAGCCGCGCTGGCCAAGGTGCAGCGCCATGTGGATGACGCGCTGGCCAAGGGCGGCCAGGTGGTGGCGGGCGGCCAGCGCCTCACCGCCCTGGGCTCAGGCCAGTTCTTTGAACCCACCGTGGTGGCCAACGCCACGGCCGACATGCTCTGCGCGCGCGAGGAAACCTTTGGCCCCTTTGCCCCGGTCTTCAAGTTCAAGACCGAGCAGGAAGCCATCGACGCGGCCAACAACACCGAGTTTGGCCTGGCCAGCTACTTCTACAGCCGCGACGTGGGCCGCATCTTCCGCGTGACCGAGGCGCTGGAATACGGCATGGTCGGCGCCAACGTGGGTATTCTGGCCACCGAGCACGTGCCCTTTGGCGGCGTCAAGCAGTCGGGCCTGGGCCGCGAGGGCTCGCACTACGGCATGGACGACTATGTGGAAATCAAGTACCTGTGCCTGGGCGACATCCAGAGCGGCAAGTGAGCCCCCCCGCGCACCTTTTGTCGAGCGCATAGCTATTATTTTTATAGCTGCTTGCGCTTATGGGGTGCGCGCAAAGGGCTAAAAAAGCTCAAAGTTTCGGTCACCCCACACCGCTGCACACCTACACGCAGCGGTAGGTCACCTCAAAACGGCTGACCTGCACAGCCAGCTCCGCCTGCAGGCCATACCGCGCACAGTGTTTTTCAGCCGCCTGCTGGGCGCCATCCGGGCCCAGTGTGGAGTTCTCCCAGTGGATGGACACCACCTTCTCGTTGCCAATCACGATGAACGGCGCAGGCGGTGAGTAGGCACAGCCAATCACACCAGCGGTCAGCACCACCAGCCAGGGCCAGGCCATCAGGGTCATCGTGTTCGTGCGCGTATCCATGCGGGCCGCAGTGTATCGGACGGGCCCTGAGGGCCACCCCAAGCTGGCGCTCAGCGCCCGGCAGGCCACAGCCGATGGAGCCTCAGCCCCGCCCACACAGCAAAGAACACCGCTGCCCCAAACACCCAGCCCGACAGCGCCCCCGCCATGCCGCCGGACAGCAGCGTGCCGATAGTGCAGCCCAGCCCTGTCATCGCGCCCCAGCCCAACAGCACACCACCCGACAGGCCCCGCACGGCATCGCGCCAGGTGGGCCAGCGCGGCGCACACTGGCGGCTGGCCAGGGCCGCGACAAACGCCCCCACCACCAGCCCCACAAGAAGCAGTGCATTGGGCGTGAACCAGGTGGACTGCGGCACAGTGGCGCAGCCCGCAAAACCATCCAGCCCGTCGAGCCGATCGGGAATCCAGCCCTGCCCTTGCGCCCATTGCCGGGCAGCGCTGCCCAGCGTGGCCGTCACGCCCAGCGGCCGCATGCGCACAATCGCAAACGCACCAATCAGCCCCACGGCAAGGCCACCCATCCAATAGGGCCAGCGGCCAGCCCACAGGTTGCGCCACACGGTGCGCAAGCCGGGCACGCCCCCCGGCACAGACCCAGCAGCCGCCTCACGCGCAAAACCGCGCCACAACCAGGCAGCCACCAGGGCCAGCCCGCCCAGTTGCACCAGCAGTGCCCCGCCATACCCCAGGTGGGCGGGCAGCCAGACCACGGGGGCATCGGCCACGCTCAGGCTGTACAAGGGGTTCCAGGTGGTGAAACCCAGGATGAAGCCCAGTGCCGACCCGAAAAGCGCAAACGGCGACACGGCGGAACCCTCGGCCAGCCGGTACCAGTGCGCGCTGATGCACGAGCCCGACACCACCATGCCCGCGCCAAACGACAGCCCCGCTGCCACCAGCACCCAGCTCACCGGGCCAATGTGCATGTCGGGCGGCAACTTGCCGGGCTGGGGCACGGGCAGCCAACTGCCCAACACCACGGTATAGCCCACCACCCCCACGGCCAGCGCCAGCACGATGGCCAGCAGGCCACGCGGGTTGCCGTCTTCAAACCAGTCGCGCGCATGGCAATAAAAACAAAAGCGCGTGCGCTGCAGCACGAGCCCCAGCACCGCGCCCGTGGCCAGCGCAAACACCAGTGTGCGCCCGCCCGGCAGCGCCTGCACTGCGTGGGCAGCAACACCCAGCGCCACCACCAGCACCAGGGCGCCCGCATGAGAAAAATTGACCTTGAACGCCATGACCCCCCCAGGCATAAAAAAGCCCGCACGAAGCGGGCTGTAAAAAAGACCCCCTACCAAAAATCAGAAACTCTCTTTGTTTTGCATTGCACCTTCTTCCCAAAAGGTTCTGTCAACAAACCCCGTCACTTGGCGGCCCAGATGGTGCCCGCCGGGTTGGTGATGGGCACGCCCACCGCGTTGCCGTATTCCGTCCACGAGCCGTCGTAGTTCTTCACGCTGTAGCCCAGGATCTTGGACAGTGCAAACCAGGTGTGGCTGGAGCGCTCGCCAATGCGGCAGTAGGTGATGATGGGTTTGCTGCCGTCCACGCCGGCGCTGGCGTAGAGTTTTTTCAGGTCTTCGGCCGACTTGAAGGTGCCGTCCTCCTTCACCGCCTGGCCCCAGGGCACATTGGCTGCGCCGGGGATGTGGCCTGCACGAATACTCAGCTCAGGCACACCGGCAGGCGCAAAAATCTTGCCGGTGTATTCATCGGCCGACCGGATGTCCACCAGCTTGGCGTTGCTCTTGCCCTCGGCCGCCGCCAGGGCGTCGGACAGGCGGGCGCGCAGGTCGGTGTTCACCTTGGTCACCTTGTAGCTGGTGGCTGCAAACTCGGGCACGCGGTTGTTCAGCGGCTGGTTCTCGGCCTCCCACTTCTTGCGGCCGCCGTCGAGCAGCTTCACGTTCTTGACGCCATAGATGTCAAACACCCATGCGCCCCAGGCAGCAAACCAGTTGTTGGTGTCGCCATACAGCACCACCGTGGTGTCCTGCGACACCCCCGCTTTGGACAACAGCGCCTCAAAGGCCTCCTTGCCCACGATGTCGCGGCGCACCCGGTCGTTCAGATCCTGGTGCCACGAAAAGTTGACCGCCCCCGGTACATGGCCACGTTCGTACAGGCCCGGGTTCACGCTCACCTCGACGATGCGCACCTGCGGGTTGTCCAGGTTCTGCGCCAGCCATTCGGTGGTGACCAGGGGGCCTGCGGGGATGGGGGTGGCGGCAAACACCGCACTGCAGACCAGCATGGCGCCGCCCAGCACTGAGGCGCGGAGCCATGTGCGCGCTGTGTGCGCAAAAGTGGTTGTACGTGGTGCGCTGAGCATCGTCTGCCTTTCCGTGTGGTTGAAATGCCGGGCTCGCTGCACCCGGTACACAGAATTTAGGAGGAACAGGGCCTTGGCCCAACCAAGCAAAACGACTATGAATATGCAGAATCAGCGCTTGCTGGCGCAGCGCCACACCAGGGTGGACAGGCGGCTCAATACACGCAGTGCCCACAGAGAAAACAGGAGGGGATTTTGAAAAAACTGGTCAGCCCTGCAGGGCTGGAGCGGGTGAAGGGAATCGAACCCTCGTATGAAGCTTGGGAAGCTGCCGTT
>JADMJR010000047.1 GCA_018780365.1 Acidovorax sp. | reverse complement strand
GTGGCGAGGAAGTGTTTGCGCTGCATGTGTTGTCTCCGTGGTGTTGTCAAAAAATCAAGGCAAAGCCCGGGCCTTGCACCATCTGCGCAGTGCTGAAGCCGTGGGGTGGCTGGGAGTCGGGGGTGCCGGACCGCAGGTAAGCGGCTAGGCCGCCACCGCGTGGGTGGGCACCACGGGCGTGATGGCCGGGGTGCTGCGCCGGTCGGCCGTGGGCACGGCACTGCCGCGCGCCAGTTGCAGCGCGTGCTGCAGCGTGGCCTGGTCACCGATGTGGTTGGCCAGCAGCAGCACCAGGCGTGCGTTCATGGCGTGGCTCTCGGGCGTGGACAGACCCTGGTGCGCTGCAATCAGCGATTCGTAAAAGTCGTCGCAGGCCTGCAGGTTGGGTGCGGTGTTCAGCATGGTTTTTGGCTCCTTGTCATGCAGCGGCCGTGGCACGGGCCAGTGCGCTGCGCACCGCAGCTTCGGTGGGCGTGCGCCAGCGCGCGCACACATGCTGGTCGGGCCGCACCAGGTACACGGTGCGTGGCAACGCATCCAGCCGCTGGGCGGCCAGCGCCTGGTGGTCGATCACGTCGATGCCGATCTGCAGCACCTTCACCTGGGGCAGGCCATGCGCCCAGGTGGGCGCAGGGCCAAACACCAGCAGCGTGAAGTCCGGCCCCAGCTCGCGCAGCAGCCAGGTGGGCTGGCCCTGCTTCGTCAAGGGGGCGTCCAGCAGCACGGCACCGGGCACCTGGGTGCCTGCGAAGTGATCGGTATCCGGCGTGTTCAGTGTCGAGTGGTGCAGCGTGGCGGGCACGGACAGGCGCCCGCTGTTGACGATGCGCCGTGCAAACGCATGCTCGCGCGCCAGATGCAGTGCCGCGTCGCGGAACAGGCGGCTCACCTCGCTCTTGGGCGTGATGAAGTCGGTGGCGCGGGTGGAGTTGCACAGGTTCTCGTCGGCCGCATATTCGCGCTCGGGGCCATAGGTGCTCACCAGCGCGGGGCTGGCGCGGCCCTGGAGCACCCAATCGAGCTTCCAGGCCAGGTTCTCAGCGTCCTGCACGCCGCTGTTGGCGCCGCGGGCGCCAAAGGGCGAAACCCCGTGTGCGCTGTCCCCCGCAAACACCACGCGGCCGTGCACGAACTGGTCCATGCGCAGGCAGGCAAAGGTGTAGACGCTGGCCCAGTCCAGCTCGAACTGTGCATCCGCACCCAGCAGCGCCTTCACGCGCGGGATGATGTTCTCGGGCTTTTTCTCTTCTTCGGGGTCGGCGTCCCAGCCGAGCTGGAAGTCGATGCGCCAGACGTTGTCGGGCTGGCGGTGCAGCAGCACGCTCTGGTTGGGATGAAAGGGTGGGTCGAACCAGAACCAGCGCTCGGTCGGGAAGTTCGCCTCATCCGCCAGCTTCACGTCGGCGATCAGGAAGCGGTCCTGAAAAATGCGCCCCTTGCTCTCCAGCCCCAGCATCTGCCGCGTGGGCGAGCGCGCGCCGTCGCAGGCCACCAGCCATTGCGCGTCGATCTGGTAGGTGCCCTCGGGTGTGTCGATGGTGAGCAGCGCGCCGTCGGCGCAGCTTTGCACGGCAGTGACCTTGTTGTGCCAGCGGATGTCGATGCCCGGCAACTGCAGCGCACGCTCCACCAGGTAGGCCTCGGCGTAGTACTGCTGCAGGTTGATGAAGGCGGGGC
>JADMJR010000158.1 GCA_018780365.1 Acidovorax sp. | reverse complement strand
GTCTCGGGCACGGCGCGCACGTAGTCGGTGGCGGCTACCACGGGCCCGCTGGTGGCCGCCAGTTGGGCGGCAAGCCAGGGGGTGCCGGGGTCAACCCCTTCTTCACCCGCCAGCGCACGCTGTTCGCACGCCACGCCGTCGCGGGCCAGTTCGCTCCAGCTGGTGACGCTGAGCACGGTCACATCCAGGCCTTCGCTGGCGAGTTGTTCTGCGGCCTTGACCACTTCGGTCAGGATGGCGCCGGAACCCATCAGGGTGACGGAATTTTGAGAAGAAATCAGGCCCTTGCGCGCGTCCACATTGCCCTGATAGCTCCTGAAAACATAGCAACCACGCAAGACCCCGTCTGCAGCGCCTGCGGGCAGGTCGGGCTGGGCGTAGTTCTCGTTCATCAGCGTCACGTAGTAGAAGACGTCGCGCTGCTCGGTCACCATTTCGCGCATGCCAGCATCGATGATCACGGCCATCTCGCCTGCGTAGGCCGGGTCGTAGGCCTTGCAGTTGGGGATGGTGGCGGCCACGAGGTGGCTGGTGCCGTCCTGGTGCTGCAGGCCCTCGCCGCCCAGCGTGGTGCGGCCCGAAGTGGCACCCAGCAAAAAGCCCCGCGCGCGCTGGTCGGCAGCGGCCCAGATGGCGTCGCCCACGCGCTGGAAGCCGAACATGGAGTAGTAGATGTAGAACGGCAGCATGGCCAGGCCGTGCACGCTGTAGCTGGTAGCCGCCGCCGTCCAGCTCGCAATCGCCCCTGCTTCGCTGATGCCTTCTTCGAGGATCTGCCCATCGAGCGCCTCGCGATAGCTCAGCACCGAGCCGATGTCCTCGGGCGCATAGCGCTGGCCCACGCTGCTGTAGATGCCGACCTGCTTGAACAAATTGGCCATGCCAAAGGTGCGCGCCTCGTCGGCCACGATGGGCACGATGCGGGGGCCTAACGTGGCGTCCTTCAGCAGCGTGCCCAGCATGCGCACAAAGGCCATGGTGGTGCTCATCTCCTTGCCGTCGGCCTGCAGCGCAAACTGGGCGTAGCTGGCAATAGCGGGCACGGGCAGCGCGTCGCAGGCGGTTTCGCGGCGTGGCAGGTAGCCGCCCAGTTGCTGGCGGTGGCGGCGCAGGTACTGCATTTCCGCACTGTCTTCGGCAGGCTTGTAGAACGCCAGGCTGGTCGCCTGCTCATCGGTGAGCGGCAGGTTGAAGCGGTTGCGGAATTCGATGAGGTCGGTGTCGTCCAGCTTCTTCTGGCTGTGCGTGGTCATCTTGCCCTGCCCGGCCGTGCCCATGCCGTAGCCCTTTTTGGTGTGGGCCAGGATCACGGTGGGCTGGCCCTTGTGGGCGGCAGCGGCGGCGTAGGCGGCGTGGATCTTCACCAGGTCGTGCCCGCCGCGCTTCAAGCGATCGATCTGCTCGTCGGTCATGCCCTGGGCCAGCGCGGCCAGTTCAGGGTTCTGGCCGAAGAAGTTGTCGCGGTTGAAGCGGCCGTCCTTGGCGGCAAAGGTCTGCATCTGGCCATCGACCGTGCCTTCGAGCGTGCGCACCAGGGCGCCCGTGAGGTCGCGGGCGAACAGGCCGTCCCAGTCGCTGCCCCAGACCAGCTTGACCACGTTCCAGCCCGCACCGGCAAAAAGGCGCTCCAGCTCGTCGATGATGCGGCCGTTGCCGCGCACCGGGCCGTCCAGGCGCTGC
>JADMJR010000238.1 GCA_018780365.1 Acidovorax sp. | reverse complement strand
ATTCGTAGAACTTCTTGGCGGCCTCGGTGTTGGGGCCGTTCTTGACGATGCTCATGGAGCCCACCTCGGCGCCCGTGCCCTCTGACGGCGTGACCGAGCCCACGGGGAAGCCGTTGACCGCCTCGGTGGTCACGTCGTGCACGAAGCTCACCGAGATGGTGGTCTCGCCGCGCGCCGCCGCCTTGACCGGTGCCGTGCCCGAACGCGTGTAGGTGCTCACGTTGGGGTGCAGGGCCTTGAGGTACTCAAACGCTTTTTCCTCGCCCATGATCTGCACCAGTGTGGCGATCATGGTGTAGGCCGTTCCGCTGGATGCCGGATTGGCCATCTGCACCTCGCCCTTGAACTCGGGCTTGAGCAGGTCGGCCCAGGACTGCGGGGCTTTCAGCTTGCGCTTGGCCAGCAGCTCTGTGTTGTAGCCAAAGCCCAGCGGGCCCAGGTACACCCCGACAGTGCGGAACTTGGAGTCGGCCGCCTGCTTCTGCGCCCAGGGGTAGAGCTGTGCGAGCTGCTGGGACTTGTACTCCAGCGTCAGGCCCTGCTCGGCCGCCTGCAGGTGCGGGTCGCCCGTGCCGCCGAACCAGATGTCGGTCTTGGGGTTGGCCTTTTCGGCATTGAGCTGCGCCAGCGCCTCGCCCGAGCCCTTGGCCGTCATGTTGACCTTGGTGCCGGTGGTCTTGGCATACACGGTGGACATCAGATTGCACCACTCGGCCTGCACCGAGCAGATGATGTTGACCTGGCCTTGGGCATACGCGCTGGAGGCCAGCAGGGCCAGGGTGGCGGCCGCCAGGGTGTGGGTGGTGAGCTTGCGCATCGGGTGCTTTCGTTCCATTCAAATATGACGATGAGGTTACAGGCCATCCTAGAGCCGGCCCACGGCCCCGGCCATCGGGATAACACGCACGGCACGTGCCGCTCTCGTGGTAACTCATCACCCGCTCAGCATGAAACGCAGTTACCATTTCTTTCTCTGTTGCCGCCTCCCCCAGGAAACCCGCCCCCATGCTCGACCGCATCACCGCCTCGCTCTCGTCCCTGGCCCCTGCCGAACAACGCGTGGCCAAGCTGGTGCTGGCCGACCCCCGCAGCTTTGCCCGCCTGCCCGTGCGCGAACTGGCCGAGCGGGCCCATGTGAGCAAACCCACGGTGGTGCGCTTTTGCCGCAGCATGGGCTATGACGGCCTGGCCGACTTCAAGCTCAAGCTCGCAGGCAGCGTGAGCGAAGGCGTGCCCTTCATCCACCGCAGCGTGGATGCCGACGACAAGACCGGCGACGTGCTCGTGAAGGTGGTGGACAACGCCGTGGCCGCCTTCCTGCAATACCGCAACGCCGCCAGCACCGTGGCGCTGGAGCGCGCGGCCGAGGCCATTGCCGCTACCTGGAAGACGGGCAAACGCATCGAGTTCTACGGCGTGGGCAACTCCGGCATCGTCGCGCAGGACGCGCAGCACAAGTTCTTTCGCCTGGGCGTCACATCCATCGCCAGCAGCGACGGCCACATGCAGGTGATGAGCGCCACCCTGCTGGGCCCGGGCGACTGCGCGGTGATCATCTCCAACTCGGGCCGCACCCGTGACCTGATGGACGCGGCCGACATTGCGCGCAAGAACGGCGCCACAACAATAGCCATCACCGCCAGCGGCTCGCCCCTGGCCAGCACCTGCCAGATCCACCTGGCCG
>JADMJR010000177.1 GCA_018780365.1 Acidovorax sp. | reverse complement strand
ATTGTGGTGGTGACCATGGACTTCATGGCCCAGGTTCAGAACTACATGATGTCGCAACAGTACGAATCACTGCTCAAGAAAGCCAACTTCAAAGGCAGCGCGGGCGGTTGATGACTAAGTAAGGTGGTGGCCGCATGGCGGCGCCGCTTGGAAATGACCGGATATCGGTTGAGTTGGCGCCCCACGATTTTTCGCGGGCACAAATTGTGTTCCGTGCGAAGCAGCCGGGACGGATGGAAAAGTTTTAGGAGAATGCAATGAGAGTTTCGGCTTCGGTCAAAAAAATCTGCCGCAACTGCAAGATCATCCGCCGCAAGGGTGTGGTGCGCGTGATCTGCACGGATCTGCGTCACAAGCAGCGCCAAGGTTGATTGGAAAGTATTAGAGGACGCATATGGCACGTATCGCTGGCATTAACATTCCGCCGCACAAGCACGCGGAAATCGGTTTGACCGCCATTTTTGGCATTGGTCGCACCCGCGCTCGCAAGATTTGCGAAGCAACTGGTATCGCTTACTCCAAGAAGATCAAGGATCTGACGGATGGTGATCTGGAAAAAATTCGCGAGCAAATCGAGCAGTTCACCATTGAAGGTGACCTGCGCCGCGAAACCACGATGAACATCAAGCGTTTGATGGACATCGGCTGCTATCGTGGCTTCCGCCATCGCCGCGGTCTGCCAATGCGTGGTCAGCGCACCCGTACCAATGCTCGCACTCGCAAGGGTCCGCGCAAGGGTGCAGCTGCACTGAAGAAATAAAGATTGAAAGATCATAATGGCCAAGTCTCCAGCCAATAACGCAGCTCAGCGCGTTCGCAAGAAGGTCCGGAAGAACGTTTCGGACGGCATTGCACACGTGCACGCCTCGTTCAACAACACCATCATCACGATCACCGATCGCCAGGGCAACGCCCTGTCGTGGGCTTCGTCCGGTGGCCAAGGTTTCAAGGGCTCGCGCAAGTCCACCCCATTTGCAGCCCAAGTGGCTTCGGAAGTGGCTGGTCGCGCTGCTATTGATCAAGGTATCAAGAACCTTGACGTTGAAATCAAAGGTCCTGGTCCTGGCCGTGAATCGTCGGTGCGCGCACTGGGCGCTCTGGGCATTCGCATCACGTCGATTTCCGATGTGACCCCGGTGCCTCACAACGGCTGCCGCCCTCAAAAGCGTCGTCGTATCTAATCTCTCTAAGCCCACCGCCGCCTGTGAACGCGCAAGCGCCTCAGGCGGCTCCCGCAATGGTTTGCGGTAGATGACACAAAGGAAGCTCAAGTGGCACGTTACCTCGGCCCCAAGGCCAAACTCTCCCGCCGTGAAGGCACGGACCTGTTCCTGAAGAGCGCCCGCCGCTCGATCGCAGACAAGTCCAAGTTCGACTCCAAGCCTGGTCAACACGGCCGCACTTCGGGTGCCCGTACCTCTGACTACGGCCTGCAACTGCGTGAAAAGCAGAAGGTCAAGCGCATGTACGGCGTGCTGGAAAAGCAGTTCCGCCGCTACTTCGAAGCCGCTGAAGGCAAGAAGGGCAACACCGGCGCCAACCTGCTGTTCCTGCTGGAATCCCGCCTCGATAACGTGGTGTATCGCATGGGTTTCGGCTCGACCCGCGCTGAAGCGCGTCAGTTGGTGTCCCACAAGGCAATCACGGTAAACGGCAAGTCCGTGAACATCGCTTCGTACCTCGTGAAGACGGGTGATGTGGTGGCTGTGCGTGAAAAATCCAAGAAGCAAGCGCGTATCGTCGAAGCCCTGCAATTGGCAGCTCAAGTGGGCATGCCAGCATGGGTGGATGTGAACGCTGACAAGGCCGAAGGTATCTTCAAGAAGGTGCCTGATCGCGATGAGTTTGGTGCCGACATCAACGAATCCCTGATCGTTGAGTTGTACTCGCGCTAATCGCTCGATACAAAGTATTTCGAGAAAACCGTCCCTGAACCGCGAGGCATCGCGGTTTAGGCGCTTCACCAGCCTTACCGGTGTAACGAGCTGGGGGTATTGAGAGGAAGTCTGAATGCAAACCAATTTGCTGAAACCCAAGGCGATCAATGTCGAGCAGCTTGGCCACAATCGTGCCAAGGTCGCACTGGAGCCGTTCGAGCGTGGGTACGGCCACACGCTGGGCAACGCCATCCGGCGCGTCCTGCTCTCGTCCATGGTGGGTTACGCAGCGACGGAAGTCACCATTGCAGGCGTTCTGCACGAGTACTCGTCCATCGATGGCGTTCAAGAAGATGTGGTCAACATCCTCCTGAACCTCAAGGGCGTGGTGTTCAAGCTGCACAACCGTGACGAAGTCACGCTGAGCCTGCGCAAGGATGGTGAAGGCGTGGTCACCGCGCGCGACATCCAGACGCCCCATGACGTTGAGATCGTCAACCCCGACCACGTGATCGCCACGCTGTCGGCCGGTGGCAAGCTGGACATGCAGATCAAGGTGGAAAAGGGCCGTGGCTACGTGCCGGGCAACCTGCGCCGCTATGCCGACGAATCGACCAAGTCGATCGGCCGCATCGTGCTGGACGCCTCGTTCTCCCCCGTGAAGCGCGTGAGCTACACCGTGGAAAGCGCCCGCGTGGAGCAGCGTACCGACCTGGACAAGCTGGTTGTCGAGATCGAAACCAACGGTGCGATCACTGCCGAAGACGCAGTGCGCGCATCGGCCAAGATTCTGGTGGAACAGCTGGCTGTGTTCGCACAGCTGGAAGGTGGTGAGCTGGCTGCGTTTGACGCACCTGCGGGCCCACGCGGCAATGCCACGTTCGATCCGATCCTGCTGCGTCCTGTGGATGAGCTGGAGCTGACCGTGCGTTCCGCCAACTGCCTGAAGGCTGAGAACATCTACTACATCGGTGACCTGATCCAGCGCACCGAGAACGAGCTGCTCAAGACGCCTAACCTGGGCCGCAAGTCGCTCAACGAAATCAAGGAAGTGCTCGCATCGCGTGGTCTCACGCTGGGCATGAAGCTTGAGAATTGGCCACCAGCCGGTCTGGACAAGCGTTAAGCTATAATTTTGGGTTCCCCTAAAGGGGAGTTCACTTTGATTCCCCTTTCGGGGGATTTTGCTCCCTCAACTGGGAGCAGTGCCTCGGGCAGTACCTGATACGGCTGCCCGATTTAATTACATAGACAGTAGAAAGAAAGCACCATGCGCCACGGACACGGCCTTCGCAAACTCAATCGCACCAGCTCGCACCGCCTCGCGATGCTGCAGAACATGATGAACTCGCTCATCGAGCACGAAGTCATCAAGACCACTGTTCCCAAGGCCAAGGAACTGCGCCGCGTGATCGAACCCATGATCACTCTGGCCAAGGAAGACTCCGTCGCCAACCGCCGCCTGGCCTTCAACCGCCTGCGCGACCGCGACAGCGTCACCAAGCTGTTCAACGACCTGGGCCCCCGCTTCAAGGTGCGTCCTGGTGGCTACACCCGCATTCTGAAGATGGGTTTCCGCGTGGGCGACAATGCGCCTATGGCATTGGTCGAATTGGTTGATCGTGCTGCAGAAACTGAAAATAATTCGGCAGCGGCTGAATAATAGAGTATAATTTATCTCATGCCGCGCGATGGAGCAGTCTGGTAGCTCGTTGGGCTCATAACCCAAAGGTCGGAGGTTCAAATCCTTCTCGCGCAACCAATATGTAGCGGTAACCGCTTGCAGCAAACGCCCACTGAACAGTGGGCGTTTTTGTTTCTGCGGTCGATTTCGCGGCGATGGCTGCAGCCATTGCGGGCTGGCGAAGGTGCGGGCCTGGTGTGGTGTGTGCTCCGTGGGGAACTTCGTGGGCCCCGCAGCGTCCGGCTCACTGGGTGTTCGTTGCTTTTCTTCGGGGCCGTCCTGTCCCGGCAGGCCGGGTGTTACCGAAGTGCGGGTGCGCCGGCTTGGTGGGGGTTTTCACCCCGTCTCGGGTTACCCCATGGGTTGCCGACGCACAAAGCGCCCGGCGCGTGCTCCGGTGGCGCGGCCTTGTGCGGTGTAGCTCAGCACGCCGTTCACCCAGACCCGCTCGATCCCTTCGCTGAACTGCACGGGCTTTTCGTAGCTCGCGGTATCGCGCACGCGCGCCGGGTCGAACACCACCACGTCGGCCATGTGGCCCGCAGCCAGGCGGCCCCGCTCGCCAATGCGAAAGCGCTGCGCCGACAGGCCGGTCATCTTGTGGATGGCCTCCTCCAGCCGCAGCAGGCCCTTCTCGCGCCAGTAGCAGGCCAGCACGCGCGGGAAGGCGCCCCACAGCCGGGGGTGGGGGCGCTCGTCGTGCGGCAGCCCGTCCGAGCCGATCATGGCCAGCGGGTGCGCAATCACGCGCTCCACGTCGTCCTCGCGCATCTGGAAGTAGCAGGCGCCGCCGGGTTGCAGCCGGTCGCACGCCGCCTGCTCGCTGATGTCCCATTCCCGGGCGATGTCCTTGAGGTAGCGGCCCACCATCTCGGGGTGGGGCTGGCTGCCGGTGATCAGGATGTCGATCACCCCGTCCACCAGGTCGGTGCGCAACACCGTCGAGCCCGCGGTGTAGGGGTACACATCCAGGCTGATGGGCTGGCCCTGGGCGAGTGACTCGATCAGCGGCAGCGTCTCGCGCGTGCGGCCCCAGTTCGAGGCGCCGGCGCACTTGTGGTGCGACAGCACCAGCGGCAGGCCGGCCTGGCGCGCCGTGAGCGCCGCCTCCTGCAGCGCCGGCAAAATGCCGGCCAGCTCGTCGCGGATGTGGGTCGCATACACGCCGCCATTGCGCGCGGCCACGCTGGCCAGCTCGGTCAGCTCGGTGAGGTCGGCGGCATAGGCTTCCTTGTAGAACACGCCGGACGACAGGCCAAGCGCGCCCGCATCCATGGCCTCCTGCATGTCGCCGGCCATGGCAGCGCGTTCGCTGGCCGTGGCCGCGCGCCCCAGCTCGGGCAGGTGGCGCATGCGCAGGGCCGTATGGCCCAGCAGCGCAGCCACGTTCACGCCGGGCTGCGCGGCATCCACGGCGCGCGCGTAGTCGGCCATGCGCGCGTGGCGGAACTGGCGCTGGCCCAGCAACGACAGCGGCGCCGCCGGTGCATCCGTCACCATGGGGGTCAGCGAGATGCCGCAGTTGCCCACGATCACCGTGGTCACGCCCTGCGACAGCTTGGGCAGCATGTCGGGCGCGTCGATGGCGGCCGCATCGTCGTGCGTGTGCACATCGATGAAGCCGGGTGCGATCACGCGGTCCGTGCAGTCGATGGTCTGTAGCTCCATGCCGGCGAACAAGGCCGGGTCGATGGCGCCGGGCGCGGCCAGCGCCACGATGCGCTCGCCTGCCAGCAGCAGGTCGCCCACCCATCCGGGGCGGTCGGTGCCGTCGATGATGGTTCCGTTCTTCAGCAGGGTTGCTTGCGTTGCTGCCATCAATTGTCTTTCTGGCCCGGCTTGTGCATGCCCGGGCCGTGGTCCATGGCGCCCGAATACTCGGCGCTGTCGAATCCGTGTTTGTGCAAAAGCTGCTTGAACTGCTGCAGGCCCCGCGTGGCCACTGGCCCCAACTGCTGCGCCAGGCGCACCATCAGGATCTCGATCACCACCAGGTGGGCCAGGTAGGCCTCGGTGCCCACGCGCATCACCGCATCCTGCGGCACCGACACCGCCAGCACCAGGTCAGCCGTCTCCGCCAGAGGCGTACCGGGTTGGGTCAGCGCGATCACCGTGGCGCCCTGCGAGCGGGCGAAACGCGCCGCCTCCACCGTGTAGGGCATGCGCCCCACGTGCGAGACCACGAAGGCCACGCCCTCGGGGCCCAGGGTGCTGGCCGAGACCAGTTGCTGGTGCGCGTCGAAGATCGCGTTGGCCGTGAGGCCCAGGCGGAACAGCCGGCTCTGCAGCTCGCTGGCCGTGAAGGTCGATGCTGCGCCCACCGAATAGCAGTCGATGCGCCGCGCCTTGGCGAGCTTGGCGGCGACCTGGTCGATCACGTCCACGTCGATGCGCCGGCCCAGCTCGGTCAGCGAGGAGACGGCCGCATGGATGATCTTGCTGGAGACGTCCTGCGCCGTGTCCTCGGCCAGCACGCTGCGGTGCAGGTAGGAGCCCGAGACCGCCAGGTCCTGCGCCAGCGCCAGCATGAACTCGCGCACCGAGTCGTAGCCGAAGCTGCGGCAGGTGCGCACGATGGTCGGCATGGACACGCCCGCCTGCTGCGCCAGCTGCTCCACCGTGGCCGCCACGGCAGCGCGCGGGTCTTCGAGCACGGCACGCACCACGCTGCGCTGCGCATCGGGCAGGCTGTCCTGGCGCTCGCGCAGTTGCTGCAGCAGGCCCGGCGTGGGGCTGGGCGGCTGGGTGGAGGACGATGGCGAAGGAGGCAGGCTGCTGTTCATGCGCTTCTCCGCGTCTCAGAACCGGGTGCTGATGGCGCCCGTGACGGCGCCATCGTCTTCCACCAGCGGCATCCAGCGCCACTTGTCGAAGGTGGTGCAAGGGTGCGAGATGCCCAGCGCCACGCGGTCGCCCACACGGGGCGTGCCGGCTTCGCCCGCGGCGGCATCGAAGCGCAGGTAGGCATGCTGGTCGTTCAATGCGCTCACGCTCCAGCCCGCAGGCGCATCCGCGGCCGTGCGTTCGCCGCGCCGCGCCAGCTGCACGGGGATGGGCATCTCCAGGTCGTAGGAGATGTCGCGGCGGCCGCAGGTGAGCAAGGCCAGGCCCGGCTCCGGCACCGACTGCACCATGGCCCAGACCGTGAGGGCGGGGCGCAGCGAGGCATCGAGCCCTTCGCGCTGCTCCACGTTCTTGAGGAAGCGCGCGTAGTTGCCATGGTCGTGCGTCACATAGCAGCCCGAGCGCAGCACGCCCTCCACGGGGCGCGACAGGCCCTGGGCCTGCAGCAGCGGCACCACCAGGTCGAACACGGCCGAGCCGCCCGCCGTGAGCAGGATGCGGTCCTGTGCGAACAGGTGCTCTGCATCGCAGGCGCGTGCCACGTCCATCACGCGGCTCACCAGGGCCGTCACCTCGCGGGCGTCGTGCTCGTTGTCGCAGCGCGCCACACCACCCTCGTAGCATTCGATGCCATCGAACTGCACGGCCTTCGATGCTGCGAGGGCGTGCGCCAGGGCCAGTGCCTCGTCCAGCGTGCGGCAGCCGGTGCGCTGGCCGGGGATTCCCATCTCCAGCAGCACGTTGAACACGCGGGCACTGCCGCGGCGCAGCTTCCAGTCCTCGACCAGCGTGAGCTGCGCGAGCGAGTCCACCAGGAACCACACCGTGAGATCGCCATGGCGCGCCAGCAGCGCATCGAGCGCATCCAGGTCGGCATCGCACACCACCTGGTTGGCGATGATGATGCGGCGCGCACCGGCCTCCACCCCCACTGCGACCTGGAAGGCCGTGGCGAAGGTCAGGCCCCAGGCGCCCGCCTGCAGCTGCTGTGCGAACAGCTCCGGCGACATGGTGGTCTTGCCGTGTGGCGCCAGCGCAATGCCCTTGCGCGCTGCGAAATCCTGCATCCAGGCCAGGTTGTGTGCCAGCGCCGTGCGGCTGAGCACCGCCAGAGGGAACGCCAGGTCGTCGGCCAGCACGTTCCAGCCGCGCGCGCCGATCTCGCTGGCGCGGCAGGGCGCCGCCGCGATGGGATAGCTCTTGCAGGTGGCGTCCAGGGTGAAGTCAGTGGTGGTGCTCATGGTGTCTTTTCATGTTGCGAGCGCGCAGCCGGGCTGCACAGTCAGATGTCATCGCGCCAGCAGGCCTTCCAGTGCTCGGTGCCCACGGGGCGCAGGGCCATGTCGGCGCTGGCGCATTCGGCCACCGCGTGCGGGCAGCGTGTGCGGAACACGCAGCCCGAGGGCGGGTTGGCGGGGCTGGGCAGGTCGCCCTGCAGCAGGGGGATGGTACGCCGCTGCGCCGGGTCGGGAATGGGCGCCGCCGCGAGCAGGGCGCGCGTGTAGGGGTGGGCCGGCTGCGCATACAGCGCGCTGGTGGGCGCGATCTCCATCACGCGGCCCAGGTAGAGCACCACCACGCGGTCGCACAGGTACTCCACCACGTCCAGGTCGTGCGAGATGAACAGCAAGGTCAGGCCCAGCTGCTCCTTGAGGTCGCCCAGCAGGTTCACCACCTGGGCCTGGATCGATACGTCCAGTGCCGACAGCGGCTCGTCCGCCACGATGAAGTTCGGCTGCACCGCCAGCGCGCGCGCAATGCCGATGCGCTGTCGTTGCCCGCCCGAGAACTCGTGCGGAAAGCGGTCCGCATGCTCGGGCCTGAGGCCCACCTGGGTGAGCAGCTCATGGATGCGCGGCAGGCGTGCCGCACCGCGCGCCTGGCGGTGCGTATCCAGCGCCTCGCCCAGCACCTCGCGGATGCGCATGCGCGGGTTCAGGCTGGCGTACGGGTCCTGGAAGATGATCTGGATCTTCGAGCGCAGTGGGCGGAACTGGCCCTGGCTCATCCCGGCCAGGTCCTGCCCGCCAGCGTCGCTGCCGTGGTACAGCATCTGGCCCGCCGTCGGGTCCACCAGGCGCGTCAGCAGGCGGCCGATGGTGCTCTTGCCCGAGCCCGATTCGCCCACCAGGCCCAGCGTCTCGCCGCGCCGGATGGCAAAGCTCACGTCGTCCACCGCACGCACCGGGTGCGGGCCGCTGCCGAAGTACTTGCGCAGGCCGCGCACCTCGATGAGGTTGTCGCCCAGGGTCGGGGCCATGGCCACGGCGTTCATGCGCCCACCTCCTGTTGCGCCTGCTCGCCCACACGGATGCAGCGCACCCGCCGGCCGGCCTCGGTGGCACTGCCGTCGGACAGGGCCGGCATGCGCGCATCGCAGGCCGCGATGCGGCGCTCGCAGCGCGGCGCAAAGGCGCAGCCCGGCGGCGGCGCGAGCGGGCTCGACACCTGGCCCGGTATGGCCACCAGGCGCGGGCGCTGCCCGGCCACCGCCACGGCATGGCGCCGGGCCACTCCGGGCAGGCAGGCCAGCAGGCCGCGCGTGTAGGGGTGTTCGGGCTGCGCGAACAGGTCGTGCACCGGGGCCGACTCGACGATGCGGCCCGCGTACATCACGGCCACTGCGTCGGCGTACTGCGCCACCACGCCCAGGTTGTGGGTCACGAACAGCATGCTCATGCCCGTCTCCTTCTGCAGCCGGCCCATGAGGGCGAGGATCTGCGCCTGGATGGTCACGTCCAGCGCGGTGGTCGGCTCGTCGGCGATCAGCAGCGTGGGGTTGCAGGCCATGGCCAGCGCAATCATCACGCGCTGGCGCATGCCGCCCGA
>JADMJR010000037.1 GCA_018780365.1 Acidovorax sp. | reverse complement strand
GCACCGACTGGTGGGCAATGCCGGTGAGGATGAGCATGGTGGAGCCCACCACCAGCGTGAACACGCCGATGTCGAAGAACAGTGCGCTGGCCACATGGACCTCGCCCACCACCGGCAGGTGCAGGTGGGCCGTGTGGCTGGTCAGGAACGGGTAGCCCCAGGCCAGTGCGCCCAGCCCGGTGGCTAGCGCCGCCAGCAGGCCCACGCCGATCCAGCGGCGCGGGTACAGCGGCAGGTGTGCCTCGACCCACGAGGTGCCCGACACGATGTACTGCAGCAGCAGCGCCACCGAGAACACCAGCCCGGCCACAAAGCCGCCCCCGGGCTCGTTGTGGCCGCGCATGAAGAGGTACATGGACACCAGCGTGGCAAACGGCAGCATCAGCCGCACCAGCACGGCGGGCACCATGAGGTAGCCCACGGCGGTGTCGGCGGTCTGGCGCGGGTTGGAGAGGTCGGTGTCCACGTCGGCGGGCAGGGCACGCTGCTGGGGCGGCAGGTCCATCACCTCACGCGCAGGCCGAAAGCGCCGCAGCAGCGCATAGACCGTGAGCGCCACGATGCCCAGCACCACGATCTCGCCAAAGGTGTCGAAGCCCCGGAAGTCCACCAGCATCACGTTGACCACGTTGGTGCCACCGCCTTCGCTGAGCGCGTTCTCCAGGAAGAAGGTCGAGGTGCTGTCGGGGAAGGGCCGGCTCATCATGGCAAACGACAGCAGGGCCATGCCCGCGCCCGTGGTCAGTGCCAGCGCCATGTCGCGGTAGCGGCGCAGCTGCGTGCGGCGCTCTTCGGCCAGCGTGGGCTTGCGCAGGGCTTCATCACGGCGCGGCAGCCAGCGCAGGCCCAGCAGGATGAGGATGGTGGTGACCACCTCCACCACGATCTGCGTGAGCGCCAGGTCGGGGGCTGAAAACCAGAGGAAGGTCAGGCACACGCACAGCCCCGCACCGCCCAACAGGGTGAGCGCCGCCAGCCGGTGGTACTTGGCCTGCCAGGCCGCCGCCATGGCGCACAGCCCGCCCAGCAGCCACAGCAGAGCAAAAGCCGGAGACAGCGGCAGCTGCGCCCGGTCGCCAATAGGCAGGCCGCGTGCCCACAACGGCAGCACGCAGGCCACGAGCGCGGCACTGACCAGCCACAGCATCTGCCACTGCAGGCGCCCGGTGCCCAGCATGCGGCGGCCATGGCGGCCCCACTGGGTGACGGCCGCCAGGGTGCCTTCAAACAGCCGCTGGCCGCTGATGTGGTGCATGACCGGTGGCGCATCCAGCACGCCCTTGTTGCGCTGCCAGCGCAGCAGGGCATACAGCGCGATGCCCCCGCCCAGGGCCACCAGGCTCATCACGAACGGTGTGTTGAACCCGTGCCAGACCGCCAGGCTGTAGGTGGGCAGCTCGCCCCCCACCACCGGCCGCGCGGCTGCGGCCAGGTAGGCGCCTACGGACCAGGCAGGCAGCGTGCCCACCACGAGGCAGGCCAGCACCAGCAGCTCGACCGGCACCCGCATCCAGTGCGGCGGCTCGTGGGGCGGGCGCGGCAGGTCGGTGGTGGGCGGGCCCCAGAACACATCGACCGTGAAGCGCAGCGAATACGCCACGCTGAACATGCCCGCCACGGTGGCGGCCACGGGCAGCAGCCATTCCAGCATCGGCGTGGTGTTCACGTACACCGTCTCGGCAAAGAACATTTCCTTGGACA
>JADMJR010000039.1 GCA_018780365.1 Acidovorax sp. | reverse complement strand
ACCGGCGACTGCACCGGCCATGCCGAGACCAATGCCGTGCGCCAGCTCAGCCCGCGTGTGGGCCGCGATGCCCTGGCCCAGGCCACGCTGTATTCGTCGGCCGAGCCCTGCGTGATGTGCGCGGGCGCCATCTTCTGGTCGGGCATCGGGCGCGTGGTGTTTGGCATCGATGCGGTGCGCCTGCGCGAGTTTCGCGGGGAGCGCGCGGAGCAGCGCGATGCCGAGCTCTCGTGCCGCGACGTGTTTGCCGCATCGCCACACGCCATCGAGTGCATCGGGCCCGCACTCATTGACGAAGCCAGCGCGCCCCACGTAGGGTTCTGGAAATCATGAGCAGCGACAATCCCGCACCATGCCGACCCACACCCCGCCCCTGAACGACGCTGAAGCCGAAACCAGCAGCCATGTCTCCGGCGCCCTGCTCAGCCGCGCCAAGCAAGGCCGCGAGCGCATCCTGGGCGCCATCCGCGAGGCAGCCATTGCCGAGTTCAGCCGCCATGGCTTCAAGGGCGCATCCACCAAGGCCATTGCCGAACGCGCGGGCCTGACCAAGCCCCAGCTGCACTACTACATCAGCAGCAAGGAAGAGCTGTATGAAGAGCTGCTGTACTCGGTGCTCAACGGCTGGTCGGGCGCCTTCATTTTTGACAGCAACAGCGACGACCCCAAGAAGGTGTTGAGCAGCTACGTGCGCAAGAAGCTCGACTACGCGCTGGACAACCCCGGCCTGTCGCGCATCTTCACCACCGAGGTGCTGGGCGGCGGGCGCAACCTGGGCCGGTACTGGCCCGTGGCCGTGAAGTCCACCCAGCAGAAGGTGGAGCTGATCGACCGCTGGATCGCCGAGGGCCGCATGCGCCCCGTGAACCCCACGCTGCTGCTCATGCAGATCTGGGGCATGACACAGCACTATGCAGACTACGGCGTGCAGGTGCACATCATGCTGGGCCTGGCACCCGACGAAGCCATCGACCGCGAGCCCATCGTGCACCAGCTCACCACATTTGTGCTGCTGGGCTGCGGCCTCGCACCAGATTAAGCACAGATTGCACGTTGGCGGGCGCAATGCCTGCCCGCAGATGGCCTGAACAGGCCGTGCACCGCCCTTGACCCAGGGCAAGACACCCCGGTTCGGCCGAAACCCTTACCAGGCCCTGCTGGCACAGCATTTGCAATAGTTTGACCAATCGATCAAATCAAGTGGTCAAACATGCAAACCCCAGCCACGGCAGCCCCGCCACCCGCCACGGAACAGGCTTCCTTTGAACTGGTGCTTGCGCGCAGCCAGATGCGGCTGCCCGTGGAGCCCGGCGAAACCATGGCCGATGTGCTGCAGCTTGCCGGCATTGCCATCGACACGCTGTGCGAACAAGGCGTGTGCGGCACCTGCGCCACGCGCTGGCTGGCCGGCGCGCCCGACCACCGCGACAGCTGCCTGAGCCCTGAAGAGCAGGCCACCCATGTGGCCGTGTGCTGCGCGCGCAGCCACGGGCCCACGCTCACGCTCGACCTTTGAAGAAGGAGCCCCCGCCATGCGCATCCTCGTGATCTATTGCCACCCGGTGGAGACCAGCTACAACGCGGCCCTGCATGCCGAGGTGGTGCAGCAGCTGTGCGGCGCCGGCCACGCGGTGGACGACTGCGACCTGTATGCCGAGGACTTCAACCCCGTGCTCAGCCGCGAGGAGCGCCTGGGCTACCACGAGGTGCCCAGCAACCGCCTGCCCGTGCAGGGCTATGTGGACCGGCTGCTGTGGGCCGAGGCGGTGGTGTTCTGCTTTCCCACCTGGTGCTTCGGCATGCCGGCCATGCTCAAGGGCTTTTTCGACCGGGTGCTGATGCCCGGCGTGGCCTTCGACATCAG
Organism: Acidovorax sp.; assembly: GCA_018780365.1. GTDB lineage: Bacteria > Pseudomonadota > Gammaproteobacteria > Burkholderiales > Burkholderiaceae_C > Acidovorax. The sequence continues at coordinate 7,421 of JADMJR010000039.1, read as the reverse complement.
CGACCCGCAGAACGTCAAGCCTTCGCTCACGCACATCAAGCGCATCTCGGCCGTGGTGACCTATGGCCGCCCGCGCTGGACGGCGCTGCTCATGGGCGACCCGCCGCGCAAGTCCGTCACGCGCTACATGCGCCTGCTGACCGGCGGCAAGGCGCGCGTGGACTACCACGCCTACTACCACATGAACGTGGCCACGCCGCCGCGGCTGGCCGCCTTCAAGGCGCGCGTGGGCCAGGCCATGGCGCGCTTCGCATAAGGGATACCGCGCATGCACGCATCCAACGCCCCCGACCACCTGCTGCGCGCGCGGCTGCCGCGCTGGCTGCTGCCGCACCACTGGCCCACGCAGGGCAGCCAGCCCGCGCTGGCCGACATGCACCTGGTGCAGGGCCGCGTCGAATCCATCGCGCCGCACCACCCTGCCCAGCCCCCGGCCACGGGCGCCACCTGGGACCTGGCCGGCGCCCTGGTGCTGCCCGGCCTGGTGGATGCGCACACCCACCTGGACAAGGCCTTCACCCTGCCGCGCATGGGCACGGTGAAGCCCGGCCTGCTGGGCGCCATCGAGGCCATGATGGTGGACCGCCAGGGCTGGACCGAGGCCGACATCCGCGCCCGCGCCAGCCGCGCCCTGCAGTGGGCGTACGAGGCCGGCACCGTGCACCTGCGCACCCACTGCGACTGGTGGGAACCCGATGCGCAACCGCTTGCTTGGGACGTGCTGCGCAGCCTGTCGCACGAATGGGCCGGCCGCCTGCTGCTGGAGCGCGTGGCGCTGATCCCCCTGCACCTGGTCACCGAACGCGCCACCGCCATGCAGCTGGCCGCCACCGTGGCCGCCAGCGGCCCCGGTGCGCTGCTGGGCGGCTTCGTGCATTCGACCAACTGGAACCCGCAGGCCCTGCGCCACCTGTTCGAGGCCGCGCAGCACCACGGCCTGAACGTGGACCTGCACGTGGACGAGGAACTGCACCCCGGCGCCCAGGGCCTGGCCACCACGGCGGCGCTGCTGCAGGAGCTGCGCTTCGAAGGCCACGTGGTCTGCGGCCACACCTGCGCGCTGGCCGCGCAGGACGAGGCCACGGCCCTGGCCACGCTGGACGCCGTGGCGCGCTGCCCCATCACCCTGGTCACTCTGCCCATCACCAACCTGCTGCTGCAGGACGCCACCACGGGCCGCACACCGCGCCAGCGCGGCATCACCCTCATCAAGGAGGCGCGTGCGCGCGGCATTCCGGTGCTGGTGGCCAGCGACAACATCCAGGACCCGTTCTGCCCCGTGGGCAGCCTGGACCCGCTGGAGGCCCTGGCCACCGGCGTGCTGGCGGCGCAGCTCGACGCGCCGTTCGACCGCTGGTCCGAGGCGCTGTGCCGCAGCGACTGGCTGCGCCGCGGGCCCGATGCTCTGCCCTTGCAGCCCGGCATGCCGGCCGACCTGATCGTCTTCCAGCAGGCCGATGGCTGGGGCTTTCCGTCGCGCACGCAGCAGCGCGTGGTGCTGCGCCAGGGCCGCGTCACCAGCGGCCATGCCAGCGCGGCGTGGCACGTGGCCAACGCCACCCCAGCCCCCTCCCCCATTCCTGCACGGAGCCTTGCATGACGACCGCTTCCAACACCCCCTCGGGCATCGCCCAGCCCCTGGCCCGCTACGCCGCCTGGCGCCGCGCGGGCGACTTGGTGTTCCTGTCCGGGATCATCGCCGTGGACCCTGCGGCCAGCCGCATCGTGCGCGGCTATGCCGACATCCCCGACGAGGCGGCCACGCTGATCGGCCGCACGGGTGAGTTCAGCAGCGACATCAAGGAGGGGCCCATCCTGGCGCAGAGCTGGTATGTGCTGGACCGCATCCGCCAGACCATCGAGGCCGCGGGCGGCCAGATGTCCGACGTGTTCAAGCTGGTGCAGTACTTCAAGCACCTGGACCACTTTCCCCAGTACAGCCGCGTGCGCAAGCTGTTCTTCCCGGGCGAGCCACCGGCCTCCACCGTGGTGGAGGTCACCGGCATGCTGCCCACGGCCGACATCCTGATCGAGGTGGAAGCGACTGCTTACCTCCCCTTGCGCTGACCTCTACATCCCCCTTCACGAAAGACCCGCCCATGCTGCACGGCTACACCCCGCCCCACCGCTACCTGCCCTACCTGAGCTGGACCGAGATCGTCGACCTGCCGGACAAGGAGAACACCGTGATCGTGCTGCCCACGGGCGCCACCGAGCAGCATGGCCCGCACCTGCCCTGCGCGGTGGACACGGTGATCAGCGCGGGCGTGGTGGGCCATGCCCTGGCGCGCCTGCCGGCCGAGGTGCCGGCGTTTGCCATGGCGCCCATCACCTACGGCAAGTCGGAGGAGCACCTGCACTTTCCCGGCACCATCACCCTCTCCGGCGAGACGCTGCTGGCCACCATGAACGAGGTGGGCGAGTCGGTCTACCGTGCGGGCTTTCACAAGCTGCTGTTCGTCAACGGCCACGGCGGCCAGCCGCAGGTGATGGAGATGTGCGCGCGCGAGCTGCGCCTGCGCCATGGCGACTTCATCGTGGTACCGAGCTTCACCTGGCGCGTGCCGCACGTGGCGGGCAAGTACCTGTCCGAACAGGAAAAGAAGCTGGCCATGCACGCGGGCCATGCCGAGACGGCGCTGATGCTGGCCCTGGCGCCCGACACCGTGCACATGGAGCGCGCGGTGGTGAACTACCCGCCCGTGTTCGACTCGCCCCTGCTCTCGCCCGACGGCCGCCCCGCCTGCGCCTGGAGCGCACGCGACTTCGGGCCCAGCGGGATCATCGGCGACCCGCTGCCCGCCACGGCCGAGCAGGGCCACGCCATCCTCGACTCGCTGGCCGTGAGCTGGGCCGCCGCCATCACCGAGCTGCACCAGCTGCGCTGGGCCCCGCGCGCCGAAGCCACCTGGGGCCGCGCCAACCACACGGGCCATGTGGAGAGCTCCACCGCCCTGGCTTGAAACCTGCGAACGCAGCCGCATCCATCCCCCTTTTCGTCCCTGTTCCCCCTCCACCACCTACCGGAGCACTGCCATGATGAAGAAGACCGCCTCCCGCCTTTCCAAATTGGGTGCAGCCGCGCTGCTCGCTGTTGGTGCCGCCGGCACCACGCAGGCGCAGGAAAAGTTCACCTACATGACCAACTGGTACGCGCAGGCCGAGCACGGCGGCTTCTACCAGGCGGTGGCCACGGGCCTGTACAAGAAGTACGGCCTGGACGTGACCATCAAGATGGGTGGCCCGCAGGTCAACATCGTGCAGATGATGGCGGCCGGCCAGGCCGAGTGCGTGATGGGATCGAGCGACCTGCAGATGATCCAGATGCGCGAGGGCGGCGTGCCCGTGACCACGGTGGCGGCCGTCTTCCAGAAAGACCCGCAGGTGCTGATCGCGCACGACGACGTGAAGAAGTTCGAGGACCTCAAGGGCAAGACCATCCTCATCGCCTCGTCGGCCCAGCGCGGCTACTGGCCCTGGCTGAAGGCCAAGTACGGCTTCAACGATGCACAGACGCGGCCCTATACCTTCAACATCCAGCCCTTCGTGGCCGACAAGAACACCGCCCAGCAGGGCTACCTGACGTCGGAGCCCTTCGCCATCGCCAAGGCCGGCGTGAAGGCCAACACCCTGATGTTCAGCGACCAGGGCTACCCCGCCTACGCCACCACGGTGAGCTGCATGGACAAGACCGTCAAGGAGCGCGGCACCGCCGTCGCCTCGTTCGTGAAGGCCACCATGGAAGGCTGGAAGAGCTACCTGGCCGACCCGGCCCCGGCCAACGCGCTGATCAAGAAGGACAACCCGAACATGACCGATGAGCAACTGGCCTACAGCGTGGCCAAGCTCAAGGAGATGGGCATGGTGACGGGTGGTGACGCGGCCAGCATGGGCATCGGCGTGATGACCGATGCGCGCGCCAAGGCGAGCTACGACTTCCTGGTGGAAGCCAAGCTCATCGACCCGGCCAAGGTGAAGCTGGCCGATACGTACAGCACCGCCTTCGTCAAGGACCTCAAGGTTCTTCCGTAAGCCCGCCCTGCCCTGAAACAGCGGCCCCGCCCCGCGCGCAGCGGGGCGGGCCGCATCCATCGAAAGGCGACCCCATGCAGTCCGCTGAGCCCACCCCCGCCGACCCGGCGACGACCCACCGCCCCACGCCCGCCGTGCAGGTGCTGTCGGCCGAGAAGACCTACCCCAACGGCACGCAGGCCCTGCTGCCGGTGGACCTGACCATCGAGGAAGGCGAGTTCGTCACCCTGCTCGGTCCCTCGGGCTGCGGCAAGAGCACGCTGCTGAAGATGGTGGCCGGCCTGCTGGAGCCCACCGATGGCCGGCTGCAGCTGTGGCACAAGCCCGTGGCGCAGCTGGAGGAAAGCGGCAAGAAGATGGCCTTTGTCTTCCAGTCGCCCACGCTCATGCCCTGGGCCAGCGTGCAGACCAATGTGCGCCTGCCGCTGGACCTGGCCGGCGTGCCGCGCGCCGAGGCCGACGCCCGCGTGACCGAGGCGCTGGCCCTGGTGGGGCTGTCCAAATTCGCCAGCGCACTGCCGCGCGCCTTGTCGGGCGGCATGCAGATGCGCGTGTCCATTGCGCGCGGCCTGGTGACCCAGCCTGACCTGTTGCTGATGGACGAGCCCTTCGGCGCGCTCGACGAAATCACGCGCCACAAGCTCGATGCGGACCTGCTGGACCTGTGGCGCAAGAAGAAGCTCACCGTGATCTTCGTGACGCACTCGATCCACGAGGCGGTGTTCCTGTCGAGCCGTGTGGTGATGATGGCCGCGCGCCCCGGCCGCGTGGTGGAGGAGTTCCGCATCGATGCGCCCTACCCGCGCACGGCGGACTTCATGGTCTCGCCCGAATTCAACCGCTATGCCAAGCAGCTGCAGGACAGCCTGCTGCGCGCCAGCGCCGACACCGAGGAGACCGCAGCATGAGCACCACGTTCCCTTCCACCCCGGTGGCCAGCCCAGCGGCCGAGCGCACCGCCCCGCCCGCCCGCGCCATCGCCGCTACCAAGCCTGCCGTACGACCGCGCGTGCCGCTGATGGCCCAGCCCCGCGTGCAGCGCGTGGTCTACCCCTTGCTCGTGGGCCTGGTGCTCATCGCGCTATGGCAGGGCCTGGTCACAGCCATGGAGCTGCCGCCCTACCTGGTGCCCTCGCCACTGCTCATGCTCAAGACGCTGTTCACCGACTGGGCGGCCCTGGGCGGCTCGCTCTGGGTCACCGTCAAGATCACCGTGCTGGCCTTTGCCGTGGCCACGGTGGCGGGGGTGCTGATCTCGTTTCTGTTCGTGCAGAGCAAACGCATCGAGACGGCGCTGTTCCCGTATGCCGTGCTGCTGCAGGTCACGCCCATCGTGGCGGTGGCGCCGCTGATCATCATCTGGGTGAAGGACCCGACCGCGTCGATGGTGATCTGCGCCGCGCTGGTGGCGCTGTTCCCCATCATCAGCAACACCACGCTGGGCCTGCGCAGCGTGGAGCCGGACCTGCAAAGCTACTTCAAGCTCAACCGCGCCACGCGCATGCAGACCCTGCTGCGCCTGCGCATACCGAGCGCGCTGCCCTACTTCTTTGGCGGGCTGCGCATCTCCAGCGGGCTGGCCCTGATCGGCGCCGTGGTGGCCGAGTTCGTGGCCGGCACCGGCGGCCAGGGCGCAGGGCTGGCGTACCAGATTCTGCAGGCCGGTTTTCAGCTCAACATCCCGCGCATGTTCGCTGCGCTGCTGCTGATATCGCTAACCGGGGTTGCACTGTTCGCCCTGATGGCCTGGCTGACCCGCGCTGCATTGGGCAGCTGGCACGCCAGCGAAAACTCGCACGACTGACCACCCCACCCACCCGGACCGCATCCACTTTTTGACACTGCGCACGCGCGGTGGGGGCCGCGCTTTGCCCGCCCCACACCACCCGCCGCACCGACAGGAGATACAGACATGACCAACACCAACACCAACACCACCACCGCCCACCAACTGCCCGAACAACTGCCCGGCCTGGACTGGATTGCCGACCCGCTGCGTGTGGGCCGCCTGTCGCAGGACTTCGCCTGGTTCAGCCCCGTGCTCAAGCGCGACCTGGCCGGCAAGCGCGGCGACGTGGCCGTGCGCCCCCGCACCGAGGACGAGATCCGCCAGGTGGTGGCCGCCTGTGCAAAGGCGCAGATCCCCCTCACCGTGCGCGGCAGCGGCACCGGCAACTACGGGCAGAGCACGCCGCTGCACGGCGGGGTGATCCTGGACCTGTCGGGCTACAACGGCTTTGGCTGGGTGCGTGGCGGCGTGGGCCGGGCGCAGGCAGGCATCCGCCTGTCGGACTTCGACGCGCAGGCCAAGCCACTGGGGCAGGAGCTGCGCTGGCTGCCCTCCACCTACCGCAGCGCCACCTTGGGCGGGCTGTTCGGCGGCGGCTTCGGCGGGGCCGGCTCCATCAACCACGGCCCGCTGGCCGCGCCCGGCAACGTGCTGGCGGTGCGCGCCATGACGGTGGAGCCCGAGCCCCAGGTCATCGAGCTGCGCGGGCCCGAGGCCATGCTGCTGCACCACACCTACGGCACCAACGGCATCGTGCTGGAGCTGGAGGTGGCGCTGACCCCTGCCGTGGAGTGGACCGAATGCATCGCCACCTTCGAGCAGTTCGACGCCGCGCTGGAGTTTGCCGACCGCTTTGGCAGCGCCCCCGGGCTGGAGAAAAAAGAGGTGTGTTTTGTGGCCGCGCCCATCCCACAGTACTTCACCAGCCTGGCCGAACACCTGCCCGCCGACCAGCACGCGGTGCTGCTGCTGGTGGCCCCCCACTCCGAAGCCGGCATGCGCGACATGGTGGCCCAGCACGGCGGCCAGGTCACCTACCGCAAGACGGCCGACGAAGTGGCCAGCAGCCACAAGACGCTGCTCGAATACACCTGGAACCACACCACCCTGCACGCCCTCAAGGTGGACAAGGGCCTGACCTACATCCAGAGCGGCTTCAACCCCATGCACCGCCTCCAGCAGGTGAAGGCGCTGGAGGCCGCGCTCAAAGGCGAGGTGATGATGCACCTGGAGTTCCTGCGCACCAAGGAGGGCGCGTTCAACTGCAGCGGCCTGCAGATCATCCGCTACACCACCGAAGAACGCCTGAACCAGATCATGCAGATCTACCGCGACCATGGCGTGCAGATCAACAACCCGCACGTGTACATCGTGGAAGACGGTAAGCAGAACCACCTGGACCCGGCCGTGGTGACCATGAAGCGCCGCTTCGACCCGCAAGGCCTGCTCAACCCCGGCAAGCTGCGCAGCTGGTATGCCGCCGGATCCACGGCAGCAGCTCCCACACCAGCGCTACAGACCGCCTGACGCCCTCCTCCACGCAGCCGCCCGCCCCCCGCATCCCTCCCTCTCCCCTCGCGGGAGAGGGCCGGGGAGAGGG
>JADMJR010000221.1 GCA_018780365.1 Acidovorax sp. | reverse complement strand
TGTAGTTGGTGGTCAGGCTGACGTTGCCGGTGAGCTGGGCGCTGGCCAGCAGGGGCAGCGCGGCCAGCAGGGCGGCGGCGAATGCTTTGGAAGAAGAACCGTTCATGGCAGCAATGTTTGAAAAAAAAATGAACAAGAGCGCAAGCGTAGAAATGCCTGCGTATAAAGTTCGCAAAAATTGCGCCCCTTCGCGTCAATGTTGCGCAAGTCTGCAGCCGCCGGGCACGGTGGCTTGCGAGCTGCCCCCCCAACGCTGCCCTCGCCGGGCCCGCGTTTTTACGCCGTTTTTACGGCGCCCCCCACAGTCTGTGCACACTTTTTACGGCCATCTTCTCAGAATCAAACACCTGTTTTGATGCAGGAGTTGTCGATGGACGTGATATGGATGGCCGCACTGGCGGCGTTGTGGGTGGTCATGGCTGAGGCCGTGGTTTTGCTGGGCAAGTTTGGCCCGGCCAAGGGTGAGCGCTCATGATCGGCATGGAAATGCTTTATGGCTTTGGCGCGATCGTGGCCCTCGTTTTGCTGGCCTATCTGGTGTTTGCGCTGATCTGCGCGGAGGAGTTCTGACATGGATACCTCTGCCTGGAGCCTGTTGGGGCTCTTTTTGATCGTGCTGGGCGTGCTGGCGTGGCCGCTTGGCAAATGGCTGGCTGCGGTTTGCGATGGCCGGCTGCCAAAGTGGATGCACGTCGCCGAAAAGCCTTTGTACAAACTGGCCGGGGTGGCGCCGGATCAGATGATGCACTGGCGCAGCTATGCGCTGGCGCTGCTGGCGTTCAATGCCATCGGGGCTTTTGCGGTGTATGGCCTGCAGCGTTTGCAGCACCTGCTGCCGCTCAACCCGCAGGGCATGGCGGCCGTGTCTGGCGATTCTTCGTTCAACACCGCCATCAGCTTTGTCGCCAACACCAATTGGCAAGGCTATGCGGGCGAGGCCACGATGAGTTACCTCACGCAGATGCTGGGCCTGTCGGTGCAGAACTTCTTCTCGGCAGCCACCGGCATTGCTGTGGCGTTTGCGCTGGCCCGTGGCTTTGCCGCGCGCCGCACCGATGGGCAGGGTTTTGTGGGCAACTTCTGGGCCGATGTGACGCGCATCACGGCATGGGTGCTGGTGCCCATCGCCTTTGTGATTGCCATCGTGCTGGCCGGGCAGGGGGTGATCCAGAACTTTGACGCCTACAAGGATGTCGCGACGCTGGAGTCAACGGCCTATGAAGTGCCCAAGCTCGATCCGTCGGGCCAGCCGGTGGTGGGCAGCGATGGCGCTGCGGTGATGGAAGCCAAGACAAGCAACACCCAGACCCTGGCCATGGGCCCGGTGGCATCGCAGGAAGCCATCAAGATGCTGGGAACGAACGGTGGTGGCTTTTTCAACGCCAACTCCGCCCATCCCTATGAGAACCCGACGGCGCTGTCCAACTTTGTGCAGATGCTGGCGATCTTCCTGATCCCTGCCGCGCTGTGTTTTGCCTTTGGCCGGGTCGTGGGCGATTTGCGCCAGGGCTTTGCCATCCTGGCCGCCATGGCTGTGATGTTCGTCGTGGCGGTGGTGGCCGTGGTGGCGGCCGAGCAGGTGGGCAATCCGCAATGGGCGGGGCTGGGTGTGGACCAGGCCATGGGCGCCCTGCAGGCGGGTGGCAACATGGAGGGCAAGGAGGTGCGGTTCGGCATCAACGCGTCGGCCCTGTTCGCAGCCGTGACCACCGCGGCATCGTGCGGCGCGGTAAACGCCATGCACGATTCCTTCACACCCCTGGGCGGCATGGTGCCGCTGGTGCTGATGCAGCTGGGTGAGGTGGTGTTTGGTGGCGTGGGCACGGGCCTGTACGGCATGCTGGTGTTTGCCATCCTGGCGGTGTTCATGGCGGGCCTCATGATTGGCCGCACACCGGAATACCTGGGCAAGAAGATCGAGGTGCGCGAGATGAAGCTCACCTCGGCGGCCATCCTGGTCACGCCCATCCTGGTGCTGGTGGGCACGGCGATTGCCGTGGCCACAGAAGCGGGCAGGGCGGGCATCGCCAACCCGGGTGCGCACGGGTTCTCTGAAATCCTGTATGCGCTGACCTCTGCCGCCAACAACAACGGCAGCGCCTTTGCAGGCCTGTCAGCCAACACACCGTTCTACAACGTGCTGCTGGGGCTGGCGATGTGGCTGGGCCGCTTTGGCGTGATCGTGCCGGTGCTGGCCATTGCGGGTTCGCTGGCCGCCAAAAAGCGCCTGCCAGCCACGGCGGGCACCATGCCCACACACGGGCCACTGTTTGTCACCCTGCTGATCGGCACCGTGCTTTTGGTGGGTCTTCTCAACTATGTGCCCTCCCTGGCCCTGGGGCCGATGGTGGAGCATCTGATGCTCCGGGTTCAGTGAGGTATGGCAATGACCAAGAAAAAAACTTCTTCCGTTTCGCTGCTGGATGCAGCACTCATCAAGACCGCGCTCTGGGGCGCGCTGGCCAAGCTCAGTCCGTTGGTGCAGTGGCGCAACCCGGTGATGTTCATCGTGTACATCGGCAGCATCTTCACCACGCTGCTGTGGCTGCATGCACTCAATGCGCCAGAGGATGCCAGCATGCGCCCAGCGTTTGTGCTGGCCATCACCATCTGGCTGTGGTTCACCGTGCTGTTCGCCAATTTCGCGGAAGCGTTGGCGGAGGGCCGCAGCAAGGCGCAGGCCGCATCGCTGCGCGGGCTGCGCAAGGAGACCTGGGCCAAGAAGCTCAAGGAGCCGGTGCACGGCGCAGCATTTTTGCCCGAGCTGGCCACCAACCTGCGCCGGGGCGACGTGGTGCTGGTGGAGGCGGGTGACGTGATCCCGCTGGACGGCGAGGTGATCGAGGGTGTGGCCTCGGTGGACGAGAGCGCCATCACCGGCGAATCGGCCCCTGTGGTGCGCGAATCCGGCGGTGATTTTTCTGCCGTCACTGGCGGCACCCGTGTGTTGTCCGACTGGCTGGTGGTGCGCGTGGCGGTGAACCCGGGCGAATCGTTCCTCGACCGGATGATTGGCATGGTGGAAGCCGCCAAGCGCCAGAAGACGCCCAATGAGATCGCGCTGACCATTTTGCTGGTGGCGCTGACCATCGTGTTCCTGGTCGTCACCGTGACCCTGCTGCCGTTTTCGATCTTCAGCGTGCAGGCGTCGGGCGCGGGCACCGTGGTTTCGCTGACCGCGCTGGTGGCCCTGCTGGTGTGCCTGATTCCCACCACCATTGGCGGGCTGTTGTCTGCCGTGGGGGTGGCCGGCATGAGCCGCATGATGCAAGCCAATGTGATCGCCACCTCGGGCCGTGCCGTGGAAGCGGCCGGTGATGTGGACGTGCTGCTGCTGGACAAGACCGGCACCATCACCCACGGCAACCGCCAGGCCAGCGCGTTTCTGCCAGCCCCGGGTGTGTCCAGGGCGCGGCTTGCACGCGCCGCGCTGCTGGCGTCGCTGGCAGATGAGACGCCTGAAGGCCGCAGCATTGTGGAACTGGCCCGCCGCGCGGGCGTGGATGGTCAGAACCCGCAGGGCGTCAAACTGGTGCCCTTCACGGCCCAGACCCGCATGAGCGGCGTGGACCTGCCTGCGGGCGAGGGGCAGCCGGAGTCTGCCGGCACCATGCTGCGCAAGGGAGCGGTCTTGGCACTGGCCAAACATGTGGAAGCCCTGGGCGGCAAGATGCCGCAGGAAGTCATGAGCGCGGCCGACCAGGTGGCCCTGCGGGGCAGCACGCCCCTGGCGGTGGCCGATGGGAGCCACGTGCTGGGCATTGTCGAACTCAAGGACATCGTCAAGGCGGGCATCAAGGAGCGCTTCATCGAGTTGCGCCGCATGGGCATCAAAACCGTGATGATCACCGGCGACAACAAGCTCACGGCAGCGGCCATCGCGGCCGAGGCGGGGGTGGACGACTTCCTGGCGGAAGCCACACCCGAAGACAAGTTGGAGCTGATCCGCAAATACCAGGCCGAAGGCCGCCTGGTGGCCATGACCGGCGACGGCACCAACGATGCCCCCGCGCTGGCCCAGGCCGACGTGGCCGTGGCCATGGGCAGTGGCACGCAGGCCGCCAAGGAAGCCGGCAACATGGTGGACCTGGACTCCAACCCGACGAAGCTGCTGGAGGTGGTGGAGACCGGCAAGGCGCTTTTGATGACACGCGGCTCGCTCACCACCTTCTCCATTGCGAACGATGTGGCGAAATACTTCGCGATCGTGCCCGCCATCTTTGTGTCCACCTACCCGCAGCTGTCCGCACTCAATGTCATGCAGCTGGCAAGCCCGTCGTCCGCCATCCTGTCGGCCGTGATCTTCAATGCGCTGGTGATCGTGTTCCTGATTCCCCTGGCACTGCGCGGCGTGCGCTACCGCCCGGTGGGCGCGGCTGCGCTGCTGCGGCGCAACCTGGCCATCTATGGGCTGGGCGGGCTCTTGGTGCCGTTTGTGGGCATCAAGCTGATTGACTGGATACTTGTGGCCGTCGGGCTGATCTGAGGAGATTCTGATGAAAAACATTCTTCGCCCCGCGCTGGTGCTGTTTGCCTTGTTGAGCGTGTTGACCGGGCTGCTCTATCCGCTGGTGGTGACGGGCGCTGCCCAGGCGGTGTTCCCCCAGCAGGCAGCGGGCAGCCTGGTGCAGCGCAATGGCCAGGTGGTCGGTTCGACGCTGATCGGCCAGAGCTTTACCGACCCCCAGCATTTTTGGGGGCGTCCATCCGCCACGGCACCCATGCCGTACAACGCGGCTGCGTCCGGGGGCTCCAACCAGGGCCCACTCAACCCGGCGCTGGCCGATGCCGTGAAGGAGCGCGTGGAGGCCCTGCGCGCGGCCGACCCTGGCAACACGGCCTCCGTGCCGGTGGACCTGGTCACCGCCTCTGCCAGTGGCCTGGACCCCCACATCAGCCTGGCTGCGGCGCAGTACCAGGCGGAGCGCGTGGCGCGCGCCCGCAACGTGCCGGTGGCCAGCGTGAACGCCGTGATTGGCCAGCACGCGGAGCAACCCTTGTGGGGGCTGCTGGGTGAACCCCGGGTGAACGTGCTGGCGCTGAACCTGGCGCTGGATGGCCTGCGCTGATGTGCTCTGACTTGGGCTGACATTGACTTGGCACCGATACTCGTTGATGCATGACTGACATCCAGCGCCCCGACCCCGACGCCTTGATTGCGCAACTGCGCGCCCAGGAAGCGCAGACCCAGCGGGGCAAGCTGCGCATCTACTTCGGCGCCAATGCCGGGGTTGGCAAGACCTGGGCCATGCTGAGTGCCGCTCAGCGCGAACGGCGCGCGGGCCGCGACATCCTGATCGGCGTGGTGGAAACCCATGGCCGTGCGGAGACTGCTGCGCTGCTGGATGGGCTGGAATTTCTGCCCCTGAAGCAGGTGGAGTACCGGGGGCGGAGCCTCTCTGAGTTCGACCTGGACGCAGCCCTGGCCCGCAAGCCCGCCATCCTGCTGGTGGATGAACTCGCGCACTCCAACGTGCAGGGCTCCCGCCATGCCAAGCGCTGGCAGGACGTGCAGGAGCTGCTGGCTGCTGGCATCGATGTGTGGACCGCGCTGAACGTCCAGCATCTGGAAAGCCTCAACGGCACGGTGGGGGCCATCACCGGCGTGCGCGTGCACGAAACGGTGCCAGACACCGTTCTGGACGATGCCGACGAAGTGGTGTTGGTCGATGTCACCCCGGACGAGCTGATCGCCCGCCTGGGCGCGGGCAAGGTTTATGTGCCCCAGCAGGCAGAGCGCGCGGCGCAGAGCTTCTTCCGCAAAGGCAACCTGATCGCCCTGCGCGAGATCGCCCTGCGGCGCACGGCGGAGCATGTGGAAGACGATGTGCTGGGCTGGCGGGTGGAGCAGTCGGGCGCTTCCGGTAGCCGCGTGGCCAGTGCCTGGAACACCTCCGGCAGCATCCTGGCCTGTGTCGGGCCCCACGAAGACGCGGCCCAGACGGTGCGCACAGCCGCCCGCCTGGCGGGGCAGCTCAATGTGAAGTGGCATGCCGCCTATGTGGAGACACCCCGGCTGCAGCGCCTGGAGGCGGCCCAGCGCGACAAGATTCTGGCCGTGCTGCAACTGGCGCAGGAGCTGGGGGCCGAGACGGCCGTGCTGACCGGCGACCGCGTGGCGCCAGCCCTTGCGGCCCAGGCGCTGCATTTGAACTGCGCCACGCTGGTGTTGGGGCGCCCCGCCGTGCGGGCTGGGTGGCGCAAGCTGCTGGCTGCCAAGGGCGTTGCGCGCGAGCTGGCCGAACGGGCGCCTTCGCTCGACATCGTCGAGGCCGCGCATGCTGGCAGCTCGCGGCGCCTGCCCCAGGCGCTGTGGGACCGCCATGTGGGCCTGGACGATGACGGAGATGTGGGCGATCCCGGCGCAGGGCGCCATCGCTGGCAAGGTTTTTTGTGGGCACTGGGCGCCAGCATTGCCGTCACGGTGCTGGCGACGCCACTGCATGGGCTGCTGGAGCTGACCAACATCGTGATGCTCTACCTGGTGGGGGTTGTCGCAGTGGCCATGCGCTTTGGCCGCGTGCCTGCCGCGATGGCGGCGCTGCTGAATGTGCTGGCATTCGATTTTTTCTTCGTCTCGCCGCGCCTGTCGTTTGCGGTGAGTGATGTGCAGTACATCGTCACCTTTGCCGTGATGCTGGGCGTGGGACTTCTGGTGGGGCAACTCACGGCCGGGTTACGGTTTGCGGCCGGGGTGTCGATCAGCCGGGAGCGGCGCGCCCAGTCGCTGTTTGAACTGACCCGCGAGCTGTCAGCGGCGCTGGAGACCAGCCAGGTCATCGAGATCGGTGCGGCGGCCGTGCAAGGGCATTTTGGGGGGCGCGCCGTGGTGGTGGCGCTGGACGCGTCAGACCGCCTTCACTACCCCGCCGACCTGCCTGCAGGTTTTGACAAGAGCGTGGCCGACTGGACGCTGCGCCAGGGCCAGAGCGCCGGGCTGGCGACCAGCACCCTGGCTGCGCAAGCCTGGCGCTACGTGCCGTTGAAGGCCCCCATGCGTGTGCGGGGCGTGCTGGCGCTGGAACCCGCCCAGCCGCGCTGGCTGCTGATTCCTGAACAAGCCCAGCAACTGGACACCTTGGCCCGGCAGATCGCCATTGCCCTGGAGCGTGTGCACTACGTGAACATTGCTCAGCAGGCCGTGGTGGACATGGAGTCGGAGCGGCTGCGCAATGCCTTGCTGGGCGCGGTGTCGCACGATGTGCGCACGCCCCTCACGGCCCTGATCACGCTGGCCGAGTCGCTGCAGGGTGCGCCACCGCAAGAGACAGGCACTGTGGCCCAGTCCATCGTGCGCCAGGCGCACCAGCTCAATGCGCTGGTCAGCAACCTGCTGGACATGGCGAGGCTGGAGAGCGATGTGTCGGGGCAGAGCGTCCACCTGCGGCGGGACTGGCAGTCGGTGGAAGAAGTGGTCGGCTCGGCCATTCGGGCCGCCAGGCCAGCGCTGGGCGACATGCCCGTACGCACGGAGCTGCCCGCCGACCTGCCGCTGGTGGAGTTTGACCCTGTGCTCATCGAGCGCGTGCTGGTCAATCTTCTGGAAAATGCGGCCAAATATGGCGCGGCACCGGTGGTGGTGACAGCCTCCACCACCGACAACATGCTGGTGCTGAAGGTGCGGGACCATGGCCCGGGCCTACCCGCCTCGGTGCGTGGCAAAGAGCACACCTTGTTTGAAAAATTCACCCGGGGCCAGGCGGAATCCGCAACCCCGGGCGTGGGCCTGGGTCTGGCGATCTGCAAGGCCGTTGTGCAAGCGCATGGGGGCACAATTTCTGCCGCCAGCGTGGAAGGGGGCGGCGCGGAGTTCACGGTCACCCTTGCGCGGCGTGAGCCCCCGCCGGTTCCCGGTTTTGATGATGTGGAGCGGGGCGTTGCTGCCCCCTGAAGAAAACCAT
Organism: Acidovorax sp.; assembly: GCA_018780365.1. Taxonomy (GTDB): domain Bacteria; phylum Pseudomonadota; class Gammaproteobacteria; order Burkholderiales; family Burkholderiaceae_C; genus Acidovorax. The sequence goes on along the minus strand of JADMJR010000221.1, from coordinate 1,420 downwards.
GCAGATACGTACCGTTTTGGTGGTCGAGGACGAACCACAAATCAGGCGCTTTGTGCGCAGTGCGCTGGAGGCCGAGGGCTGGCAGGTGCATGAGGCTGGCACCCTGCGCGAAGGCCTGTCTGCTGCGGGCACCCGCCAGCCCGACCTGCTGGTGCTGGACCTGGGGCTGCCTGATGGCGACGGGGTGGAGCTGATCCGCGATGTGCGGGGCTGGTCGGCCGTGCCCATCATCGTGCTGTCTGCGCGCACCGATGAGGCCGAGAAAATTGCCGCACTCGACGCGGGTGCGGACGACTACCTCACCAAACCCTTCGGCACCGGCGAGCTGCTGGCACGGGTGCGGGCCAACCTGCGCAGGCCCCGCTCCGCCACCGGCAACGGGCTGACGATGGAGGCCGTGGAGCCCCTGTTCCATTTTGGCGATGTCGAGGTGGACCGCAGCGCTCGCCTGGTGCGCAAGGCCGGGGTGGAGGTGCACCTGACGCCCACCGAGTACCGCATGCTGATGGTGCTGGTGGCCAATGCGGGGCGGGTCATCACCCAAAAGCAGCTGCTGCGCGAGGTGTGGGGGCCCATGCGGTCGGACCAGAGCCACTACCTGCGCATCTACATGGGGCACCTGCGGCAAAAGCTGGAGGCCGACCCCGCACAGCCCCGCCACCTGCTCACCGAGTCTGGGGTGGGATACCGCCTGGCGGCATAGGGAATGCGGCAGACCGGCGCACCCGCGCAGGTGCGTACCGAGCCCCGGTGCATTGACGGCGATTTGATGTTTGTGCCCGCAGTTTTTACGAACGATTTACGCCAGATTTCCTAGACATGAAAGCATGTTCAACACCGGCCACAAGCGCTCCTGCCAGGGGCTCAACGTGGTGAAAACATGCTGATGAAGAGTTGCCCCAGTACGGGCTTGCACCGGGTATCCCTGTTGCCTTTGTGCGAGGTCGATGGCGACCCCACCGCGTTGGTGCTGGTTCCGTTCATCACGCCGTATTCCAGTGGGCAAAGCCTGCGTGCAACGCTGCAGGCAGTGCTGGGGCGGCAGCTGCGCGGGTACCGCCTGGCGTTCGACGTGCCCCGCCACACGGCCAAGGGCACTTTGTACATCCACCGGCGCGACCTGGAGGGCGCGAAGCGTTGCCTGGCCTCTGGCCTGCCTCAGCTCGAACTCGGTTGTGCGGCCAGTGTTTCTTGCGCGGGGGCGCTTTCATGCCATTGAGCCATTGCAGCGCGCAAAGGTGCCAGGCCATTGAGGCTGGCTCCGTGCGCAGCGCCCTGCGCGGCCTGGGCCTGGAGCTGCTGTGCCATGGCTGATTGGATCGCCTTGCTACTGGCCGTGCTGGTGCTCGTGGTTCCGATCGGGGTGGGTTGGGTGGCATTGAAGCTGTCCGATCGCAAGGCGCAGCGGCCCCGTGGGGAC
>JADMJR010000108.1 GCA_018780365.1 Acidovorax sp. | reverse complement strand
TGCAGTTCGTCCATCTGGCGTTCCTGGCGCTATTGCTCAAAAGATCTTGAACAGGTTCTTACATCTGTAGACAGGGCCGCCCGCCAGAAACGGCGGTGGCGTGGCTATCCTTCGGCGCGCACCCACCATCGCTTGGTGGTGTGGGCGCAGTAAAAAACCACAACTGACTCAGTGAGAGGGAACCCCGATGGACCGCCGTGAATTGTTGACGCTCGTGACCCTGGCTTCTGGCGTGAGCGCCGTATCGCCCGTGTGGGCGCAGTTTGACCTGGGCAAGATGCTGGACGCAGGCAAGGACCTTGCCAAGTCCGAAAGCCTGTCGGACGAGGAACTCAAGAGCACGTTCGACCAGATGTCCGCCGAGATGGACCGCCAGAACAAGGTGGCCCCCGCAGGCAACCCCTACGCCACCCGCCTCACCAAACTCACCTCGGGCCTGGGCACGTACGACGGTCTCAAGATGAACTTCAAGGTCTACCTCACGCCCGAGATCAACGCCTTTGCCATGGCCAACGGCACCATCCGGGTGTATTCGGGTTTGATGGACAAGTTCACCGACGATGAAGTGCGCTATGTGATCGGCCACGAGATCGGCCACGTCAAGGCCGGCCACACCAAGGCCCGCATCCAGACCGCCCTGCGCACCAGCGCGCTGCGCAATGCCGTGGCGTCGAGCAACGGCAAGGCCGGTGCCATCGCCAGCTCGCAGCTGGGTGACCTGTTCGAGAAAGTGGTGCGCGCCCAGCACTCGCAAAGCAATGAGCGCGAGGCCGATGACTACGCCATGGGCTTCATGAAAGCCAAGCGCTACCAGCCCGCCGCCTGTGTCACGGCCCTGGAAAAGCTCGCCGCCATGTCGAGCGGAGATTCCACCAGCTTCCTGTCCACGCATCCTTCGCCCAAGGAGCGTGCTGATCGGCTGAAGACGCAGGTCGCCTGACCCTTCGCTGCTGCGGAAACCCTGGTGGGGCTGTACCGCGCTTTTGGGCGCGGTATTTTTTTGCCCGGCTTTTGTGCCGTAGGCAGGCCGTGTCCGGGTGAATCAGCCGCCCCGATGCTCCGGGGGCACCTGGGGGTCAGTAGCTGCGCCCGCCCTTGTACATCGCATGCTGGCGCCGGTTGAGCGTGGCCGCTTCGCCCAGCCGGCCCATGGCCGCCCCGGCATGTGCGTGGGTGATGGCCATGCCCAGGCCGTCGGCGGCGTCGGTGCCCGGCAGGCCGGGCAGGCTGAGCAGGCGGCGCACCATCTCCTGCACCTGGCTTTTGGCCGCGCGGCCGTGGCCGACCACGGCTTTTTTCATCTGCAGCGCGGTGTATTCGGCCACCGGCAGGTTGCTGGCCACCAGGGCCGTGATGCAGGCGCCGCGCGCCTGGCCCAGCAGCAGGGTGGACTGCGGGTTGACGTTGACGAACACGATCTCGACCGAAGCCACGTCGGGCTCGTAGCGGGCCGCCACCTCGGTGATGCCGTCGAACAGGATCTTCAGGCGCCCAGGCAGGTCGCCCAGTGCCAGCGTGGTGGTGCGGATGGTGCCGCTGGCCACGTAGCTGAGCTTGTGGCCGTCTATGTCCACCACGCCAAAACCGGTGGTCTGCAGGCCGGGGTCGATGCCAAGAATACGCATTGCTATAAATTTAATAGCTGTTTGGGCAATGTGGTAGCGCGCAAACGGCCTATTTTTCTTAAAGTCCGAAGTACCAGCGCACCGAATGGAAGAAAACGGGTGCCGCAAAACACAGCGCATCCACCCGGTCGAGCAGCCCACCCGCACCGGTGACCGACATGCCCTGCATGCCCCAGCTGGTGATGCCCCGGTCACGCTTCAGCGCCTTCATCACCAGGTGTCCCAGGCTGCCCGCCACGCAGGCCAGCAGGGCCATGCCCAGCGCCTGGCCGGGCTTGAACGGGGTGATGAAGGTGAGCAGCCCGCCGGCCAGGCCACCGGCCGCCACACCGGCCAGCCAGCTCGTCCACTGAAAACTCTGGCTCACCTGCGGCGCCACGGGCTTGTGCGGAAAGCGCCGCCCCAGCAGGTGCTGCACCAGCATGCAGGTCTGCACCACAAACACCAGGAAAAACACCAGAAACGCGCCCTTGTCGCGGTAGCCCGGAAAGTCCAGCAGCAGCAGCGCGGGCACGTGGCTCATGCCGTACACGCAGACCATGATGCCCCACTGCAGCTTGGCGTTGCGCTCCAGAAAACGCTGCGGGTCGTTGGCCAGCGCGCTCACCACGGGCAGGGCGAGGAACACGTAGACGGGGATGAACACCGTGAACAGGTCAAAGTGCTTGCTGCCCACGATCCAGAACTGCAGCGGCAGCACCACAAAAAACGCCAGCACCAGGCTGCGGTGGTCGCCGCGTCGCGTGGGCGAGAGCGTGATGAACTCGCGCAGCGCAAAAAACGCCACGATGGCAAACAGCACCGTGGCCACGGTGTCGCCCAGCACCCAGCCGATCCAGAACACGGAGGCCATCATCCACGAGGTTTGCAGCAGGCCCCAAAAGCGCTTGGCCTCCAGTGCGAGGGCTTCCGATGCGGGGTCGTCGCTGGCGTGCTCGCGCAGATTGCGCACGAAGGCCCACACCGTGACGACGGACAGGATGCCGAACACGACCAGGAACAGGGCGCCGATTTGTTGGGTGGCGGTCAAGCTGCGAAGGAAATTGTTCATGTCAGCGTGCCCCCTCGGGAGCAGCGATAGGCGAAGGAATCGGCTGGAGGGTCGTCATGTTCAGACTTCCCTGAGCGCGATCACGGCGCGGCGTGCGCGGTCCAGAAACGGGCGGCGTTCTTCGCCCGCTTCCAGCTGGACAGGCGCCCCAAAGGTCACCGAGCACAGGATGGGCACGGGCACCACTTCGCCCTTGGGCATCACGCGCTGCACGTTGTTGATCCAGGCGGGCACCAGCACCACCTGCGGAAACATCTGCGCCAGCTTGAACAGGCCGGACTTGAACGGCTGCGGCTCGTCGCCGTGGCCGCGTGTGCCTTCGGGAAAGATCACGATGGAGTCGCCGCTCTCCAGCGCACGCACCAGCGGGGCCAGCGGGTCGGACCCGGGCAGGGCGGCGCGCAGCTCCTCGGGGCTGGGCGTGCGGGGCGGGGCTTCGGGCGAGGGGTCCGGCCCACCGGCCATGGCCGTGTCGGCCTCGGTAGCTGCCGTGGCCGTGGCGTCGGGCGCGCCCACGGGGGCTGGGGCGCGTGCGGGCGTGGCCTGGCGGTCCACATACACGGCGTTGAACACGGCGGTGGTGATCCACTGGCGGAACGGTGTCTTGGTCCAGTAGTCCTTGGCCGCGATGGGCCGCGTGATGCTGCGCAGCTCTTCGGGCAGCGCGGCCCAGATCAGCACCATGTCGGCATGGCTCTGGTGGTTCGCAAAATAAATGCGCTGCTCGGCCTTGGGCGGGCAACCGTACCAGCGGGCCTGGGAGCCGGTCAGAAACCGCACGATCCCCAGCAGAAGGAAACTCATCAACTTGGCAAGCATGGCGCGGATGATACGTGGCGGTGTGCCCTGCGGGGCGTGGGCTGTGGCGGGCCGCAGCCGGGTGGCTGCCGCCACCCTGGCCACTACACCCAGATGCGGTACGCCCAGAACGCTTCGTCACCGTAGATGCCGTCGTACAGCGCCTGGGGGGCGTAGCCGGTGATGCGCCGCGTGACACGGCACAGGTGCGACTGGTCCGAGAAACCCGCGCCCGCCGCCACATCCGCCCACTTCACCGAGCCCTGGGCCGCATCGGCCGCGATGGTGTCGAAGAATGCCTGCTCGGCCTTGCCAAAGCCGCGCAGCTCGCGCAGCGGCAGCCCGGCCCAGCGCTTGATGCGGCGCTCCAGCTGGCGCAGGCTGCGGCCGGGGGCGGAGAGGGCGGCGCGCTGCGCCAGGTGCAGGGCCCAGTCGCCATAACGCTGCGCCTGCAGCGCTTGGATGGGGCGGCAGGCTTGCCAGCGGGGCTCCAGAAACGCCTCCAGGCACTCCACGCGGGCCGCGTCATGGGGCTGGTGCTGCACGGCCTCGCACATGGCGAGCCAGTCGGGCGGCAACAAGGTGTGTGCGTCCACCGAGCGGTCCGTCAGTGCCTCGGGTTCGATACCGGTGAGCTGGTGCAGCGCGTCGGGCATGAACATCACCATCATGGCGTGTGTCGGTTCGGCGCAGAAGCTGGATGTGGGGCGGGTTTGTGGGCCCGACAGGACCCAGCGGCCCGGGTAGGCCTCACGCGGGCTGTGCAGGCCGGGCATGGTGTCGGGGCGCTCGGGCAGCAGGACTTCGCTGCGGCCCTGGAACCACCAGCTCAGGCTGCACAGCGGCGATGCCGGAAAGCGGTTGATGCGCTGCGTTTCGCTGAGTGCGTAGCCCACCGTGCTGCGCACCATGGCGCCGCGCAGGCAGGCCGTGAGGCTGGCGCGCGGCAGCCACAGCTGGCCCGAGGGGATCAACCCCAGCGGATGCCGGGTGGAGGGAGGGGCCAAGGTTGCCATGGGGCGCGAGTGTAGGCGAGTGGCCATGTCGACATCGTTCAATACCGGCTGGCTGCTGCACCGCACCATATCCGGCATGAACCCCTCCACCACCACGCCCCGCCCCCCGCTCCCCGCGCACCACCCGCGCACTGCCACCCGGCCCGGTGGCCCGCGCAGCCGCTGGTGGGGCTTGCCACTGCTGCGCGCCATGCGTGCCGACTACCTGGGTTTTGTCACCCACCTGCAGCGCGACCATGGTGACCTCACCCGCATGCGCCTGGGCTACGAGGATGCCTGGGATCTGATGCACCCCGACCTGGTGCGGGAGGCGCTCATCACCCATGCCGATCAGCTCATTCGCTGGGAGCGGGGCATCGAGGTGTTCGAGCAGGTGTTTGGCCAGAGCGTGCTGGTGACCGAAGGCCCCACCTGGCAGCGCCAGCGCCGCATGCTGATGCCCGCGTTCTCCCCCAAGCGCGTGGCGGGCTACGCGCAGCTGATGACCGACGCCGCCCGCCGCGCGCTCGACACCGCCGTGCCCGCAGGCCAGGCCGAAGCCCTGGTGCCCGTGGATGTGCTGTGGACCGATGTGGCCATGGACGTGATCCTGCGCACGCTGTTCAGCGAATCGGCCCAGGCCGACGCGCGCGATGCCGCCTGGGCCACGCAGACGCTGTCGGAGACAGCCTTCCGCGAAATGTTCATGCCCTTCACGCTGCCCGACTGGCTGCCCCTGCCCGGCAAGGCCGCCAAGCGCCGTGCCATCAGGGCCCTCAAGGGGCTGGTGCAGCGGCACATCGATGCCCGCCAGGCCGAGGCGGAACCTGCACCGCCGCGCAGCGACCTGCTGCACATGCTGCTGGCCCTGCGTGACGAGGCCACGGGCGAGGCCCTGTCGGCGCAGGAGGTGCTCGACCAGTGCCTGGTCACCTTCCAGGCTGGGCACGAAACCAGCGCCACCACGCTGTTGTGGTGGAGCCTGCTGATGGCCCGAAACCCCGGCGCTGCCGAGCGTGCGCAGGCCGAGGTAGACGCCGTGCTGCACGGCCAGGTGCCCGGCCCCGAACACCTGGCCCAGCTGCCTTTTCTCAGCGCCACCCTCAAGGAAGCGCTGCGCCTGTACCCGCCCATTGCTGCGCTGATGAGCCGCCGCACCACCGCACCCATCACGCTCGGTGGCTTTGACGTGCCAAAGGGCGCCATGCTGCGCATCACGCCCTGGGTGCTGCACCGGGATGAACGCTGGTTTGCCCAGGCCGACCGGTTCATGCCCGAGCGTTTTCTGGAGGGGGCACCGGCCATCCCCCGGGGCGCGTGGATACCGTTCGGCCTGGGCCCGCGCGTGTGCATTGGCCAGCACTTTGCAATGCTGGAGATGACTCTGCTGGCGGCCATGCTGCTGCAGCGCTACACCCTGCACCTGCCGGAAGCCGCGCCCCCGTGCGAACCTCGGATGCAGGTGACCGTGCGGCCCGAGGAGCCGGTGATGCTGCGGCTGCAGCGGCGGCCTTGAATTTTCCGGAGGCTTTGGCCAAGGCCGCCTGCCGCGCCGGTGCCCAGGACGGCTCTAGGGCGTTGGCGCGGTGGCTACGGCAGCTCCGCACTCCCCATGCGCGCCAGGATCGTGCGCGTGCGCCCCGCCAGGTAGGCCGATCCGGGCGTTTTCTCAAACCGCTTGGGCGCAGGCAGCATCACTGCCAGGCGGGCGGCTTCGGCGGTGCTCAGGCGGCTGGCGCTCTTGCGGAAGTAGTGCTGCGCGGCGGCCTCGGCGCCGAACACGCCTTCGCCCCATTCCACATTGTTGAGGTAGATCTCCAGGATGCGTTGCTTGCTCAGCAACTGCTCCAGCGCCAACGTCAGCACAAATTCCTGCCCCTTGCGCAGCAGGGTGCGTTCACCCGAGAGCAGCAGGTTCTTGGCCAGTTGTTGGGTGATTGTGGAGCCGCCCCGGATCTTGGCTGCGCGCACCGGGCGCTCGGGGGCGCGGGCCTGCGCCTTGCTAGCCTGAGCTTCGGCCTTGGCGTTGCGCTCCCAGGCTTTTTCGATGGCGTTCCAGTCCACGCCGTCGTGGTTCACAAAACCATCGTCTTCCGAGGCGATGACGGCGCGTTTGAGGTGGTCGGAGATGTCCGCGTAGGGCACCCATTGCTGGCGCCAGGGCACATGGCCTTTGGTGGATAGCAGTGTCCAGGCTTCGGAGCGCTGGAAAGTGGTGGACTCGGGGTTGATCGCCACCATGGCAGCAATGCGCAGCACAAAAAACAGCTGCAGCGCCACCAGTGCGATCACCAGCAGGCCCTGCCAGCGCAACACGGCTTTCATGGCGTTGTCCTCAGGGGCTCAGGCGGTGGCCTGCTGCATCTCGCGCAGCACCTGGGCCGAGGGCGGGCGCACGCCGCGCCACAGCAAAAAGGCCTCGGCGGCCTGTTCCACCAGCATGCCCAGGCCGTCGCGTGGCACCGCGCCGTGGCTGCGCGCCCAGTCCAGAAACTCCTGGGCGGCGGGGCCGTACATCATGTCGTAGGCCAGGCAACCCGGGCGCAGCACGGTGGTGGGCACGGGCACCCCGGCACCGGCCAGGCTGCTGGCCGTGGCGTTGATGACTACATCAAAATTGGCCGTTACCGCGCGTGGTTCTAGCGCTTTTAGCTCTGCTTTTTGTAGCAATGCGAGTGGGCCATGCGACTGCACCAGCGCCTGGGCCTTGGCCAGTGTGCGGTTGGCCACGGTGATGTGGCGCGCCCCGGCCAGCAGCAGCGGGCCCAGCACGCCGGCTGCGGCACCCCCGGCGCCCACCAGCAGCACATCGCGCCCCGCCAGCGAGACACCCGCGTTGCGTGTGATGTCAGCCACCAGGCCCAGTCCGTCGGTGTTGTCGGCATACAGGCTGCCGTCAGCGCGAAAGGTGAGGGTGTTGGCGGCGCCCGCCAGTTGCACGCGCTCGCTGCATTCGGTGGCCAGGCCGGGAACCTCGGTCTTGAACGGCACGGTGACGTTGCAGCCGCGCCCGCCCTCGGCTGCGAACGCACGCACGCCCTGGGCAAAACCGTCCAGGGGCACCAGGCGGCGTTCGTAGGCGACGGGCTCGCCCGTGAGTTCGGCAAAACGGGCGTGGATGGCGGGCGAGCGGCTGTGGGCCACGGGGTTGCCCATCACGCAGTACAGGTCGGCGGAGGATGTCATAGGGGTGCTACAGGGTGCGTGGGGTGTTGTGCCCAGCGGGTGTCCTATCGAGGGGGCCGTGGCATGGGCGGGGGCCCCGCCACCGGCGCCGTCCCGCTGGGGCCGGGCGCCGCAGGCGACTCAGGGGGGCTCACTTCACCACCGTTTCCAGGGTCTGGTCGCGCGTGAACTTGAAGCGCGCCACCATCGCGATCTGGTCGGCCCGCTTGCGCATTTCAGCGTCGAAGGCGCCAAACGGGCCGGCGGCGCGCGCAATGGCCTGCGCACGGCGGTCCAGCGTGGCGTTGCCCGAGCCCTGCACCACCTCGGTGTCGAGCACGCGGCCGTCGTTGTTCACGGTGACGATCATGGTCAGCTCGCCATAGAGCTTGCGGCCGCCCTGTTCGGGGAAGTTCTCGGTGCCCTTGTCTTCCACCTTGCGGCGCAGCAAGTCGTAGTACCCAGCGTAGGCTTCTTCGCGGGTGGCCGGGCTGATGTAGCGCTTTTTGGGGCGCGAGTTTTCTTCGTTGATGCGCTTTTCGATCTCGGCCAGCAGTTTCACGAGTTGGCGGCGCTTTTCCTGTTCGGTGGCCTGTTCGGCGCTTTGGCTGGGCTTGCGCGGGTCGGGCGCGGGCATGGTGGCCAGCTGCTTGCGCAGCTGGGCCAGCATCTGGGCCTGCTGCTCCTGCATCGCATCCATCCTGCGCTGCGCATCCTCGTAGTCGTCGCCAATGGCCGTGAGCGCCGAATAGGGCAGGGGGCTGGTGGCACGGCCCTTCTCGGCATCGCCGCCGCCCGCCAGGTTGGCCTGGGCAATCGCCTGGGCCTTGTCGGGGCGTTCGTTGGACTTGGCATTCACCAGAATGACTTCGAGCGGCGTGTCCTGGAACACGCGGTTGAAGCCCTCGGGGTCGATAAAACGCACCGAGATGAGTGCGGCGTGCACGGCCACCGAAACACCCAGCGCGAGCTGCAGCGTGCTGATGGTGCGGAGGAAGGCAGGGAGTTTCATCGCCGGCAATTATCAGGGGCTGGATCAGGGGGCGGCCGGGGCTGCGGCAGCGGCGTCGGCGGGTGCCTCGTTCACGTCCACTGCAATGGCGATGGGCCCCGCCACGGTGTCGTCGTCCTCGTCCGCATCCTCCACGGGGCCGTCGTCGCTGCCATCGGCCGGGTCGTCCAGGCGTTCGATCACGGTGCCATGGATGTCCAGGGTGATCTCGTCCACCTCGCCCAGCTTGACCAGGAGGCGCGCGCCGCGCGGCAGGTTCTGCGCGCCCAGCACCGGAAAGACCAGCGGAATGTCATCCGCCCGCACCAAAAAGCTGCCGCCCGGACCTTCCTTGAAGACGGTGGCGTTCAGCTCGGTGATGCTGTTCTGCTCTACATATTTGAGCGTCCAGAAGCGTTCCATGCCCGCCTGGTAGCCGTTGTAGGCGCTGTACGCGCCGTCAAAGCTGCTGATGATGGAGAACAGGTCGGCGTCCTTGGGCTTGAAGGGCGCGGCCAGCGCGGCGGTTTTGCCGTGGCGGGCGCAGGCAATGATCTGCCACTGGTTGACCAGGTCGGTGTAGCGGCGCAGGGGCGAGGTGGCCCACGAATACGCTTTGACGCCGATGCCTGCATGCGGCAGCGCCTTGGTGCCCATGCGCACCTTCACGCCCGGCGCCATGCTCGCCTGGCTGCGGTAAATGCCGGGCACGCCATGCTCGGCCAGCCACTGGCCCCAGG
>JADMJR010000082.1 GCA_018780365.1 Acidovorax sp. | reverse complement strand
TCCACCAGGGGCTTGATGGTCTGGCGGCGCAGGGCGGCCAGGGCGTCGTCGCGGGTGCGCTCCAGCGGGCGGACGGCTTCCAGAAAGCGGGCGATCTCGGTCCGCAGTTCTTGTTCGGCGGCGTCGATCTCGGCGCGGCGCTCGCGCGGCAGGGCGCGGGCCTCGGCTTCGGTCAGCGCCTGGCCTTTGGGGCCGGTGAGGGTGAACACCATTTGCCCGCCCTCGCGGGTCAGGCGGAATTGGCGCGCTTCGGCAAACGCGTCCAGCACGGCAAAGGCCTCGCCTTCTTGCGCCTGCCAGGTTTTCTCGATGCGCTCCGCCTCGGCCTTGAAGTCGGCGGCGGCCAGGCGCTTGGGGATGTCGGCCTGCAGGTTCTTGGCCATGTCGGCCATGCCTTGGCGCAGCTGGCGGCCCTGGCCCGCCGGCAGGCGCAGGGCGCGGGGGCGGTCGGGCGTGTCGAAGTTGTGCAGGTAGCACAGGTCGGGCGGCACGGCGCGTTCTGCCGCAGCAGTCTGCATGGCCTGGCGCAGCAGCGATGCGCGCCCGCTGCCCACTTCGCCCAGCACAAACAGGTGGTAGTCGGGTTGGTGCAGCCCCAGGCCAAACTGCGCGGCGGCCTGGGCGCGCTCCTGGCCGATCCAGGGCAGGGGCAGGTCTTGCAGCTCGGCCGTGCTGGCAAAGCCCAGCGTGGCGGGGTCAATCGTCAGCCGCAGCTGGTGGGGGGCGAGGGCAGAAGCGGGCATCAGTACAGGTGTTGGGGGAGGGGCAGGTCACCAAAGTGTGTCTGCCATTTCGGAATATGGGTCAAATTTGCCGCTAGCGCTTGATGGATAAGCGAAAGCAGCTATAAAAATAGTAGTAACCAGCAGTCAGTGCGCCACGGGGCACACGCCTTTGGGTGCCCCACCGGCCAACGCATGGCTGCGCGCATCGGCCAGCGCCGCAGCGGTGGGCACCTCGGTGGGCCAGCCCGCCAGGTGCTGTTGCGCCACGCGGCTCAGCGCCGTGATCCAGTGGCTGTTGTCGTTCAGGCAGGGTATGTAGTGAAACTCCTGGCCGCCCGCGTGCAGGAACGCCTCGCGCACTTCCATGTTGATTTCTTCCAGCGTCTCCAGGCAGTCGCTGGTGAAGCCGGGGCACACCACGTCCACCCGCCGCGTGCCCGCCTTGCCCAGTGCCTCGATGGTGGGCTGGGTGTAGGGTTCCAGCCACTTGGCCTTGCCAAAGCGCGACTGGAAGGTGATGCGGTAGCGGTCTTCGCGCAGGCCCAGGCGCTCGGCCAGCAGACGGCCCGTCTTGCTCGATTCGCAGTGGTAGGGGTCGCCCAGGTGCAGCGTACGTTCGGGCACGCCGTGAAAGCTCATCACCAGCTGGTCGGGTTGGCCGTGGGTCTTCCAGTGCGATTCGATGGTGCGGGCCAGCGCGTCGATGTAGCCGGGGGCGTCGTGGTACCGGTTCACAAACCGCAGCTCGGGCACGTTGCGGGTGGCGGCAGCCCAGGTGTACACGGCGTCGAACACGCTGGCCGTGGTGGTGGCCGAGTACTGCGGATACAGCGGCAGGATGAGGATGCGCGTGGCGCCCTCGGCCTTGAGCGCATCGAGCTGGCTGGCGATGGACGGGTTGCCATAGCGCATGGCATGGCGCACCAGCACCGCGTGGCCCGCCTCGCCCAGCCAGCCGCGCAGCAGCGTGGCCTGCTTTGCCGTCCAGTGCGCCA
>JADMJR010000322.1 GCA_018780365.1 Acidovorax sp. | reverse complement strand
GGTCCTGGTAAGGGCCCTGCTCCAGGATGAACACCTTGCAGCGCAGCGCCAGCGCGTCGTGCAGGGCGTGCACACCCAGGTCGTCGAAGCGGGCCCAAAGCCAACGCAGCGTCATCAGATCAGCTTGACGAGTTGCTTGCCGAAGTTCTTGCCCTTGAGCAAGCCCAGGAAGGCCTCGGGCGCAGCGGCAATGCCGTGGGCAATGGTCTCGCGCGGGCGCAGCTTGCCGGTGCCGACCAGCGTGCCCAGCTCCTTCAGCGCCTCGGGCCACACTTCCATGTGTTCGCTCACGATGAAGCCTTCGATCTTCATGCGGTTGATGAGCATGAGCGCGGGGTTGGCCATGGGCAGAGGTGCGCCGTCGTAGCCCGCGATCATGCCGCACAGGGCCACGCGGCTGAAGGCGTTCATGCGCAGCATCACGGCGTCCATGATCCAGCCGCCCACGTTCTCGAAGTAGCCGTCGATGCCGTTGGGGCAGGCTTCCTTGAGCGCCTTGGACATGGCTTTGACATCGCTGTGTTCCTTGTAGTCGATGCAGGCGTCAAAGCCCAGCTCGTCCACGGCGTATTTGCACTTGTCGGCACCGCCCGCAATGCCCACCGCACGGCAGCCACGGGCCTTGGCCAGCGCGCCAAAGGCGCTGCCCACGGCGCCCGTGGCGGCGCTCACCACCACGGTGTCGCCCGCCTTGGGCGCAATGATCTTGACGAGGCCATACCAGGCCGTCACACCCGGCATGCCCACGGCGCCCAGGTAGTGCGACAGCGGCACGTGCGTGGTGTCCACCTTGCGCAGCGCGCCCAGCGCATTGCCATCGACCACGCTGTATTCCTGCCAGCCGCCCATGCCCACCACCTTGTCGCCCACGGCGTACTTGGGGTGGTTGCTTTCGGCCACCTCGCCCACGGTGCCGCCGATCATGACTTCGCCCAGGCCCTGCGACGCCGCATAGCTCTTGCTCTCGTTCATGCGGCCGCGCATGTACGGGTCCAGGCTCAGGAAGTGGTGGCGCACCAGCACTTCGCCGTCCTTGAGCGCGGGGGTGTTCACCGCCACCAGCTTGAAGTTGCTGGCCACGGCCTCGCCGTGGGGGCGGTTGTCGAGAACGATTTGTTGATTGCGTGGCATGAGAGGCTCCTTCAGAGTGAAATCACTATCAATTTAATAGCTATAAGCGCTTATCCATTGCGCGGAAACGGCCATTTTTATTCAAAAAATGGAGGACTCAATCGGTGGAAATCACCTTGAGCCCATTGGTGCTGCGGTTGTCCACCGGCAAACGCCGCACGTACTTGAACGTGCCCGTGGCATGGCTACAGATGCGGCCCTGCGCGTCGTACACCGTGCCCTCGGTAAACGCCATGGTGGCCGTGCGGTGGATGAGCCGCCCCTTTGCCACCAGCGGCCCGCGCGCGGGTTGCATGAAGCTGGTCTTCATCTCGATGGTGACCACGCCCATGTCCGGCGTCTCGCTGCGCGCGGCCGTGGCCATGGTCACATCCAACAAGGTCATCGACGCGCCGCCATGGGTCACGTCAAACGAGTTCAGGTGCTCGGGCTGGGCTTCGTAGCGCAGCTCGGACTCGCCACCTTCCATGCGGTGCAGCGTGAAGCCGAGGTGGCTGACAAAGGGGATTTCGACACCAAAACTTTTCACGGCATGTCCTCAGTACACAAACTCAAAAACTGGCGCGGCCCAAGCCAGCGACCGCCGCGCAAGGGCCGCCCCGCCGCGCTGGCGG
>JADMJR010000195.1 GCA_018780365.1 Acidovorax sp. | reverse complement strand
GCGTGCTGCACCTGGAGACCAACCCCGGCAACGCCCGCGCGCTGGTGCAGGCGCACGGCGAGGGCGTGACGGCACGCGACGTGTGGATCAACCCGCCCCCCATCCCGCTGACCACGGCCGAGATGGACTACGTGTTCGACCTGCACTATGCCCGTGGCCCGCACCCGAGCTACGCCGACGAGAACGGCGGCCACGACGGTACGACCAAGATCCCCGCGTGGGAGATGATCCGGTTTTCGATCAACATCATGCGAGGCTGCTTTGGCGGCTGCACCTTCTGCTCCATCACCGAGCACGAGGGCCGCATCATCCAGAGCCGCAGTGAAGATTCGATCATCCAGGAGATCGAGGACATCCGCGACAAGGTCAAGGGCTTCACCGGCACCATCTCCGACCTGGGCGGCCCCACGGCCAACATGTACCGCCTGGGCTGCCGCTCGCCCGAGATCGAGGCCGCCTGCCGCAAGCCCAGCTGCGTGTACCCCGGCATCTGCCAGAACCTCACCACCGACCACGGCCCGCTGATCAAGATCTACCGCCGTGGCCGTGCATTGAAGGGCATCAAGAAGATCCTCATCGGATCGGGCCTGCGCTATGACCTGGCCGTGAAGAGCCCCGAGTACGTGAAGGAGCTGGTGCAGCACCACGTGGGCGGCTACCTCAAGATCGCGCCCGAGCACACCGAGCAGGGCCCGCTCACCAAGATGATGAAGCCGGGCATCGGCAGCTATGACAAGTTCAAGCAGATGTTCGAGAAGTTCAGCGAGGAGGCGGGCAAGAAGCAGTTCCTGATCCCGTACTTCATCGCCGCGCACCCGGGCACCAGCGACGAGGACATGATGAACCTCGCCGTCTGGCTGAAAAAGAACGGCTTTCGCGCCGACCAGGTGCAGACCTTCTACCCGAGCCCGATGGCCACCGCCACGGCCATGTACCACAGCAACAAGAACCCGCTGCGCAAGATCACGCGCGAGAGCGAGACGGTGGACATCGTGCGTGGCGAAAAGCGCCGCCGCCTGCACAAGGCCTTCTTGCGCTACCACGACCCGAACAACTGGCCGCTGCTGCGCGAGGCGCTCAAGACCATGGGCCGCGCCGACCTCATCGGCAATGGCAAGCACCACCTGATTCCGACCTTCCAGCCACTGACCGACGGCGGCTACCAGAGCGCGCGGCGCAAGAACTCGACCCCGACCGGGGCCAAGCCGGCCGTGGCACCTGCATCGCGCAGCGTGCAGCAGCCCACCAAGGGCCGCATCCTGACCCAGCACACCGGTCTGCCGCCAAGGGCCACAGGGGCGTCTGCCAAACCTGCAGCGGGCAGCAAGGGCTTCAAGAAAGCGCGTTAGTTTTTGTACCGGATTCCGGTACGCAGGGGGTGGGGGCTCGGGGGCGCGCTGGGTCTCAGGCCCGGCGTTCCTGGGGGTTGTGCAAGGGCTGCGCCTGCGCTGCATCTGCAGCGTTCCACCGGGGTGCAGGCTTCAGCAGGCCCTGGATGGCCAGGCATTCTTCCAGCGGCACAGGTTTTGCCACCGCATAACCCTGGGCGTAGTTCACGCCGATGAGCCGCAGTGCCTCCACGATGCCGGGGCTTTCTGCGAACTCTGCAATCGTCTGCTTGCCCATCACGTGGCCGATGTGGTGGATCATCTCCACCATCGCCCGGTTGGCCGGGTCGTGCAGCATGTCTTTCACAAAGCTGCCATCGATCTTGAGGTAATCGACCGGCAGGTGCTTGAGGTAGTTGAAGGACGACATCCCCGCGCCAAAGTCATCGAGCGCGAAGCGGCAGCCCAGTTGCTGCAGCTCCTTCATCAGCCGCACGGCGTTGGGCAGGTGCGATATGGCGCTGGTTTCCGTGATCTCGAAGCACAGCATGTGCGGGTCTACCCCCGACTCGGCCAGCGCACTGCGGATGAGCTTGAGCAGGCTGTCGTCCCCCAGGCTGGTGCCCGAGAGGTTGATGGCGCAGGTGTGCACCGGGGGCAGGCCCGGCTGGTTCTGCCGCTGGGCCAGGGCCTCCAGCGTGTGGCGGATGACCCAGCGGTCGATGGAGGGCATCATGCCGTAGTGCTCGGCCGCCGGGATGAAGCAGCCGGGGGCAATCAGTGGCCCGTCTTCCTCGTGCAGGCGCAGCAGCACCTCCATGTGCAGGCCGGTTTCGCCGCCGGGCTGCAAAGGGGCGATGGCCTGGGCGTGCAGCCGGAACCGGTTGTGCTCCAGCGCCAGGCGCAGCCGCCGCACCCAGTCCATGTCGCCTTCGCGGCGGCTCATTTCGATGTCTTCCGTCTGGTAGATGAAGACCCGGTTGCGCCCGCCTTCCTTGGCGCGGTAGCAGGCCATGTCGGCCACACGCATGGCCTCCTGGATGGAGGTGAGCGCGGGAATGAGCTGCACCATGCCGATGGAAAGGCCGGTGCGCAGCTGCTGGCCGCCCCAGTTCAGCCGCAGCTCCTGCCCGGCCTGGCGCAGTTGCTCGGCAATGCGGGCCGAGGGGCCGGCCGGGCAGTCCTTGAGCAGGATGCCAAACTCGTCGCCACCCAGGCGCGCCAGGGTGTCGCCCTCGCGCAGGTGGCTTTGCAGCATGCGGCAGACCTCGCGCAGCATCTCGTCGCCCGCCTGGTGGCCGCAGGTGTCGTTGATGAGTTTGAACTGGTCCATGTCCACATACAGCAGCGAGCCCTCGCGCCCCACGGGGCGGGGCTGGGCCAGCAGGGCTTCGAGCCGGTGCTCGAACTCGCGCCGGTTGACCAGGCCCGTCAGCGCATCGTGGCTGGCCTGCCACGACAGCTGCTCCACATAGTGCTGCTCGCGCGTCACGTCGTGCAGCACCAGCACGGCCCCGGTCAGCGCATCGCGGTGGCGGATGGGCGAACCCACCAGCTTGACCGGCACGACAGTCTGGTCCGGGCGCACCAGCGTAGTGTGGATGTTGCCCAGGGCGGCGCTGCTGCTGCGCAGGATGTTCTGCACCAGCGTGTCGGCAGACAGGGGCGGCGCCTCGCCGTCAAACACCAGCAGCTGTGCCAGCGGCTGGCCAGTGGCCTGGGCGGCCGGGCGGGCCAGCAGGGCCTCGGCGGCGGGGTTCATGTAGAGCACCTGGCCCTGGGTGTTGGTTGTCACCACGCCGTCGCCAATGGCGGTCAGCGTGGTGCGGGCCTGCTCGCGTTCGGCCTCCAGGGCCTGCTCGGCGCGGCGGCGCTGCTCCAGCAGGCCATGGGTGTGCCACAGGGTCAGCACGATGAGCACGGCCGCCATGCCCATGTTGGTCCACATCAGCAGCAGCACAATCTGGCGCGAGCTTTCGCCCAGCGCCTCGCTGAAGTTGCGGGCGGCGGGGGTGACACCGGCGTTGATCTCGTGGATGGTGTCCTGCCACCGCTGCCGTGTGGCGGCGTCCGCCGTGCCGTCGGTGTTGTGCTGGTGGATCTCGTGCGACAGCTCGCGCAGCGCGTTGATGTATTCGTCGCCGATGAGCCAGTGGCTCACGGGTTTTTTGACCAGGTCCAGGTGGTCGAAGTAGCGCAGCAGCCAGATCAGGCTGTCGATGTCGTCCGGGTGGTTGCCGCCACGCAAAAAACCCTCGCGCGCCACATCGGTCTGCACCTGGCCGGGCTGCAGGGCCAGCCGCGCCGCCCGGTCGCCCAGGGGAATGTCCATGGCGCGCACAAACCCGTCGAACGCCTGGGGCGAGCCGCTGATCGCGTACTGGTGGAGGTGGTAGATGGCGTCTTTCTGGCCCTTGGTCCACAGGCTTTCGCCCGCCACAAAGGCGCGCACGCCCGACAGAACCTGCAAACTGGCCGTGGCACAGGCGGCCAGCAGCAGCACCATCACGATGAAAGGCCAGGTCACTCGCAGGGTCAACGGCACCGGTTTTCGCTCGACTGGCTGCTGCAACACATCCATGGATTGGCCCCCTCGCCTCATGCGTCGTTGCCGGGCGCTGGCCGTGGCCAAGGCGCCCTTGTTGCTTTGCTGTGCCTGCACCTTGCACGAACCACCTTCGCCCCGGCAGGGGCCCCGGGATCGGCGAGCGGTTCAGCGGTGCAGTGGTTGCGGGCCACTATATAGCGATCAATCTGCTGGCGCATGCAAAGTTTGGCAAGCTGAGGGACGGCGCTCGCCGCCGTCTGCTGTCGCTGGCGCCTCGGGCTACCGTGCCAGCGCTCTTCGTTCAAGGAAAGCGCACACATGCACCGCAGCAGTTGCAGGGCCCCCTGGACATTACCGAGGTGGTGTGGGAGATCGCCCCAGGGCCTGCCCCTGCGCTGTGGCCCTCTGTGGCGCGTTGGGTGCCAAAAATACAAGCAAAAATGGCTGTTACCGCGCATCCATCAAGCGCTTTGTGCTATCAAATTTGATAAAACGAGGGCAGGGCTACGGCAGCCACCCGCCCACCCAGGCCGCCAGCGCTGCGCAGTGCAGCACCACCGTGGCCCAGTACACGGCGCGGAACTCTTGTTTGCTCGACTTGTGCCGCAGCCACTGCTGCGCGCACCACGCGCCCGGCCAGCCACCTGCCAGACTGAGCAGGTGCAGGTGTTTTTCAGGCGTGCGCCACCGGCCGCTTTGTGCCGCGCTTTTGTCCATGGCATAGGTGACAAAATTCAGGAGGTTGATGACCACAGCAGCGCCCAGGGACCACAGCGGGAGCCGATCCGCCCAGACGCCCCAAGCCAGCAGCGCGGCCCAGCCGAGCATCAGGAGCAGGGCGGGGGCTGCGGGGGCCGAGGCCGAGCGTTTTCCTCTGGGGCGCCCACGGCGGCTGACCGTGCCCTGTTTCTGCATGGGGATGCGATGCCTCAGGCCAAGGTGTGCAAGGGAATGTCCTGCGCCACGGCCAGCGCATCCAGTTGGGCGCGGGTCTGTGTGCGCAGGAAGGCCGCCACGGCGGCGTGCGTGGCAGGCGCGCGCAGCACCACTGGGTCGCCCGTGGCGGGCAGGCCTGCAGCGGCGCACAGGCTGGCGGCAAAGTGCGGTTCCAGCGCGGCCACGGCCACGCGGCCGTCGGCGCAGGGGTAGATGCGGTAGCCCGCGTGATGGCCTCCCACGTCGCCCTCGGGGGTGGTCAGGCCCCAGTCGCGCGGCTGGGCCAGCCAGGCGGCGGCGTTGGCCAGGGCGACTTCGATGCACACGCCGTTGTCGGTGTGGGCGCGCTCCAGCAGGGCTTGCAGCACGGCTTCGCTGGCCATCAGGGCGCCGCCCATGTCGGCGTAGAGCGTGGGGGGCATCTCGGTGCCGGTCACCAGGCCCGCATCGGCCAGGTAGGTGAGGTCGTGGCCGGGCTCTTCGGCGCGCTCGGCCGCTGCGCCCACGATGCGCACCAGCGACAGGCGTGGGTATTTAGCCTGCAAAACGTCCCAGCCCAGGCCCAGCTTGGTGAGCGCCGAGGTGCGGAATGAGGTGATCAGCACGTCGGTGCGGGCCAGCTCTTCATGCAGCGCTGCCTGGCCCTCGGGGGTCTTGAGGTGTGCATGCACTACGCGCACCCCCTGGTGCAGGGTGGCATAGGCAGGGGGGCTGTAGATGCCCATGGGGTCGGCACTGGGGTGGCCGGGGGCGGGCGGGGGTTCGAGCTTGGTGCACTGTGCACCCAGGCGTGCGCAGCGCATCAGGGCGGCGGGGCCGGGCAGGTTCAGCGCAAGGCTCAGGACACGGGTGTTGCGCAGGGGCTGGGGCAGGGCGGTTGTCATGGGTGTGGGGTTGTCTCGGTGTTTTGGTTCTGAACGGAAGGAGAAGGTGCGGCGCCGGAACTTCAAGGAGCGCGCGGGCTCACTCCCTGCGTTATACATAATTTGTTACGCTCCTTGACCCATGCAACGCAGAACCTCTTTGGCCGCCCTCACGGGCCTGGCCGCCTTTCCGGGAGCTTTCATGACCTCGTCTTTGAGCAGCGCCGCCACGGCGGCCGCGCTGCAGGCGCTCAAGCCCTCGCTCCGCATGCCCGTGCTGTTTGTGGGCCATGGCAGCCCCATGAATGCCATCGAAGACAACGCCTGGCGCCGCAGCTGGCAGGCCATGGGGGCGGAGCTGATGGCGCGCGCGGTGCAGCCGCAGCTCATCCTGTGTGTGTCGGCCCACTGGCTCACGCGCGGTGGCTGGCAGATCACCGGCATGGCCAACCCCAAAACCATCCACGACTTTGGCGGCTTCCCCCAGGCGCTGTTTGACCAGCAGTACCCCGTGCCGGGCGCACCAGCGGTGGCGCGCAGCCTGGCCAAGGAGCTGAAATCCCCTGCCACCGGCGCCGCACTGGGTGTGGACGGGGGCGAATGGGGCCTGGACCACGGCACCTGGTCGGTGCTCAAGCCCATGTTCCCCCAGGCGCGCATCCCGGTGATGCAGCTCAGCATGGACTACAGCCGCGCCCCGGCCGAGCACTATGCGCTGGGCCAGCAGCTCAAGGCCTTGCGCGAGCGCGGCGTGCTGATCGTGGGCAGCGGCAACATCGTGCACAACCTGCGCGCCACGCGCCGGGGCACGGCGGCCAACGAGGCCTACGACTGGGCCACCGAATTCGACACCGTGGTGCAGGAGCAGATCAAGAAGGGCCAACTGGGCGCCCTGCAGGACTTTCAGAAGCTGGGCGCTGTGGCCCAGCAGGCGCACCCCACGCACGAGCACTACCTGCCCTTGCTGTACGCCGCCGGTGCGGTGGAGTCCAGCGAGATGCCGCGCTTTTTCAACACCGGCTACCAGTCTGCGTCGATCTCGATGCGGTCGGTGCTGTGGGGGTGACAGGTCGCACCGGCGCAGCTTTCAGTCATTTGCTATCATATTAATAGCTTCTAACGCTTATACATCAGGCGGTAGAGGCCAAAAAATCTAGAAATTTTCAGGCAACCCGCCGATGGCGGGCAACATCGGCTGGATCGTCAGCCATGGCCAGCGCTCCCGGTAGCTTTCTGCCTTGGCCTGGAACAGCGGCAGGTGGGGGCAGGCTGGGTTGGGGCGCATCAGCCCGGCATACAGCTCCGCGAGGCCGTAGGGGGCGTACAGCCCCGGTGGGGCTTGAGGTGTGTTGCCGGGCTGCAAACCCACGCAGGTGCAGGGCACCAGAAAACGCTCGATCCCGTTGCGGGCCGATTGCAGCGGCGCATAGGGGTAACCAAACCAGCGTTCGTACCAGAGGTGTACCCGGGCCTGGTTCTTGGCTTCCACGGTGATCGGCAGGTCGGAAAAGAGGGTGGTGACGCGGGCTTGCACGGCCTGTTCGGCGGCTTCGGACAGGTCCGACGCATCGAAATAGAACAGGTCGTAGTCCTTGATGTTCGTCGTGGGTTCCAGGCCGGAACGCAGGTTCCACACCGTCTGAAACAGGCAGCCTGCCACCAGCCACGCATCGGGCAGACCCAGAAACGGCAAACGCTCCAGAAGGGCCGCGTTGTGCGGGTTCTGGAGCGCTTCGCTCACAAAGCGGCGCGCGAGCGCCGCTTTCTCATCGTGCTCAGACAACCTTTGCAATGGCCTGGCAGACGTAGTCGATGTTCTTGCTGTTCAGGGCTGCGACGCACATGCGGCCGGTGTCGGTGCCGTACACGCCGAACTCGTTGCGCAGGCGCACCATCTGGTCCTTGGTCAGGCCCGAGTAGCTGAACATGCCGATCTGGGTGGTGATGAAGGACATGTCCTGCTTCACACCGGCGGCCTTCAGGCCGTCCACCAGCTTCTGGCGCATGGCCTTGATGCGCACGCGCATTTCGGCCAGTTCTTGTTCCCACATCGCGCGCAGCTCGGGGTTGTTCAGCACGGCGGCCACCACCGCGCCACCGTGGATGGGTGGGTTGGAGTAGTTGGTGCGGATGACGATTTTGAGCTGGCTCAGCACGCGGCCGGCTTCTTCCTTGTCGGCGCACAGCACCGACAGGCCACCCACGCGCTCGCCGTACAGGCTGAAGCTCTTGCTGAAAGATGTGGAGACGAAGAAGTTCAGGCCTGCAGCCACAAACTTGCCGATCACGGCACCGTCTTCGGCGATGCCGTGGCCGAAGCCCTGGTAGGCCATATCGAGGAAAGGCGTCAGGCCCTTGGCCTTGACGGCGGCAATCACCTGGTCCCACTGGGCGGGCGTGATGTCGTAGCCGGTGGGGTTGTGGCAGCAGGCGTGCAGCACGACGATGGTGCCGGCAGCGGCGGCATTCAGGCTGGCCAGAAAGCCTTCAAAGTTCACGCCGCGCTTTTCGGCGTCGTAGTAGGCATAGGTATCGACTTCGAAGCCGGCATTGGTGAACAGCGCGCGGTGGTTTTCCCAGCTGGGATCGGAGATCAGCACCTTGGCGTTGGGGCTGAGTTTCTTGAGAAAGTCAGCGCCGATCTTGAGGCCGCCCGTACCACCCACGGCTTGCACGGTGGCCACGCGGCCAGAAGTGACGGGTTCGCTGTCCGCACCAAATACCAAAGCCTTGACGGCGTTGTCATAGGCCACGATGCCGTCGATGGGCAGGTAGCCACGGGCAGTGGGGGTGGACATCATGGTCTTTTCTGCGGCCTGCACACATTGCAGCAAGGGCAGCTTGCCGTTGTCGTCGAAATAAACGCCGACGCCCAGGTTGACCTTGTTGGGGTTGGTGTCTGCGTTGAATTGCTCGTTGAGGCCCAGGATGGGGTCGCGGGGGGCCATTTCGACGGCGGTGAACAGAGACATGAAAATCCTTGAAAGGTTGTCAGTAGCGAAGAATCCGGGCGTGGTGTACTGTGCCGGGTTCCGCCGATTTTAACGGCCGCTACCCCCCAATCGTTGACTGCACCCATGCCGGATATCACAGAAGTCATAACGGAAAAGCAAGACGGTGAATTCGTCCATTTCCCCAATTCCCCCTTTGAATTGTTCCAGCCGTATCCACCGGCGGGCGACCAGCCCGAGGCCATCAACAAGCTGGTGGAGGGCCTGAACGACGGAGAAACCTTCCAGACGCTGCTGGGTGTGACGGGCTCTGGCAAGACCTTCACCATGGCCAACGTGATCGCCCGCATGGGCCGCCCGGCCATCATCTTCGCCCCCAACAAGACCCTGGCTGCGCAGCTGTACAGCGAGTTCCGCGAGTTCTTCCCCAAGAATGCCGTGGAGTATTTCGTGAGCTACTACGACTACTACCAGCCCGAGGCGTATGTGCCCCAGCGCGACCTGTTCATCGAGAAGGACAGCGCGATCAACGAGCACATCGAGCAGATGCGGCTGTCGTGCACCAAGAGCCTGATGGAACGCACGGATGTGGTCATCGTGGCCACGGTGTCGGCCATCTACGGCATTGGCGAACCCGAGAGCTACCACCGCATGGTGATGACGCTGCGCTCGGGCGATAAGCTGGGCCAGCGCGATGTGATCGCCCAGCTGATCCGCATGCAGTACCAGCGCAACGAGGCCGACTTCTCGCGCGGCAAGTTCCGTGTGCGGGGCGACACCATCGACGTGTTCCCGGCCGAGCACTCGGAGCTGGCCATCCGCATCGAGCTGTTCGACGACGAGATCGAGAGCCTGCAGCTGTTCGACCCGCTCACGGGCCGCGTCAAGCAGAAGATCCCGCGTTT
>JADMJR010000224.1 GCA_018780365.1 Acidovorax sp. | reverse complement strand
AGCCGGGCTATCCACTGCGCACCGCGCCTTGCATCCCATCCCGGCAAGGTACTTGCGCGGCCCTGAAAAGATCGTAAACACGTTCTCAACCCCAGGCCCATGCGGCGGCGGCACCGGCGCCGCACAGGGCAGAGAGCCCCATCAGCAGCCGAACATCGCGCCGCTCATTGCCCGCCCGGTGGGCGATGACGGTGGCCGCGACCAGGCCCCCCAGGAGAAAAAGCAAAACAGAGTCGAAGAGTTCCATGGGTGTGGCCTTGTTTCAGTCTTTGCGCGGCAGGGCCGGGGCACCGTGGGCGCTTTCGCCCGAGCTGCGCAGCGACAGGAAAATGGAGCCGGCAATCAGCCCGGCCGTCACCAGCAGCGCGTAGCCGATAGGGATCTTCACCAGATCGATCAGCAGCATCTTGCCGCCGATGAACACCAGCACCAGGGCCAGGCCATAGGCCAGCAGATGGAAGCGGTTGGCCAGGTCGGCCAGCAGGAAGTACAGCGCGCGCAGGCCCAGGATAGCGAAGATGTTGGCCGTGAGCACGATGAACGGGTCGCTGGTGATCGCAAAGATGGCCGGGATGCTGTCCACCGCGAAGATGATGTCGGTGGTGCCGATGAGCACCAGCACCAAGAACAGCGGGGTGTAGTGCTTCACGCCGTTGATCAGCGTGCTGAGCTTTTCACCATCGAACTGGTCGGTGATGCGGATGCGCTTCTTCAGCAGCCTGAGCACCGGGTTGGTGGCAATGTCGGGCTCCTGGCCAGCAGCAAACCACATTTTCACGCCCGTGATGACCAGGAAAGCGCCAAATACATACAGCAGCCAGTGGAAGGTGGCCAGCAGCCAGGCGCCTGCCAGGATCAGCAGCGTGCGCAACACGATGGCACCGATGATGCCGATGATGAGCGCGCGCTTCTGGTACTGCGGTGGCACGGCGAAGTAGCTGAACAGCATCAGGAAGACGAAGATGTTGTCGATGGACAGGCTCTTTTCCACCAGGTAGCCGGTGATGAACTGCATCGACACGGTGTTGGCCACTTCGCGGCCCTGGCTGCTGTCCAGGTACCACCAGAGGATGGCGACGAACACGAAGGCCAGCGAGAACCACAGCAGGCTCCAGCGCAGCGCCTCTTTCATCGTGACCTTGTGCGCGCCCTGGCGCTCCATCACCAAGAGGTCGATGGCAATGGCCACCACCACAAAGACGGCAAAGCCCGCCCACATCCACCAGGTGCCTATCGTTTCCATGAATCTTTCTCCGTCAGGGGAATTGGTTCTGCCGGGCACCCCACCCGGCAACAGTCCCGCACTGTAGGGGCACAGGAGATTCTTAAAAACCTGTCATATTGATAGCATTGGTTCGGTTTTTACGAACCAAAAAGATTCCCCCTCGAAAGCCCCCCATGAGCCAGAGCTTCAACTACCGCCACCTTTTCTATTTCTGGGTGGTGGCCAAGGAGGGCGGCATCGCCCGCGCCGCCGAACGGCTGGACATGGCGGTGCAGACCATCAGCGCCCAGGTGCGCGAGCTGGAAAAGGCGCTGGGCGTGGCCCTGCTGCGCACCGAGGGCCGCAACCTGGTGCTCACCGACGCGGGCGTGGCCGCGCTGCACGAGGCGGACCACATCTTTGCGCTGGGCGAGCTGCTGCCCGTGCGCGTGCGCGAGGCGGCCACGGGCCAGACGCTGCGCCTCAACCTGGGCATCTCCGACGGCATTGCCAAGCTGGCCGTGCACCGGCTGCTGACCCCCGTGCTGGACGAGCCGCACCTGCGCCTGCTGTGCCACGAGGGCGAGTTCCAGCCGCTCTTGGGCGAGCTGGCGCTGCACAAGCTCGACGCCGTGCTGGCCGACCGCGCCGCGCCGCCCAACCGCGCGCTGCGCACCACCAGCCAGCTGCTGGGCACCAGCGCCATCGCCTGGTACGCGCCACCTTTGTGGGCCGAGGCGGCGGCCCACAACTTCCCGCACAGCCTGGCCGTGGTGCCCATGCTGCTGCCCACCGACCACGCCGCGATGCGCGCACGCATCGACCACTGGCTGGAGCGCGAACGCATCCGCCCGCGCATTGCGGGCGAGTTTGAAGACAGCGCCCTCTTGAGCACCTTTGCCGCCACCGGCATGGGCGTGATGCCCGCGCCCGTGTCGCTGGGCAAGCACCTGGCGCACACGCACGGCCTGGTGCAGGTGGGCACCACACCGGACGTGCAGGAGCAGTTCCACCTGATCTACAGCGCGCGCAAGGTGATGCACCCGCTGCTCACGCGGCTGCTGGAGGCGGGGAAAAGTGGGACGCTATTAAATCAATAGCAATCTATGCTTATCCATCAGGCGGTAGAGGCTGAAAATCCTTAAAAACCCCGTTCGACGACAGCGCGAAACCCTCTGCAGGGTGCCACTTTCATACGGATTCGCATTCAATCATTCAATGCCCAATACCGTTCGGGCTGAGCCTGCCTGCGCCTCGCGCGGCGCTTCGACAGGCTCAGCGTGAACGGTTTTGTATTTTTCAACGCAGTTTGGTATCAGTCCCGCCCGGCGCGCTCAATGCTCACCGCCGCCAGTGCCGGGTCGGTAAAGCAGATCTCGTGGCTGCCCGGGCACTCCACCAGGCGGAACAGGCCCAGCCGCTCCGACAGGCGCGGGTGCCAGGGCAGGCTGTGGGGCAGCGCAGTGTCCTGCTGGGCATTGAGGTAGCTCTTGCCCACCTCCAGCGCCGCCAGCGGCACGGGCAGTTGCGCCGGCTCGGTGAAGGTGCGGTACGGGTGGGCGTTGAGCAGCGCGTAGGTGCTGCGCGCCAGGGCTTCGTCGGCATCGTTGATGAAGGCCTCGCGCCAGATGGGGTACGGCAGCATCACCGCATGGCCGCTGGCCTCTGCAACCTGGTCGAACAGCGCGCGGTAATGCGGCGGCACCAGGTCGTTGAGGCATTCGCCGTGCTGCGGCACAAACGCGTTCCAGTACACCAGCCGGCGGATGCGCCCCGGCAGCCGCGCGGGCATGTGGCTGATGACCATGCCGCCATAGCTGTGGCCCACCAGGCGCACGTCGGTGAGGCCCTGGCCTTCGATGAAGGCCGCCAGCGAATCCACCGCATCGGCCAGGCCCGTGGCCGCGCGGTCGTCGCCCGGCCGGTTGCCCGCCAGCGTAGGGCAGTGCACGGTGTGGCCGCGTGCGCGCAGGTGGTCGGCCGTGGCCTCCATCTCGGCGCCGGTGTGCCAGGCGCCATGGACCAGGACATAGGTATCCGCCATGTTTGTCTCCTCCAAATCGTTGCGGGTTGGGCGACCTGCCCACCCTGGCGCTACGTTAAGGAGAAAGCGCGCGACGCAATGGCCTGCGTGTGCCAGGCGCCTGTGCCCTGCGTGCCAACCAGGTCAGCCGCGACGCCACTGCCCCGGCGGCACGCCCATGGTGCGCTGGAAGGCCCGCGCGAAGTGCGATGCATCGGCAAAGCCGCAGCGCCGCCCGATCTCGGCCACCGCCACATGGGCCAGCTGGGGCCGGCGCAGCAACTCGCCCGCGCGCGCAAGGCGCATCTCGCGCAGCGTGCCCGCAAAGGTCTGGCCCTGCGCCGCAAACGCGCGGTGCAGGGAGCGCAGGGAGACACCGGCCTCCTGCGCCAGGGCCTGGGCCGAGACGCCGGGCTGGTCCATACGGGCGCGCAGCAGGCTGCACAGATGGGCATGCAGCCCCTGCGCCGCAGAGGAAACGGGCGCCCGGGGCGGCTCCAGCGCAGCGCACAACAGCGCCCCCAGGTGGTCCGACAGCAGCGCGGGCGGCAGGGCCTGGGCCGAGGCCGGGTCGCGCGCGAGCTGCACGGCCAGCGCCCCCAGGCTCTGGCCCCAGCCCTGGTCCCGCCAGGCCACGCGGGGCCCACGCGCCTCGGCCTGGGCCAGCCATTGGCCCACCCAGGCGCGCGGCAACTGCAGCGACACACAGTTCACGCCGTCGGGAAAATGCAATTCATACGGCCGGGCTGAATCCACCAGCACCACATCGCCCGGGCGCAGGTGCGCCACCTGCCCGTCCTGCCGCACGTGCCAGACGGCTTCTGCATGGCCGATCAGGTAGAACGGCAATTGTCGGCTGCGCGCAATGCCGGACGGCGTGCGGTACACGTCCTGCGTCGTAGCACGCACCTGGTTGACCGACAGGGTCTCGACCGACAGGCTGTGCAGCACCCCATCAAACGTGGGTGCCTCGCGCGAGCTGCACTCCATCTCGAGGAACGCTTCGCAGATCGCCCCCACCCAATAGTCCAGGCGCGCTGAGGGCGCGACCACGTCGGTCGTCCACTGGCGCAGCGGAGGTGGGGTCGGTGCAGGTGTGGCGGGCATGGCGCCAATCTAGCGGCAAGCCCGGCAGGCGGGCAACAGGGCAAGCCCGACCCCCCGGGGACGCGGGCGTGCAGCGGCCTCAGAGCGGCGACCAAAACTCAGCGAAGCGGTTCTGGCCAGGCGCTGCGTCGCAGGCAGTACGGGCAGTACGACAAAACGCGGCAACGACGCCAGAAGCGTTTTGTGAGCCGCTCTCAGCGCTGCGGCATGTCCTTGGCCGAGTAGCCCAGGCTCACCGTCGCATCCTCGGGAATAGCTGGCATCGAGGCATTCCACGCCTCCCACGCCGCGCGCAGGGACTGCAGGCGCTTGGGCTCCACAGGGGCCCGGTTGGCGCGCTCGCGCTCGTCCTGCGCCAGGTTGAAGAGGTAGTCATTGCCATCCACGCGCAGGTACTTCCAGTCGCCCTGGCGCATGGCGCGCTGGCCCCGGTGGTTCATGCGCCAGAACAAAGGCGGCTCGTCGTGCGTGGTGGCATCGCGCAGCAGCGGCATGAGCGAGCGGCCATCCAGCGGGTAGTCCGGCGCAGCGGGCACACCGGCCACATCGAGCATCGTGGCGGACCAGTCCATGGTCATGCAGGTCTGCGCGCTCACGCCACCGGGGGCGATCACGGCGGGCCAGTGGGCGATCCAGGGCACGCGGATGCCGCCTTCGGTCAGGTCCATCTTGCCGCCCACCAGGGGCCAGCTGTCCGAGAAGCGCTCGCCGCCGTTGTCGCTGGTGAAAACGACCAGGGTGTCGCGCGCCAAGCCCTGGGACTCCAGCAGCGCCATGATGCGGCCGATGCCCTCGTCCATGTGGTGGATCATGCGGCGGTAGGTGTCGATGTTGCCGCCGTGCAGGTGGAACAGGTTGGTCTTCACCTCCTGCGCCAGCACCTCGTCGTCACGCGTCTCCCACGGCCAGTGGGGTGCCGTGTAGTGCAGGCTCAGAAAGAACGGCGTGCCAGCCAACGCGCCCGGTGCCATGCGCTGCACGTAGTCGAGTGCGTGGTCGGTGATGAGGTCGGTGAGGTAGCCGTCCTGCTGCTTTTCTTCTTCGCCCAGGTACAGGTCGTGCTGGCCGCCCGAGCTGCAGTGGGTGAAGTAGTCCACCCCGCCCGACATGGGGCCGAAGAACTCTTCGTAGCCCGAGCGCAGCGGCCCGAATGCGGGCGGGTAGCCCAGGTGCCACTTGCCCATGAGCGCCGTGCGGTAGCCCGCTGCGCGCAGCAGCGACGGCAGCGTGGGGTGATCGGGCGGCAGGCCCAGGGTTGTGCTGCCCCGGCTCTTGCTGTTGATGGGCTCCTCGGCCGCACCGCGCAGGCGGTACTGGTAGCGCGCGGTCATCAGCGCGAAACGCGTGGGCGAGCAGACCGGTGAATTGGAGTAGCCCTGGGTGAGCTTGAGGCCGTTGGCGGCCAGGCCATCAAGCACCGGCGAGACCGCGCCAAAGCTGGCGTCGCGCCCGCCGTAGCAGCCGAGGTCGGCATAGCCGAGGTCGTCGGCGACGATGAAGATGATGTTGGGGCGATGGGGCATGGGGCTGGTACCGGGTTGTCGGGTCGCAATCCATTCACGGCAATCACACCGACCGTTCGGGCTGAGCTTGTCGAAGCCTTGCGCCGCGCTTCGACAAGCTCAGCGTGAACGGCTAGGGGGTGTTTGGCGGCGGAGGTGGGAGCTTGTGGATAGCGCTCGGCGATGTCGTAAATACCGTTCGGGCTGAGCCTGTCGAAGCCCTGCGCGGCGCTTCGACAGGCTCAGCGTGAACGGTTGGTGGTGGGTGTTCGGCTCAATGAAAGCGGACGGCCATCAAGGCTTGAACCCCGAGCGCTGTACCACCGGCGCCCACTGCGCCCGGTACGCCTTGAGCATGGCCTCGGTCTGCGCCATCGTCGCCACCACCGGCTCCATCTTGGCTGCCTCGAACTTGCGCTGGGTGTCGGGGTCTTTCATCACCTCGTGGATCAACCCGGCCCAGCGTTCGGCCTGGGCCTTGGGCATGCCCATGGGAGCAAAGAAGGTGTTCCATCCGGTCGCAGCCAGGTCCAGGCCACTTTCCTTGAAGGTGGGGATCTTTCCATCCAGCGCGCTGCGCTTGGCACCCGACACCGCCAGGATGCGGATCTTGCCCGCCTCATGCTGAGGCAGCAGGGTGTCAAACGTGTCGAACGCCACGGGCACCTGGCCGCCCAGCAGGTCGTTGAGCAGCGGCGCGGAGCCCCGGTAGCCCACCACCTCGGCGCGCACCTTGGCGGCGTCGCCCACCATCAGGCCGAAGAAATGCGGCAGGCTGCCCGTGGCGGGCACGCCGAAGTTGGCCTTGTCGGGGTTGGCGCGCAGCCAGGCCATGAGGTGCGGCAGCTCCTTGACCGGCACGGCGCTGCCCACGGCCACGCCGAACTCGTAGCTGTTGACATGGCTCACGGGGCGGAAGTCGCGCTCGGGGTCGTAGCCTGCGTCCGGGAACACCAGGGGCGCTACCAACATCACGGCCGGGTTGGCCAGCAGCAGGGTGGGCTGGTTGGCGGGCGCGGCTTTGACGGCCTGGGCTGACAGGCGGCCGCCCGCACCGGTCTTGTTCTCCACGATCACGGGCGTGCCGAGCTTGGTGCCCAGCTTGTCGGCCACGATGCGGGCCACGCGGTCGGTGGAGCCGCCCGGGGCGTAGCCCACCACGATGCGCAGGGGCACGTCCTGCGTCTGCGGCTGCGCCTCGGCCAGGGTGGCGCACAGGGCGAGCGTGGCGGTCAGCACAAAAGCAAGGGGTTTGCGCATGGTCGAAATCTCCAGGGGCGATGGCAGGGCCCGCGCAGACGCGCAGGGGAATGGATGGCCGCACTGTATTGGCCACACAATCAATTGATCTAATCAATTCTTGCCCGGAAATACCCTGATGCCCGCACCAGCCCCGGCCCCCTCGCCACCTGCCCCGCCCGGCCACCGACTGGCCCACCCGCAGGCCGCCAACGACCTGCTCATGTACCGCCTCAACCGCCTGCTGGCGGTGGCGGGCAGCCTGGTGGTGCGGCTGTGCGAGGGCGGCTACGGCATCACCCGGCGCGAGTGGGGCCTGCTCATGGTGCTGGCCCAGCACCCCGGCATGCCCCCGGCCGAGCTGGCCCAGCGCCTGGGCCTGGACCGCGCCCGCACCTCGCGCGCCATCACCTCGCTGCTGGCCAAGAAGCTGCTCACGCGCGACGCCATGCCCGGCGACCGGCGCCAGGCCGTGCTGACCCTCACGCCAGCGGGCCAGGCGGTGCACGATGGCCTGTTCCCACAGGTCAAAGCGCTCAACCAGGATCTGCTGGCAGGGCTCAGCGCTGACGCCGTGTCGGGCCTGGACCAGGCCCTGGCCGACATGCAGCAGCGCGCCGAGGCGCTGGTCGCCACCCGCACCGATGTGCCGCGCACCTACCGGCTGCGGGGCGGGCGGCACGTGGATTGAGGGGCATACACAACGGGCAGCCCCAAAACGGGGATCCGGCGATATCCTCAAACCTGCCCTGAGCCACCCGCTCATGGGTTGCCCCCGCGCCCCCCGTCCGACCACGACCCACGCACACCCATCGCCCACCCTCCATGTCGCAGCACTCAACCTCTTTGTGGAGCCCCTTGCGCCAACCCGCGTTCCGGGGCCTGTGGATTTGTGGTGGGATCTTTTTTGTGGGCAGCGGCATGCAGACCATGGCGGCTGCCTGGCTCATGGTGGAGCTGACGGGGTCATCCTTTCTGGCTGCGCTGGTGCAGACGGCCGTGTTCATGCCCATGTTTTTGCTGGCGCTGCCCGCCGGTGTGCTGGCCGACACCACCGACCGGCGGCGCCTGATCTCGGGCGCGCTGCTGGCGCAGGTCGGGGCGTGCGCCCTGCTCACGCTGCTGGTGCTGGGTGGCTGGGGTGGCCCGGCATCGGTGCTGTTTCTGGTGTTCATCTGCGGCTGCTGCACGGCGGTGCTCACGCCCGCGTGGAACTCGTCGGTCATCGACCCCGTGCCGCGCGACGAATGGCCCCAGGCCATCACCGCCGTGAGCATTGCCTACAACGCCGCGCGCGCCGTGGGCCCCACGCTGGCGGGGCTGGTGTTTGCGCAACTGGGTGCGGGCTGGGTGTTTGCCATCACCGTGACCACCACGCTGGTGATGTGGGACTCCATCCGCCGCTGGCCGCCCAAGGCGCACCCGCCCTCCAAGCTGCCCGCCGAACGCCTGTGGGGCGGCACCCTGAGCGGCCTGCGCTTTGCCTGGCACTCGCGCATGATCCTCGCGCAGCTGGTGCGCGTGATGGCATTCAGTGCTGCAGGCTCGGCACTGTGGGCGTTGTTGCCGGTGATTGCCCAACGCCTGGGCACAGGCGCGCCGGGCTTTGGGCTGCTGATGGGTTGCCTGGGCACGGGCGCTGTGGCCGTGGGCCTGGTGCTGGGACGGCTCCGCGCACGCTTTGGCATGGAGGCCATCGTGGGCGTGGGCGGCGTCGTGTTCGGCGCGGCCATGCTGGTGGCGGCGCTCACCAAGATCACGGCGGTGGTCTACATCGCCATGCTGTTTGCGGGCGCGGCCTGGATGTCGGCCATGTCCACCTTCAACACCGCCACCCAGGCCAGCGCGCCGCAGTGGGTGCGCTCGCGCGCGGTGGCCATGCACATGGTGGCGGCGCTGGGCGCGTTTGCCATGGGCTCGGCGTTCTGGGGCGCGGCGTCGGACCTCCTGGGCCTCACGCCCACGCTGTGTGTGGCCGCCGCGCTCATGGGCGTGGGCCTGCTGCTGGCGCGCCCCATGCCGCTGCGCATGGGCGCGCTGCACGAGGTGACCCAGGCCACGCCCTGGGACGAACTCTTCATCGAGGCCGAGCCCTTGCCCGAGGCCGGCCCCGTGGCGGTGGAGGTGGGCTACCGCATCGCGCCCGGCACCGACGCCGCGTTCCTCGACACCATCAGCCGCATGAAGGCCCCGCGCCGGCGCGACGGCGCCACCTTCTGGCGCATCTACAAGGACCTGGGCGAGCCCTCGCGCTACGTGGAGCGCTTCATCGTCGAGTCCTGGGCCGACTACCTGCACCAGCGCGCCCGCGCCACCATGGCCGACCAGGCGCTGGAGACGGAGGTGCGGACGTTTCTGGCGCCGGGCGAGGTCGTGCGCATGTCGCACTACATCGCCGAGCGCTGAGCCTGCGCAAAAAACGGCCCGGCACGCCCTGCGACAATGGCGGGATGACCTTCGCCCCCCTTGCCAACGACACCTTCCTGCGCGCCTGCCGCCGCCA
>JADMJR010000213.1 GCA_018780365.1 Acidovorax sp. | reverse complement strand
CGCTGCGGGTCTTGGGCAGGTTGTCGCCGAAGCGGATGTCCTTGGGCTTGGCGATGGGGCCGATTTCCTTGGCCACCCAGTTGCGCAGTTCGTTGGCGATCTGCTTGGCTTCTTCGCCGGTGGGGCGCGAGCGCTTGAGCACCACAAACGCACAGATGGCCTCGCCGGTCACATCGTCGGGGCGGCCCACCACGGCGGCCTCGGCCACCAGGTCGGTCTTGGACACCAGGGCGGATTCAATTTCCATCGTGCCCATGCGGTGGCCGGACACGTTCAGCACGTCATCGATGCGGCCCGTGATGCGGAAGTAGCCCCGGTCGGCACTGCGCACCGCACCGTCACCCGCCAGGTAGTAGCCCTTGAGTTCTTCAGGGAAGTAGCTCTTCTTGAAGCGCTCCGGGTCGTTCCAGATGGTGCGGATCATGCTGGGCCAGGGGCGCTTGATGACCAGGATGCCACCGGCGCCGTTGGGCACGTCGTTGCCCATTTCGTCCACGATGGCGGCCGTGATGCCGGGCAGGGGCAGCGTGCAGCTGCCGGGCACCAGCGGTGTGGCGCCAGGCAGCGGGGTAATGACGTGGCCGCCCGTTTCGGTCTGCCAGAAGGTGTCCACGATGGGGCAGCGCTCGCCGCCCACGTTCCGGTGGTACCACATCCAGGCTTCGGGGTTGATGGGCTCCCCCACGCTGCCCAGGATGCGCAGGCTCGACAGGTCAGAGCGCGCGGGGTGCACCGCCTCGTCGGCTTCGGCGGCCTTGATGAGCGAACGGATGGCCGTGGGGGCGGTGTAGAAGATGGTGCACTTGTGGCGCTCGATCATCTGCCAGAAGCGGCCTGCGTTCGGGAAGGTGGGGATGCCTTCAAAAATGATCTGCGTGGCGCCTGCGGCCAGCGGGCCGTAGGCCACGTAGGTGTGGCCGGTGATCCAGCCGATGTCGGCGGTGCACCAGAAGACGTCGTCGGCGCGCAGGTCGAACGTCCAGTCCATGGTCATCTTGGCCCACAGCAGGTAGCCGCCGGTGCTGTGCTGCACGCCCTTGGGCTTGCCGGTGGAGCCGCTGGTGTAGAGGATGAACAGCGGGTGCTCGGCCCCCACGGCCACAGGAGCGCAATCGGTGCTCTGGCCTTGCAGTGCCTCGGCAAAGGTCTTGTCGCGCCCGGCCACCATGGCGCAGGCCGTGGCCGTGCGCTGGTACACAAACACGTTGCGCAGGGTGTCGCAACCGCCCATGGCCAGGGCTTCGTCGATGATGGATTTGAGGGGCAGCTCTTTGCCGCCGCGCATCTGGTAGTTGGCGGTGATCACGGCCACGGCACCGGCGTCGATGATGCGCTCGTGCACAGCCTTGGCGCTGAAGCCGCCAAACACCACGCTGTGGGTGGCGCCGATGCGGGCGCAGGCCTGCATGGCGATCACGCCCTCGATGGTCATGGGCATGTAGATCAGCACGCGGTCGCCCTTGGCCACGCCGTGGGCCTTGAGCGCGTTGGCGAACTGGCTCACGCGGGCCAGCAGTTCCTTGTAGGTGATGTTGGTGACGGTGCCATCGTCGGCTTCAAAGACGATGGCGGTCTTGTCCTCGGTGGGGGTGCCGATGTGGCGGTCCAGGCAGTTGGCCGAGGCATTGAGTTCGCCATCGGCGAACCACTGGAAGAACGGCGCGTTGGACTCATCCAGCGTGCGGGTGAAGGGCTTGGTCCACTGCAGATTGCCGCGCGCCTGGCGTGCCCAGAAGCCTTCGAAATCCTTCTCGGCCTCGGCGCAGAGCGCGTCATAGCCCGCCATGCCGGAAACACGCGCGGCTTTGACGATGGCATCCGAGGGGGGGAACACACGGTTCTCAACCAGCACGGATTCGATGGCGGATGTGGGCGCACTCATGGTTTTGTCTCCAGGTTCTAGTGAAATTGGCCGGTACTGTCGGACCCGGCACTTACAGGCCACTGACTGGCACGAAGCTTACAGGCCCGGACCCCACAGCCCCGCCCCACCCGCGGCAACAGACCCGCCCGGCGCGGGGTTGTCATGCGCGCCGCCTAAAATCGCGCCTCCCCAACCTTTTGCGCGCGACATGTCCACCCCCAAAACCAACACCCCCGCGCCCCTGCGCCCCCTGCCCTCGATGATCTTCGCCAGCCGGTGGCTGCAACTGCCGTTGTACCTGGGCCTGATCCTGGCGCAGGCGGTGTATGTGTTCCATTTCTGGGTGGAGCTGGTGCACCTGATCGAGGCCGCGTTCGGCAACTCCAATGCGCTGCAAAGCCTGGTGTCCAGCATCGGCTACAAGAGCGACTACCAGGTCACGGCGCTCAACGAGACCATCATCATGCTGGTGGTGCTGGCGCTGATCGACGTGGTCATGATCTCCAACCTGCTGATCATGGTGATCGTGGGTGGCTATGAGACCTTCGTCTCGCGCCTGCACCTCGAAGACCATCCCGACCAGCCCGAGTGGCTGAGCCACGTGAACGCCTCGGTGCTCAAGGTCAAGCTGGCCACCGCCATCATCGGCATCAGCTCGATCCACCTGCTCAAGACCTTCATCAACGCTGCCAACTACGACCTCAAGGTGCTGATGTGGCAGACCATCATCCACACCGTGTTCCTGCTCAGCGCACTGGCCATTGCACTCACCGACCGGCTGATGTCGCACCCGGCCGACAAACACTGAGCCCCCGCCCACCCCACGCTGGCGCCCATCCCGCCTGGCGTGGGGCCTGCATGGTGAATGCAGCATAAAAAAGGCCTTTAGCGCCTGATGGCAAAGCGCCAATAGCTATCAAAAGTGAAGCACCACATCTTCACCAAGCGCACCCCGCGCTCCCATATTTCTCCCCAATCGGGCGGCACAGTGCAGGCCATACCCACCCGACGGAGAAACCCATGGACCGCATTTCAGCCCCCGCACTGGCAGCACAGCCCCCTACCAACCGCCGCCTGGCACTCAGCGCCCTGGGCTCCCTGGGCATGGCCAGCCTGCTGGGCTGTGGGGGCGGCAGCGACACCACAAGCACCACCGATACCAGCACAGGAACCGGCACCGGCACCGGGACTGGTACAGGCACCGGTACGGGAACCGGCACGGGCACAGGCACCACCACCACCTGCTCCGTCGTGCCCGAGGAAACCGCCGGCCCCTACCCCGCCGATGGCTCCACGGCCAGCAACAACACCTACAACGTGCTGGCGCTCAGCGGCATCGTGCGCTCGGACATCCGCAGCTCCATCGGTTCGTCCACCCAGGTGGGGGGCGTGCCGCTCACTATCACCATCACGCTGACCAACACCCAGGCCAGCTGCGCCCCGCTGGCGGGCTACGCCATCTACCTGTGGCACTGCACGCAGGACGGCAATTACTCGGTCTACACCTCCAACAACATCGCCGACAACTACCTGCGCGGCGTGCAGGCCACCGATGCCAGCGGCACGGTCACCTTCACCACCATCGTGCCCGGCTGCTACGCGGGCCGCATGCCCCACATGCACCTGGAGGTGTATCCCAGCCTCGCCGCCGCCAGCAACGCACGCAACAAGGTCAAGACCACGCAGCTGGCCTTCCCCACCGCGCTGCTCAGCAGCATCTACAGCAGCAACTCTGGTTACAGCGCCAGCGTGCGCAACCTGGCCTCCATCACCTTTGCCACCGACAACGTGTTCAGCGACGGCACCACGCTGGAGATGACCACCATGCAGGCCAACACCGGCGGTGGCTACGCCGCCAGCATCACGATCTCGATCGCGGCGTAAACCCTGGCACAACAGCCCTCACTTCTGCTTTTCCACGCTCTCTGCAGCTACGCACCATGCAAAAGATCCTGTCCCTCCTTTCCGGCCTGACTCTGGCGTTCCTCGCCGCAACCCCCAGCCACGCCCAGCCAGCCCGTGGCACGCCCCCAGCCCCACCGCCCGAGGCGTACGCCGCCTGCAAGGGCAAGACCGAAGGCGCCAGCGTCACGCTGACCATGCCCGACGGGAAATCACTGACCGGCACATGCCGCACAATGAACGGCACCCTGGTGGCCATGCCCGCGGGCGGGCCCGGTGGCCCCGGCGGCGCGGGCGGCCCACCACCTGCCCGCTGAACGCTGACCGCCACCCCAGCCCCATGCCCCACCTGACCCTGCACCGCAAAGCCTTCATCGCCCTGGCCGCCCTGCTGGTGGCCCTGCTGCTGATCTTTGCGGGCTTCTCGCGCCTGGGCCTGCAGCGTGGGTTGGGCCCCTATGTGGCAGAGATCGAGCTGGCCCGCATGGACTGGCTGGCCGAGCGCCTGCAGGCCCACCACACCCAGGCGGGCGGATGGGACAGCCTGCGCAACCAGTCCACCCTGTGGGGCCGCCTGACCCACCCCGGCGGTGGCCCACGCCGCCCTGGCCCACCACCCTCCGGGGACCCCGGCAGTGCACCCGACACACGCCCCGGCCCGCCCCCGGGCCAGGCAGAGTCGGCCCCTCCGCCCCCACCACCCGATGACCTGCGCAGCCAAGGCCCGGGCAGCTTCCCGCCCCCCCCGCGCCACCGCGATGACATCTACCCCCGCCTGGGCCTGCTCGACGCGCAGGAGCGCCTGGTGGTGGGCACTACACCCCAGCCCGGGGGCGCACGCCTGGCGCTGCGCGGCGAGGGCGGCCAGGCCATCGGCCACCTGGTGCTGGCTCCACCCCAGGGCGTGCGCAGCGAGGCCGACCAGGCCTTCCTGGCCCAGCACCTGGGTTTTGTGGCCTGGACGGGCCTGGCCGGGCTGGCGCTGGCGCTGCTGCTGTCCGGCTGGCTGGCCCGGCGCTGGCTGGGCCCGGTCGAGGCCCTGGCCACCGGCGCACGCGGCATTGCACAAGGCGCCCTGCACACCCGTGTGCCCGTGCACGGCAATGACGAACTGGCCCAGCTGGCCCGCACCTTCAACACCATGGCCGAACAACTGAGCAGCATCGAGGCCAGCCGCCGCCAATGGCTGGGCGACGTGGCCCACGAGCTGCGCACCCCCCTGGCCGCCATGCGCGCCGAGATCGAGGCCGTGCAGGACGGCATCCGCCCCTTTGACGACAAGACCGCGCTGCGCCTGCACCGGCAGGTGATGCGCCTGATCCAGCTGGTGGGCGACCTGCGCGCCAGCCTGGACGCGGCGAGCACCAGCGCGCCCTCGGCCCAGGTGCCCGTGCACCCGCTGTCGCTGCTGGGCGAAGCACTGGCGTCGATGCGCCCGCGCCTGGCGCAGGCAGGCATCGATGTGGACACCACGGGCCTGGACGCTCTGGCCGCACAGGTACCCGCGCCGCTGGTGCTAGGCGATGCGCAGCAATTGCACCAGGTGTTTTTGAACCTGTTGGAGAACAGCCTGCGCTACACCGATGCGGGCGGCCTGCTGCAGATCACGGCGCGCGAAGTGGCAGCCCCCGGCAGCGCGGCCCACCTGCAGATGCTGCAGGTGCAACTGGACGACAGCGCCCCGGGCGTGCCTGCGCACGAGCTGCCCCGCATCTTTGAGCGCCTGTACCGCGCCGAGACCTCGCGCAACCGCGACCACGGCGGCTCGGGCCTGGGCCTGGCGATCTGCCGTGCCATCGTGCTCGCACATGGCGGCACGCTGGCGGCCGAGGCATCTCCCCTGGGCGGGCTGCGCATCACGCTGGCCTTGCCCCTTCTGGACAACACCGCCCCATGAGCCCACGCATCCTCGTCGTCGAAGACGAACCCGACATCGCCACCATCGTGGTCGACTACCTGCGCCACGCGGGCTACACGGTGGAGCACCAGGCCGACGGCCGCGCAGCCCTCGCCAGCATCGTTGCCGCGCCGCCCGACCTCACGCTACTCGACATCATGCTGCCCGGCATGGACGGCCTCGACATCCTGCGCCAGGCGCGGCGCCACACGCAGCACCCCATCATCATGCTCACCGCCCGCGTGGAAGAGGTGGACCGCCTGATTGGCCTGGAGCTGGGCGCAGACGACTACATCTGCAAGCCGTTTTCGCCGCGCGAGGTGGTGGCCCGCGTGAAAGCCGTGCTGCGCCGGTCTACGCCCGATGCACTCCCTCTGGCAGGCGTAGCAACAGCCCTGGTGCTGGACGAAGCCCTGTGGCAGGCCACGCTGCATGGCACGCCGCTCCACCTCACGCGCCGCGAATTCAAGCTGCTGCAGGTGCTGGCGCGCCAGCGGGGCCGCATCTTCTCGCGCGCCCAGCTGCTCGACCAGGCCTATGACGACACGCTGGACGTGAACGAGCGCGCCATCGACAGCCACATCAAGAACCTGCGCAAAAAGCTCAAGGCCGCCAGTGGTGATGACACCGACTGGATCCGCTCGGTGTACGGCGTGGGGTTTGCGCTCGACCCGGGCGCAACGACCTGAGCCAGCGTGCCGCAGTGTCGCGCAGGCGCAGCCATGCAGGGTGGCCGGCCGGGGCCCGCCGCTAAACTGGCGCTTTCGCCCCCTGCCGACCCTGCACAGCGCAGTGGCCACCCCGGCCCTGTGCCCAGAGAGCCCGCCCATGTACGCCACCACCCTGCCCGAGCCCGCCGCCAGCCTTGACCCCCCCCTGCAGCGGCCCTTCTTGAGCCCGGCGGAGCGCGAGGCCATCAACCGGGGCCGCTGGTTTGCGGCGCTCACGCCTTCGCTGCGGCACGACATCTTCCGGCTGGGCCGCGTCACACGCTATGCGCATGGCCAGGCGATCGTCCTGCAGGGCGAACCCGCCCAGGACTGGTTTGCCTGCGCCAGCGGCGCCATCCGCTTTCGGCGCACCACCCCCGCAGGCAAACAGGTGACGCTGGCCTATGTAGAGCCCGGCATCTGGGTGGGCGAGGCCGAGGTGCTGCACGGCGGGCCGAACACCTATGACGGACATGCCCACGGGCCCACCACGGTGCTCAGCCTGGCCGAGGGCGTGTTCCGCCAGCTGCTGCGCGCGCACCCCGAGTTTGGCGAAGCGCTGCTCACGCTGCAGGCACGGCGCATGCGCTACCTGTACTGGATGATGGAAGACATGGCCACCCTGCCCCTGCGCGCGCGGCTGGCCAAGCAGCTGCTGCATGTGCTGCGCCGCTTTGGCGAGCGTGCCGCCATGCCGGGCCAGCGCGGCGCCATCGGGCTGTCGCTGGTGCAGGATGAGCTGGCGCAGCTGCTGGGCGGCTCGCGCCAGCGCATCAATGTGGAACTGAAATGGATGGAGCGCGAGGGCATCATCGGCATCCACCAGCGCAGCATCGTGGTCTACCAGCAGGACCAGCTCGAAGCGCTGGCGCAGCAGGAGGTGTCGGACGCCCGGGCCGAAACAATGGGCGGAAGCCAGGGCGATTCACCGCGCTGAGAACCGGTGAGGAGGCAGACCGCCCCGTCAGCCTCACCCCTCCCGCCACACCTCAAATCATCAAATTTGATAGCAAACAGCGCTTGATGGACGCGCGCAAACGCCTATTTTCTTCATAAATCCAGTGGCACACAGGGCACACCGGGGGCGCAGCACCCCACGCCGGCATCAACGCCCCACCATCTGCGCGGGCACCACCCACTGGTCAAACTGCTCGCCCGTCACATGGCCCGAGGCCACGGCCGCCGCGCGCAGGCTGGTGCCTTCCTTGTGGGCCTTCTTGGCAATGAAGGCCGCCTTGTCGTAGCCAATGTGGGGGTTCAGCGCCGTCACCAGCATCAGCGATTGCTCCACCAGGTCGTTGATGCGCGCCTGGTTCGGCGCTATGCCCACGGCGCAATGCTCGTTGAAGCTGGCCATGCCATCGGCCAGCAGGCGCACGCTCTGCAAAAAGTTGTGGATGACCAGGGGGCGGAACACGTTCAGCTCGAAGTTGCCCGAGGCCCCGCCGATATTGATGGCCACGTCGTTGCCCATCACCTGCGCGCACAGCATGGTCAGCGCCTCGCACTGCGTGGGGTTGACCTTGCCGGGCATGATGGACGAACCGGGCTCGTTCTCGGGGATGGTGATCTCGCCCAGCCCGCTGCGCGGGCCGCTGGCCAGCCAGCGCACATCGTTGGCAATCTTCATCAGGCTGGCCGCCAGGGTCTTGAGCGCGCCGTGGGCATGCACCAGCGCATCGCAGCTGGCCAGGGCCTCGAACTTGTTGGGGGCGGTGACCAGCGGCAGGCCGGTCAGGTCGGCCAGCTCCTTCGCCACGGCCTGCGCATAACCGGCGGAGGCATTGAGCCCGGTGCCCACGGCCGTGCCGCCCAGCGCCAGTTCGCCCAGGTGGGGCAGCGCGGCGCGCACATGCTGCTCGCCATGCTGCAGCTGCGCCACCCAGCCCGAGATCTCCTGGCCCAGCGTGAGCGGCGTGGCGTCCTGCAGGTGGGTGCGGCCGATCTTCACGATGCCGTCGAACGCCTGCGCCTTGGCCGCCAGCGTGGCGCGCAGGCCCTGCA
This sequence comes from Acidovorax sp., assembly GCA_018780365.1. Lineage (GTDB taxonomy): Bacteria > Pseudomonadota > Gammaproteobacteria > Burkholderiales > Burkholderiaceae_C > Acidovorax. Next base: position 36,257 of record JADMJR010000213.1, on the reverse strand, counting down.
GCGCGGGCAGCAGGCGGTGCATCAGCGCGTCCACCGCCGCCAGGTGCATGGCGGTGGGGAACACATCGTTGCTCGACTGGCTCTTGTTCACCTCGTCGTTGGGGTGCACCAGCCGTGCCTCGCCGCGCGGGCCTTTCAATAGCTCGCTGGCGCGGTTGGCCAGCACCTCGTTCATGTTCATGTTGGTCTGCGTGCCCGAGCCGGTCTGCCACACCACCAGCGGGAACTCCTGCAGGTGGCCGCCTTCGATCACCTCATCCGCCGCCGCCACGATGGCGGTGGTCTTGGCCGCATCGAGCAGGCCCAGCGCATTGTTCACATAGGCGCTGGCCCGCTTGACCTGGGCCAGCGCCCGGATCAGCTCCGGCGCCATGCGCTCGCCCGAGATCGCAAAGTGGTGCAGCGAGCGCTGCGTCTGCGCGCCCCACAGCCGGTCAGCAGGCACATCGATGGGGCCGAAGGTGTCTTTTTCGGTGCGGACTGCGGTCGGGGCGAGTATGGAGGTCTTCACGGGTGGGCCTTGCCGCTCGGTGAGCGAATGGAGTGGAACGAAACACCAGACCGCAGCATACCCACCCCAGGCCACGGCGCGCCACCACCCCTCTTCTCCCCTGACAGGCCCGCGCAAGCCCGGCAGGGGATAATTAAGGGTTCGCGTTTTCCCTAAAACCCCCACCGCCATGACCACGACGACTATTCGCCAAGAAGACCTGATCGAATCCATTGCCGGCGCGCTGCAGTACATCAGCTACTACCACCCCACCGACTACATCGCCCACCTGGCCCGCGCCTACGAGCGCGAGAAGAGCCCGGCGGCCAAGGACGCGATTGCGCAGATCCTGACCAACAGCAAGATGAGCGCCACCGGCCAGCGCCCCATCTGCCAGGACACCGGCATCGTCAACGTCTTCCTGAAAGTGGGCATGGACGTGCGCTGGGAAGGATTTGCCGGCAGTCTGGACGACGCCATCAACGAAGGCGTGCGCCGGGGTTACAACCACCCCGACAACACCCTGCGCGCCTCGGTCGTGGCCGACCCGCAGTTCGCCCGCAAGAACACCAAGGACAACACCCCCGCCGTGATCTTCACCGAGATCGTGCCCGGCAACACCGTGGACATCACCGTGGCGGCCAAGGGCGGCGGCTCGGAGAACAAGTCCAAGATGTACATGCTCAATCCCGGCGACAACGTGGTGGACTGGGTGCTCAAGACCGTGCCCACCATGGGCGCTGGCTGGTGCCCGCCCGGCATGCTGGGCATCGGCATCGGCGGCACGGCCGAAAAGGCGGTGCTGATGGCCAAGGAAAGCCTGATGGACGACCTGGACATGTACGAACTGCAAGCCAAGGCCGAAGCCGCCAAGACCGGCGGCCCCGCACTTGACAAGGTCGAGGAGCTGCGCCTGGAGCTGTTTGAAAAGGTCAACGCTTTGGGCATCGGCGCCCAGGGCCTGGGTGGCCTGACCACGGTGCTGGACGTCAAGATCAAGATGTACCCCACGCACGCGGCCAGCAAGCCGATTGCGATGATCCCCAACTGCGCAGCCACGCGCCACGCGCACTTCGTGATGGACGGCTCGGGCCCGGTGTACCTCACGCCCCCGAGCCTGGACCTGTGGCCCAACGTGAACTGGGCGCCCGACTACAACAAGAGCAAGAAGGTCAACCTCGACACGCTGACCAAGGAAGAAGTGGCCAGCTGGAAGCCCGGCGACACGCTGCTGCTCAACGGCAAGATGCTCACCGGCCGCGATGCCGCACACAAGCGCATCCAGGACATGCTGGCCAAGGGCGAGCAACTGCCCGTGGACTTCACCAACCGCATCATTTACTACGTGGGCCCCGTGGACCCCGTGAAGGGCGAGGCCGTGGGCCCCGCAGGCCCCACCACCGCCACGCGCATGGACGGCTTCACCGAGATGATGCTGGCCCAGACCGGCCTGATCGCCATGGTGGGCAAGGCCGAGCGCGGCCCGGTCGCCATCGAGGCCATCAAGAAGCACCAGAGCGCCTACCTCATGGCCGTGGGCGGTGCCGCCTACCTGGTCAGCAAGGCCATCAAGACCGCCCAGGTCGTGGGCTTTGCCGACCTGGGCATGGAAGCCATCTACGAATTCGACGTGGTGGACATGCCCGTGACCGTGGCCGTGGACGCTGGCGGCACCAGCGCCCACATCACCGGCCCGGCCGAATGGCAAAAGCGCATCGCCTCGGGCGAGTTCAAGGGCATCGGGGTAGCGGCAGCCTGAGCCCAGCCCATGCAATGACCCAGGCGCCATGCGCTGGCGCCTGCGACAGCCCTCCCAACCGCCTTCGGGCGGTTTTTTCATGGGTATTCGCCACCTCCGGCAGGGTGGTCGCGTCTTTCCTACAATCCACGCTTTCGTCCAACAGCCATAGCTTGGTCCCTTGATGCCGCAGGCCTCTTCTCCCATCGGTGTTTTTGACAGCGGCGTCGGCGGACTGAGCGTGCTGCGCGCGCTGCTGGCCACGATGCCCCACGAACGTTTCGTGTACCTGGCCGACAGCGCCAACGCCCCCTATGGCGAACGCGGTGATGCCTATGTGGCGGCACGCACCCATGCCATCACGCAGTACCTGTGTGAGCAGCACCACATCAAGGCCCTGGTGGTGGCCTGCAACACCGCCACAGCAGCGGCCATCCACGAGGTGCGCAGCAGCCACCCCAACCTGCCTCTGGTGGGCCTGGAGCCCGCCATCAAACCCGCCCTGGCAGTCACAAAAACAGGGCATGTGGGCGTGATCGGCACCCGGGGCACACTCACCAGCGCCAAGTTCGGCAAGCTGATGACCGCCCTGGCTGGCCAGGCCCATTTTGTGGTGCAGCCCTGTGATGGCCTGGCCCATGCCATCGAACGCAGCGTGGCCCAGCCCGTGCCCGCCCCTGGCAGTGCGGTCAGCAGCACCGACACCGGCGCGCTCTGCGAGCGCTACCTCCACGCCATGGGCGCTTTTGGCACGGCGCCCGGGCAGATGGACACCCTGGTGCTGGGCTGCACACACTACATTTTTGCGGCCCACGAGCTGCGCGCGCTGGTGGGGCCCGGCGTGCAGTTCATTGAAACCGGGGAGCCCGTGGCCCGCCAGGCGTGGCGCCTGCTGGAGGCCGCAGGCTTGCTCCATGTGCCGGAGCACACAGACCATGGCAAACCACCAGCACAACCTGGCGCCACCCCTTCCGTTCAGCTGCTGACCACCGGCCCTGTGGCCATGCTGGAGGCCGCAGCACAGCGTTGGCTGGACCTGCCCGCCAGCTGCTGCCAGTCCGTGCAGGTACCCTGATTAAGAGAAAAAGGGCTCTACCGCCTGCCCCACAAGCGCAGGTAGCTATCAAACATATAGCAAACTCAACCCTGGACAGGTAGGCGTCAAGGCAACTCCGCGCCCCACAGCCGCTGCCCCGCATGCTCCACATGCGTGAGGTACAGCCGCAGGTCGAACTCGTACTGGTGGTACTGCGGCTCCATGTGGGTACACAGCTGGTAGAAGGCCTTGTCGTGGTCCTTCTCGCGCAAGTGAGCCAGCTCATGGACCACGATCATGCGCAAAAACTCGTCCGGCGCCTGCTTGAACATCGACGCAATGCGGATCTCATGCTTGGCCGCCAACCGGTTGCCTTGCACACGCGACACCGCCGTGTGCAGCCCCAAGGCGTGGCGCACCACATGGATCTTGTTGTCAAAAAGAACCTTGTTGACCGTGCCTGCGTTGCGCAGGTAACGCGCCTTGAGTTCTTGCGCGTAGTCGTACAGCGCCTTGTCGCTGCGCACCGCATGGGGCCGGGGGTACTTGCGCTGCAGCACGGCCCCCAGACGGCCTTGCGCCAGCAGATCACGCGCCTGGTCCTGCAAGGACGCAGGGTAGGAGCGCAGGTAGGGAAGATCGGAGGTCATGGGGATCGGCATGGTGGCGAGGGCTACCGAGTCATGGCAAGGCCCTGCGGACCCATCCGCTCTTGCGAGCAGCAGGAGCCGCCCTGCCTTGCCCCACAGCGCATCCTGGGACGATGGTCAGTGCAGATGGCGCGGGCGACGACCACCGCCGCCGCCATGGCCGCTGCCGGAGCCTCCGGGGCCGCGCGGAGGTTTGCCGATCTCCAGCGAGTTCACCAGGGCGTCAAAACGCTGGCTGAACAGCTTGTCGATCTCGGCCACCACACCGCCCAGTTCGGCACCATCAAAGTGGCGCTCCATCATGTTCACCACGTCCTGCACCAGCAGATCGCGCTGTACCTGCATGATGGCAGCCGGCGTAGGGCCGACGAACAGCATGATGAAGTCGTCGCGCGACTCCGCCCCCTGCTCTTCCTCTTCTTCGTCGAAATCCGCGTCGTAGAACGTGACTTCAATCGCGGCCCCCTGCTCGGCCAGCTCGTTGAGGCTCATGCACATTTCGTCGAGCGACTGGCGAAAGTCTTCATCCCCACGCACCGTCCAGCACATCTGCAGCAGATGCTCCTGCGCATCAAACTTGATGCCAGGTTCTTCCTCATAGGCACTGGCAGCCCCGTCGGCCAGCGAACGGGCTCCGGCGTACTTCCACAGGGGCTTGAGGGCCTCCTGGAGCTGGTCAAAACTCGCATCGGCGCGCAGGGGAACCTGTCCGTGGACATGGATTTCGAAGGGAGCGTTGTAACTTGACATGATTGAATCGTAGTGGTGCCCCGAGCCGGGGTCGAACCGGCACGCCCCTTTTCAGGAAAGCGGCGGATTTTAAGTCCGCAGTGTCTACCAATTTCACCATCGGGGCGCCGGCTGCCGAGCGCACACCTGCGTTGCAGCGTAACCCGGGCAGCGCATGCGCGCAATGCCCTGTCGTATCTCTGACCACAGGCTGCCGCTTGAAAAGCTGCGTACTGCGCCACCAAGAAAAAAGGGAAGCCTAAGCTTCCCTTTTTAAAAATGGAGCGGGAAAAGAGTCTCGAACTCTCGACCTCAACCTTGGCAAGGTTGCGCTCTACCAACTGAGCTATTCCCGCATTTTCCTGACCAACCAACGCTTCCGTCAGTGTTAATCAGCAAGCCTCAAATTATATCGCTATTTTTTGGCACTATCCGATTGCAAGCCAAAAAATTTACCAATCACCATCCAGTGCTTTTCGATCGGTGTCGAAGCCAAGAGATCCGCAAGGACCCCAAGCCATCGACGGTGCAGACCGTATCTGGAGGCGCGGTCCGGAGTCGAACCGGACTAACCGGATTTGCAATCCGGGGCATAACCGCTTTGCTACCGCGCCAGGAATTCACATTCCTCTGACAAAAAAGGGAAGCATTTGCTTCCCTTTTTGTGGAAATTGGAGCGGGAAAAGAGTCTCGAACTCTCGACCTCAACCTTGGCAAGGTTGCGCTCTACCAACTGAGCTATTCCCGCATTTACCGAAGCCTTACATTCTACAACGTTTGCTGCGATGGAATGAATTGTAGCGCATTTTTTGGGGCTCTCCGAAAAAATTTGCGTCAATGTTTCAAGCCATCGGCAGCAGCCGATGAAACGGCGGCTTTTTCTGCCGGCGCTGCAGCCACCACGGCCACTTCTTCATCCGTCAACGGCACAGGCTTGCTTTCCAGAGCCACCTCCAGCACCTTGTCGATCCAGCGCACAGGCACGATCTCCAGTCCGCTCTTCACATTGTCCGGAATCTCGGCCAAGTCTTTCACGTTCTCTTCGGGGATCAGCACCGTCTTGATGCCGCCACGCAGGGCCGCCAGCAGCTTTTCTTTCAGGCCGCCGATGGCGGTGACTTCACCGCGCAGCGTGATCTCGCCGGTCATGGCCACGTCGCCGCGTACAGGAATACCCGTGAGGGCAGAAACAAACGCCGTGGTCATCGCAGCGCCCGCGCTGGGGCCATCCTTGGGCGTGGCACCGTCGGGCACGTGGATGTGGATGTCACGCTTCTCAAACGTTTCGTCCTTGATGCCCAGCATGCGCGAGCGGCTGCGCACCACGGTGCGTGCTGCCTCCACGGATTCCTTCATCACATCACCCAATGACCCCGTGCGCGTGATCACGCCCTTGCCGGGCATGATGGCCGCTTCGATGGTCAGTAGATCGCCACCCACTTCGGTCCAGGCCAGCCCCACCACCTGCCCCACCTGGTTCTGCAGTTCGGCACGGCCGTAGGTGTACTTGCGCACGCCCAGGAAGTCGGGCAGGTTGTCGGCAGTGACAATGACCTTGGGTTCAAGCTTCTTGAGCTGCAGGCCCTTGACCACCTTGCGGCAGATCTTGGAGAGCTCGCGCTCGAGCGAGCGCACACCGGCCTCCCGCGTGTAGTAGCGCACCATGTCGCGCACGGCGGGCTCGGTGATCTCGAGCTCCTCGTCCTTCACGCCATTGTTCTTGAGCTGCTTGGGCAGCAGGTACTTCATGGCGATGCTGGTCTTCTCGTCCTCGGTGTAACCCGACAGGCGGATCACTTCCATGCGGTCGAGCAGGGCCGGCGGGATGTTCATCGAGTTCGAGGTGGCGACGAACATCACGTCGGAGAGGTCGAAGTCGACCTCAACGTAGTGGTCGCCGAAGGTGTGGTTCTGCTCGGGGTCCAGCACCTCCAGCAGCGCGCTCGACGGGTCGCCCCGGAAATCCGTGCCGAGCTTGTCGATCTCGTCCAGCAGGAACAGCGGATTGCGCGTGCCCACCTTCGAGAGGCTCTGCAGCACCTTGCCCGGCAGTGCGCCGATGTAGGTGCGGCGGTGCCCGCGGATCTCGGCCTCGTCACGCATGCCGCCCAGGGCCATGCGCACGTACTTGCGGCCCGTGGCCTTGGCGATGGACTGCCCCAGCGAGGTCTTGCCTACGCCAGGAGGGCCCACCAGGCACAGGATGGGCGCCTTGACCTTGTCCACGCGCTGCTGCACTGCAAGATATTCAAGGATGCGGTCCTTGACCTTGTCGAGGCCAAAGTGGTCTTCGTTGAGCACGCCCTCGGCATTGACCAGGTCGTGCTTGATCTTGGTCTTCTTGCTCCAGGGCAGGCTGGTGAGCACGTCGATGTAGTTGCGCACCACGGTGGCTTCGGCCGACATGGGCGACATCAGCTTGAGCTTCTTGAGCTCGGCATCCGCCTTCTTGCGCGCTTCGGCAGGCATCTTGGCGAGCTTGATCTTCTTTTCGATCTCTTCGATGTCAGCGCCTTCATCGCCTTCACCCAGCTCCTTCTGGATGGCCTTGACCTGCTCGTTCAGATAGAAGTCGCGCTGGTTCTTTTCCATCTGGCGCTTCACGCGGCCACGGATCTTCTTGTCGACATTCAGGATGTCAACTTCGCGGTCAAGTTGCTCGAACAGGTTCTCGAGGCGTGCCTTCACATCCGACAGATCCAACACCACCTGCTTGTTTTCGAGCTTGAGCGGCAGGTGGGCGGCAATGGTGTCAGCGAGGCGGCCGGGATCGTCGATGCTGGAGATCGAGGTCAGGATCTCCGGCGGGATCTTCTTGTTGAGCTTGACGTACTGGTCAAACTGCTGCATGACCGCGCGGCGCAGGGCCTCGATCTCGCTGGGCTTGTTGGCCTCGGGCGTGGCCTCGACTGGCGTGACGGTGGCCATGAAATGCGTCTCGGTGTCCTCAATGGAGGACACCAGCGCGCGCTGCTGGCCTTCGACCAGCACCTTCACCGTGCCATCGGGCAGCTTGAGCATCTGCAGGATGGTCGAGACGCAGCCGACATCGAACATATCGGACACCGAGGGTTCATCCTTGGCGGCGGCCTTCTGGGCGACCAGCATGATGCGGCGGTCCGCCTCCATGGCCATCTCAAGGGCCTTGATGCTCTTGGGGCGGCCCACAAAAAGCGGGATGACCATGTGGGGGAACACCACCACATCGCGCAAAGGCAACAGTGGCAGGTCAATAGGGGTGGCTGGCAGGGGGGTATGTCCGGACATGGAAATCCTCAAAGTGCTCTGTGGAAGTGGGTCCACATGTGGGGATTTTCAACCCTTGCATGCAGCCGCACTGCCGCAAGGGTTGATGGTTCAAGGGGCGGCAACAGAGCGCCCGCTCCGGTCATTTCAGGCCTTCTTGGCCGCTTCGCGGTAAACGAGCAGCGGCGCCTTGTTTTCTTCGATGGTGGACTCATCCACCACCACCTTTTCGACGTTGCTGGTATTGGGCAGGTCGAACATCGTACCGATCAGCGATTGCTCCAGGATCGAGCGCAGGCCACGCGCCCCCGTCTTGCGGGCCAGCGCCTTGCGGGCGATGGCCTTGAGCGCAGCAGGGCGGATCTCCAGATCGACGCCTTCCATGGCCAAGAGCTTGCTGTACTGCTTGACCAGCGCATTCTTGGGCTCGGTCAAAATCTCGACCAGCGCATCCTCACTCAACTCGGCCAGGGCGGTCACCACGGGCATGCGGCCCACGAGTTCGGGGATCAGACCAAACTTGATCAAGTCTTCGGGCTCGATCTCGGTGAACACTTCCGTCAGCGAGCGCTGTTTCTTGCTCTTGACCGATGCGCCAAAGCCGATACCTGAGGCTTCGGTGCGATTCTCGATGACCTTTTCCAGCCCCGCGAACGCGCCGCCGCAGATGAACAGGATGTTGGTCGTGTCGATCTGCAAAAAGTCCTGGTTCGGGTGCTTGCGCCCGCCCTGGGGCGGCACGCTGGCCATGGTGCCTTCGATCAGCTTGAGCAGTGCCTGCTGCACGCCCTCGCCCGACACGTCGCGGGTGATGCTGGGGTTATCGGATTTGCGCGAGATCTTGTCGATTTCGTCGATGTAGACGATGCCGCGCTGGGCGCGTTCGACTTCGTAGTTGCAGCTTTGCAGCAGCTTCTGGACGATGTTCTCCACGTCCTCGCCCACATAGCCGGCTTCCGTCAGCGTGGTGGCGTCGGCCATCACAAAGGGCACATCCAGCATGCGAGCGAGCGTCTGGGCCAGCAGCGTCTTGCCCGAGCCCGTGGGACCGATCAGCAAGATGTTGCTCTTGGACAGCTCCACATCGTCCTTGTGGGCCTTGTCCTTGTGGCGCAGGCGCTTGTAGTGGTTATAGACGGCCACCGCCAGCGTGCGCTTGGCCACGTCCTGGCCGATCACATAGTTGTCGAGGTTGGTCTTGATCTCTACCGGCGTAGGCAGATCGCTGCGGCCTTCGCGCGCCAAGTCGCCGGCAGGGAGTTCATCACGGATGATCTCGTTGCACAGGTCAATGCACTCGTCGCAGATAAAGACCGACGGACCGGCGATCAGCTTCTTCACTTCGTGCTGGCTTTTGCCGCAGAAAGAGCAGTAAAGGGTTTTTTCGCTGGAAGAGCCTTTTTTCTCGGCCATGGGGGCAATGCCTTGCTTGTTACGGAAAGTTGTCGGGATGATAACCAAATAAAAAACGGCGTCTTCCACCAAGGAAAACGCCGCCGCATACGCTTTTGGCTATCAGGCGCGCTTGCTGATCACCTGGTCAACCAGGCCGTATTCCTTGGCCTCGTCCGCAGACAGGAAGTAGTCGCGCTCGGTGTCGCGCTGGATCTTCTCCAGCGACTGGCCCGTGCGCTCGGCCAGAATGCTGTTGAGCTGCTCGCGGGTCTTGAGGATCTCACGGGCGTGGATCTCGATCTCTGTGGCCTGGCCCTGCATGCCACCCAGCGGCTGGTGGATCATGACCTTGGAGTTGGGCAGCGCAAAACGCTTGCCCTTGGCACCGGCCGCCAACAGAAAAGCGCCCATGCTGGCAGCCATGCCCGTGCACAGGGTCGACACGTCGGGTTTGATGAAGTTCATGGTGTCAAAAATCGCCATGCCAGCACTCACCGAACCGCCGGGGGAGTTGATGTAGAACGAAATGTCTTTGTCGGGGTTTTCGCTCTCCAGGAACAGCAGCTGCGCCACCACAAGATTGGCGGTCTGGTCATTGACCGGTCCCACCAGGAAAATCACGCGCTCCTTGAGCAGGCGCGAGTAGATGTCATAGGACCGTTCTCCACGGCCCGACTGCTCGATGACCATGGGGACCATGCCCAGGCCTTGTGTTTCCAATGCGCTCATGTTTTTCTCCAGACAAGCAGGTACTGTACCCAGAAATGAATTGGGGCTTGTGCACGAAAGCACAAGCCCCTGATGTGTCGCTTCGATCACCAGGCTGCGCAGCCAAGCCGCCAGCCGGTGAGGCCTGGGTGGATCAACCCTGTTGCGCCATCAGTTCGTCGAACGACACGGCCTTCTCGACCACCTTGGCCTTGCCCAGCACGAATTCGGTCACGTTGTTTTCGATCACAACGGCTTCGACTTCGGCCAGACGCTGGCGATCGCCGAAGTACCAGCGCACCACGTCTTCAGGCTTCTCGTAGCTGGCAGCCAGTTCGTCGATGTGGGCCTTGAGCTGCTCGGGCTTGGCCTGCAGTTCGTTGGCACGCACCAGCTCGGCCAGCACCAGGCCCAGGCGCACGCGGCGCTCGGCTTGGGGGCGGAACACGTCTTCAGGGATTTCGGCCTTGTCAGCGTCCTTGATGCCACGTTGCTTGAGTTCAGCGCGGGCGCCTTCGAGCAGGCGGGCAATTTCAGCCTGCACGCTGGAATTGGGCAGGTCCAATTCGGCCTTGGACACCAGGGCGTCCATCACGGCTTGCTTGTTGCGGGCCAGCAGACGGAACTTGACTTCGCGCTCGAGGTTCTTCTTGATGTCGGCGCGCAGGCCATCCACGGAACCGTCGGCGATACCCAGCGACTTGGCCAGGGCATCGTTCACTTCGGGCAGGTGGGCAGCTTCGATCTTTTTCACGGTGACGAGGAAGTCGGCCGTCTTGCCAGCGACATCCTTGCCGTGGTACTCAGCAGGGAACGCCAGGGGGAAGGTCTTGCTTTCGCCCGACTTCATGCCACGCACAGCGTCTTCGAATTCCTTGAGCATCTGGCCTTCGCCGACCAGGAACTGGAAGTCTTCGGCCTTGCCGCCGTCAAAGGGTTCGCCGTCGATCTTGCCTTCGAAATCGACCGTCACGCGGTCACCGTCTTGCGCAGCAGCATCCATGGCGCGCTGGGCGAAGCTGCGGCGCTGCTTGCGCAGGATGTCGATGGTCTTGTCGATGGCGGCGTCGGTCACTTCGGCCGACAGCTTTTCGACTTCGGCGTCCGACAGGTCAGCAATCTTGACTTCGGGGAACACTTCGAAGATGGCGTCGAAAGTCACTTGGCCTTCGGGAGCGCCTTCCTTTTCGGTGATGCGGGGCTGGCCGGCCACACGCAGGTTGGCTTCGTTGGCGGCCACGGCGAAGGCTTCACCGACCTTGTCGTTGAGCACTTCGTACTGCACCGAGTAGCCATAACGCTGGGCCACCACGTTCATGGGGACCTTGCCAGGACGGAAACCGTCCATCTTGACCGTGCGGGCCAGGCGCTTGAGGCGCGTGTCGACTTCGGACTGGATCAGGGTGACGGGCACGCTCAGCGTAATCTTGCGCTCGAGCTTCTCAAGGGTTTCAACAGTAACGGCCATGGCTATTCCTCTTATGAATGTGGATCGTGCTGGCTGCAGCGCAGCAGCGCCGTGTTCCGCAAAGTCTCACATGGGTGGTGCGCGGGGGGGGACTCGAACCCCCACACCATTGCTGGCGTCAGGACCTAAACCTGGTGCGTCTACCAATTTCGCCACCCGCGCGGTTCTACAACAAACAAACAGGCGGCACGAACTGCCGCCTGTGTGAAATCGGTCAACCTTCTATTTTACCCTGATGCGGGCAGGGTGGGAATCAAACCCCTCCAAGGACCTCTGGCGCAGGCCGTTTGACACGGAACCAGGCCGCATACATTGCCGGCAGCGCGAGCAGGGTCAGCACGGTGGCCACCACCAGTCCGCCCATGATGGCCACGGCCATCGGGCCCCAGAACACGCTGCGTGACAACGGGATCATGGCCAGCACCGCCGCCGCAGCCGTCAGCACAATGGGGCGCAGTCGGCGCACGGCGGATTCGACAATCGCATCCCACGCCGGCACGCCCCGGGCGCGGTCTTGCTCGATCTGGTCGATCAGAATCACCGAGTTGCGCTGGATCATGCCCATGAGCGCAATCACCCCCAACAGCGCCACAAAGCCAAACGGCCGGTTGAGCAAAATCAGCGCCGCCGCCACCCCCGCCAGGCCCAGCGGCCCGGTCAGGAACACCAGCATCGCGCGGCTGAAGCTGTGCAGTTGCAGCATCAGCAGCGTGAAGGTGATGAACAGCATCACCGGGATACCCGCCGCAATCGACGCCGAGCCCTTGGAGCTTTCTTCCACCGCGCCCGCCACTTCAATGCGGTAGCCGGTCTGCCCGGCAGCACGCCACTTCGCCTCGATCTCCTTGAGGGCGGGCAGCAGCGCGGCCGTCACCGTGGCGCCTTGCAGGCCTTCGGTCACATCGCCCTGCACGGTGATGGCGTAGTCGCGGTTCTCGCGCCACATCACGCCCGGCTCCCAGGTGAACACGGGCTTGGCGATCTGCGTGAGCGGGATCGACTTGCCAGAGGCCGTGGGCAGGTAAGCGTTGGCAATGTCGGTGATGGCGTTGCGCTCGTCCAGCGGCTGGCGCAGCAGGATGTCGATGAGCTTGTCCCCCTCGCGGTACTGGCCCACCTGTGTGCCCGACAGGATGGTCTTGGACGCCTGGGCGATGGACTGGCTCGTCACACCCAGTGCGCGCGCCTTGGCCTGGTCCACTTCCAGGCGCAGCACCTTCACGGACTCGTTCCAGTTGTCGTTCACGCCCCGCATGTCGGGGTTCTGGCGCAGCTGCGCCTTCACCTCGTCAGCGCGTTCACGCAGCACCAGCGGATCAGGCCCCACCACGCGGAACTGCACCGGATACGGCACGGGCGGGCCGTTGGGCAGCAGCTTCACGCGGCCACGCACTTCCGGGAACTCCTCGGCCAGCAGCGCTGGCAGCTTCACGCGCAGCGATTCCCGCACCTTCAAATCCTTGGGCACCACAATGAACTGCGACACGTTGCTCTGCGGAAACACCTGGTCCAGCGGCAGGTAGAAACGGGGCACGCCCGAACCGACCCAAGTGCTGACCGTGTTCACGCCCGGCTCTGACAACAGGCGCTGCTCCACCCGTTTGGTGACCTCTTCATTGCCCGCAAAGGAGGTGCCCTCGGGGAACCAGATGTCCACCATGATTTCGGGTCGGCTCGAATCCGGGAAGAACTGCTGCTGCACCTGGCCCATGCCCACGATGCCCAGCGCAAAGGTCAGCACCGTGGCGCCGATGGTGATCCAGCGGTGCAACACACACCAGTCCACCAGGCGGCGGAAGGTGCGGTAAAACGGGCTGTCAAACACCTCGTGGGGGTCGTCCGTGATGCCTTTGTTTGCCTGCGCGGCCAGCACATGGGGCGGTACCTTGAGCAGCAGCGTGCCCAGGTACGGCACGAAGTACACCGACACAATCCAGCTCAGCACCAGCGCAATCACGGTCACCGCAAAAATCGCGAACGTGTATTCGCCCGTGGTGGACTTGGCCAGACCGATGGGCAAAAAGCCCGCCGCCGTGATCAAGGTGCCCGTGAGCATGGGCATGGCCGTGAGTTCGTAGGCAAACGTGGCGGCGCGCACCTTGTCATAGCCCTCTTCGAGCTTGAGCACCATCATCTCGACCGCGATGATCGCGTCGTCCACCAGCAGGCCCAGCGCAATGATGAGCGAGCCCAGCGAAATCTTGTGCAGGCCAATGCCCCAGTACCACATGGCCAAAAAGGTCACGGCCAGCACCAGCGGGATGGTGATGCCCACCACCAGCCCTGGGCGCGGGTCGATGTACCAGCGTTTCCACAGCGGGTTGTTGCCTGGGCGCTTGTGGAAACCCAGCGCGACAAAACTCACCGCCAGCACAATCACCACGGCCTCGATCAGCACCTTGACGAACTCGTTCACCGAACTCGCCACGGCCTTGGGCTGGTCTTGCACGTTGACCAGTTTCACCCCCGCTGGCAGGGTGCTGCCGATGCGGTCGGTGGTGGTGTGCAGCGCCTTGCCCAGCGCGATGATGTCCCCGCCCTTGGCCATGGAGACACCCAGCGCAATCACTTCCTGCCCCTGGTGGCGCACCTTCACGGTGGCCGGGTCTACATAGCCACGCTTGACCTCGGCAATATCCCCCAGGCGCAATTGCGCGCCCGACGGGCCCCGGATCGGCATGGCGCGCAGGTCTTCGATGGCGTTGAACTGGCCCTGCACACGCACCTGCACCTGGTCCTGCGGCGTCTGGATGGCGCCCGCACTTTCCACGGCGTTTTGCTGGCCCAGCTGGGCCAGCACCTGGTTCATGTCCAGGCCCAGTTGCGACAGGCGCTTTTGCGAGATCTCGATGAACAGTTTTTCGTCTTGCACGCCAAACAGCTCAACCTTGGCGACATCGGGCACGCGCAGCAGTTGCTGGCGTGCGTCGTCGGCAAATTGCTTGAGTTCGGCGTAGCTGAAGCCCTCGGACTCCAGCGCGTAGATCACGCCATACACATCGCCAAAGTCGTCGTTGAAGAACGGGCCCTGGATGCCCTGCGGCAAGGTGTAGCGCATGTCGCCCACCTTCTTGCGCACGCTGTACCAGACATTGGCCACGTCGCCGGGCTTGGAGGAGTCCTTGATCTGGAAAATGATCTGCGACTCGCCGGGCTTGGAATAGCTGCGGATCTTGTCCGCATAGGGCACCTCTTGCAGCGTGCGCTCGATCTTGTCGGTGACCTGCTCGGCCACCTGCTGCGCCGTGGCACCGGGCCAGTAGGTGCGCACCACCATGGCGCGGAAGGTGAAGGGAGGGTCTTCGTCCTGCCCCAGTTGAAAGTAGGCGGCAAAGCCCAGCAACATCAGCACCACCATCAGGTAACGCGTCAGGGCAGGATGGTCGAGCGCCCACTTGGAGAGGTTGAACCCCTCTTTGGGTTGTACTTGCGTCATGGCCGGCCTCAGTTGGCTGTGGAAGCTGCGGGCGCCACAGCCGTAGCGGCCGCAGGCATTGCTACTGAATTAGTAGCTGTCTGCGCTTTACTGGCGGGCGACAAGGCCGTTTTTTGTTGATAAACCAGCACTTTCTGCCCAGGCGAGAGCACATGCACACCCGTGGCCACCACCTGCATGCCAGGCGCCAGGCCCGCAGCCACCACGGCCTCGTTGCCATCGGCCGTCGCGATCTGCACCACCTGCGACTTCACCGTGCCGCTCGCTGCGTCGTACACCCACACCGCCGTGGACTGGCCCTCCTGGCGCAGGGCGCTGGTGGGCAGCTTGATGGCCTGAATGCCTGCGTGGCTGAGCGCCTTGGGCATGACATACACCGTGGCGCCCAGCGCAGGCGCATCCGCGCCCTCGATGGCCACCTTGACCTGGTAGGTGCGGGTGGCAGCGTCGGCACTGGCGGCCACTTCGCGCACACGGCCTGCCAGGTTGGCGCCTCCGGACCAGCCACGCACCGCCACTTCAGAGCCTGGCGCGATCTGCGCCACCTTGTCTTCGGGCACCGCAAACACCACGTCGCGGGGGCCGTCCTGCGCAATGCGCACCACGGGGGTTCCGGCCGACACCACCTGGCCCGGCTCGGCATCGATGCCCGTCACCACGCCCGACACATCGGCCACCAGCGTGGTGTAGGCCGCCTGGTTGCCCTGCGATGACAGCTGCGCGCGCGCCTGGTCCAGCGTGGCCTGCGCGGCTTTCAGCGTCGCATCGCGGCGCTCCAGCTCGGCGCCGCTGATGAAGTTCTGGTCCTTCAGGGCTTGGTAGCGCTTGTAGTCGGCGGCCGCCAGGTCACGCTGTGTGGTGGCCGAAGCCAATTGCGCACGCGCTGCGTCGGTGGCCAGCTGGTAGTCCTTGGGGTCCAGCTGGGCCAGCACCTGGCCCGCCTTCACATGCTGGCCCAACTCGGCCTGGCGCTTGACGATCTTGCCCGCCACGCGAAAGCCCAAACGCGACTCCACACGCGCCCGCACCTCGCCCGAATACTCCAGGCTGGACTGCAGTGCGCCCACCCCCACCGTCAACAACTTGACGGAGCGCACGGGCTCTTCGGGCGGAGCGGGGCGGGAACAGGCGGCCAGCAAAGCCGCTGTGGCCAGCACGAGCAAATACCTGGAATGCCGTTGAATGGGCCGCGAGGCGGAGGGTGTGCGCATGGGAAATCCGGTGAATAAAGAAGGGCTACAAGGGGCTGCAGGGGCTGCACGCAAAACGAAGGCATGAAACGCAGGCACGGATGCCTGCGCTGCAACGGGACTGCGGTGACAGGTACCGGTCAGCCTCCTTGTCCCTGAATAGAATGTCTTTTTGATTACTGACTGACCGGTTAGTAATCTATGAGAAGCACCCCCACCTTGTCAAGCGACAATCCGGGGTGTGAACGACCGACCCAGCCCCTCCTCTCCCGCCGCCGTCCTGGCAGCGCCCGTGACGCACTACGAGAACTTCCCCGTCGCGTCCGTTCTGTGCCCACCCCACCTGCGCCAGCCCATTGCCGCCATCTACGGTTTTGCGCGCACCGCCGATGACATTGCGGACGAAGGCGATGCCTCGGCCGCCGCCCGCCTGGCCGACCTGGCCGCCTACCAGGCCGACCTGATGGCCGTCGCGCAAGGCCAGCCGCCCTCGCCCCGCTGGGCCAACGTGTTTCTGCCCCTGCAAGCAGTGCTGCGCAGCCACCAGCTGCCCGTGCCGCTGCTCGAAGACCTGCTCAGCGCCTTTGCCCAGGACGTGGAGAAAACCCGCGACGCCGAGGGCTACGCCGACCGCGCCGAGTTGCTGGACTACTGCCGCCGCTCCGCCAACCCCGTGGGCCGGCTGCTGCTGCACCTGTATGGCGTGCACGGCGCCCAGGCGCTGGCGGAAAGCGATGCCATCTGCACCGCGCTGCAGCTGATCAACTTCTGGCAGGACCTCTCGGTGGACATTCCCCGCAACCGCCACTACCTGCCCCGCGCCGACTGCGCCGCCCATGGCGCCTGCCAGGCCGAACTGCTGGCGCTGCAAAGCACGCGCGAAAACGCGCGCCTGATTGCCGACTGCGCCGACTGGGCCCGCACCACCATGCTGAGTGGCGCCCCCCTGGTGCACCGCCTGCCCGGCCGCGCGGGCTGGGAGCTGCGCCTGGTGGTGCAAGGCGGCCTGCGCATCCTCGACAAGGTGGATGCGCTCAAAGGCGGCAACCTGCACACCCGCCCCCGCCTGCATGCCTGGGACTGGGTGGTGATGCTGGCGCGCGCGCTGCGCATGTAGCAGCCACCGCCGAGCCCCTTGCCCACCACCGGCGCCTGACCGCCTGGGCGCAGGCGGCGCGCAGCAGCGCCCCACCGGAACGCCGTGGCCTATGGCACGCCTGCAACGCCTGCAGGGTCCAGCACTTCGAGCAGGCGGTCCAGCCCACCTTCGTTGATCGCCACATCGGCCTGCGCGCGCACCACGGGCTTGGCCCGGTAGGCCACGGCCAGGCCAGCCGCGCCCATCATCGGCAGGTCGTTGGCGCCATCGCCCATGGCGATGGCCTGCGCAGGCGCAATGCCCATCTCTGCACACACCGCGAGCAGCTTGCGCTTCTTCTCCTCGCCATCGACGATGTCGCCCCAGGGCTGGGGCAGCAGTCGGCCCGTGACCCGGCCATCGGCCACCTCCAGCACATTGGCGCGCACATCGTCCAGGCCTAGGCGCGCCTGCAGGCGGTCGGTGAAGCAGGTGAAGCCGCCCGTCACCAGGATGCAGCGCAGCCCAGCCGCCTTGCAGGCGCCGATGAGTTCCTGCACGCCCGGGTTCAGGCGCAGCCGGCGCTCGTACACCGCATCCAGCGCCGCCTCGGGCAGGCCGGCCAGCAAGGCCACGCGCTGGCGCAGGCTCTCCTTGTAGTCGCTGATCTCGCCGCGCATCGCCGCCTCGGTGATCGCCTCCACGGCCGCGCGGCAACCCGCCAGGTCGGCCAGCTCGTCCACCGTTTCGATGGTGATCAGGGTCGAATCCATGTCGAACGCGATCAGGCGGTAGTCGGACAGGCGCTGGTGCGGCGCCGTGCCGCGCACTTGCAGGCCAGGGGCAAAGTCAAGCATGGGTCATGCCTTCAGAAATTCAGGGAAAGCAACAAAGGGATCAGACACCCGCATGCCCCTGCAGGCCCAGCCAGTCGATGAACTGGCGCGCCAGCCCGGCCAGCGGGTTGTCCGTGCGGTATTGCGCATACAAGCCCGGGCCCTGCAGGCGCGGGCGGGCGAACAGCGGGCGCAGGCGGTCCGCGTGCACGTCCTCCTGCAGCAGGCACCAGGGCACGAGGGCAATGCCCAGGTCGTTCATGGCGGCCTGCATGCACAGGAACTGGTGGTCGAACACGGGACCCGGCAGCTGCGGCGGCACCTGCAGCCCGGCCAGGGCAAACCACTGCGGCCAGGCATCCATGCCGCCGCTGACCTGCAGCAGCGGATGGCCCAGGCAGTCGGCTGCGGTGTGCAGGCGGTTGTTCTGGATGAAACGCGGCGAGGCCACGGGCAGCAGGTAGTCGTCGAGCACGCGCACGCAGCTGTGCTCGGGCCGCTGCATGGGCATGCGCTGTATCACCACGTCGTTGCTGGCGTCGGCGCGCTCGATGAACTGGCGCCCCATGGTGGACAGCTGCACGTCCACGCCCGGCACCAGCGCCTGGAAACCGCCCAGCCGCGATATCAGCCACTTCATGGCCAGCGAGGGCGAGGTGCACACGCGCAGCGTGCGCCGCCCGCCCGGGGACTTGACGGCGGCGGTGGCCGCCGCAATGCGGTCCAGGCTGGCCTGCACCTCGATGAAATACTCGCGCGCATGGGGCAGCAGCACCACGCCACGCGCCTCACGCGTGAACAGCGGCTGGCCCAGGTAGTCCTCCAGGATGCGTATCTGCTGGCTGACCGCGCTGTGGGTGATGCTCAGTTCTTCGGCGGCCGCCGTGAAGTTGGCATGGCGCGCCGCCGCCTCGAAGGCACGCAGGGCTTTGAGCGGCGGGAGCACACGCGTCGCCATGCGGTCGCCCTCAGCCGCGCCCGGGCGCAGCAAGGCGCATGCACGGAACCATAGGGCGGACAACAACGCAGGGCATGGGCAACGGGGCGGCTTTCAAGGCGGGGCAACAAAACAGGCGCTTACATCTTAGGGGACGCGTCCATTAGAAAAACTAACCGCACACCCCATAAAAAAGCGCTGGTCGTGGTGCCACCCTGCTCCCTATCATGGCCCACCAACGGTCCCCGCACCCCACAACCAAACGCCATGGCATCCATCACTATTGACGGCATCGTCAAGCAGTTCAGCGGCCAGACCGTGCTGCAAAACCTCTCGCTGCACATCCCCGACGGCGCGTTCTACACCCTGCTGGGCCCCAGCGGCTGCGGCAAGACCACGCTGCTGCGCTGCATCGCGGGCTTCTACGAGCCCGATGGCGGGCGGTTGCTGTTCGACCAGGACGACGTGACCCGCGTGTCCACCCACCACCGCGACATCGGCATGGTGTTCCAGGACTACGCGCTGTTCCCCGACAAGTCAGCCTTCGACAACGTGGCCTATGGCCTGCGCGCCCGCAAGGTGGCCAAGCCCGAGATCGCGCGCCGCGTGGGCGAGGCGCTGGAGAAGGTGGGCCTGTCGGCCCTGGCCGACCGCTACCCCGCGCAGATGAGCGGCGGCCAGCGCCAGCGGGTGGCACTGGCCCGGGCGCTGGTGATACGCCCGCGCGTGCTGCTGATGGACGAGCCCCTGTCCAACCTCGATGCCAAGATGCGCCTGCAGATGCGCGACGTGATCCTGGACCTGGTGCGCGAGGCGGGCATCACCACCGTCTTCGTCACCCACGACCAGGAGGAGGCGCTGGCCATGTCCGACCGCATCGCCATCATGGACCGCGGCTCCATCGCGCAGTTGGGCACGCCCGAGGACCTGTACGGCACGCCGGTGAATGCCTACGTGGCCGACTTCATCGGCTCGGCCAACGTGATCCCCGTGGCGGCCAGGTGCATGGACGATAGCGCCACACCCCATGTGCGCTATCAGCTGGCTGGCCAGGAGCTTGACGGCGTGCAGGGCAGCCCCCAATTGAACGGCGAAAGCGTGCTCATCGCCCGGCCCGAAGACCTGTCGCTCATGGCCCCGGCACCGCATGTGCCCAACGCTTTGCACGGCAAGGTGCTGCGCCGCCAGTACCTGGGCTTCAAGACGGCCTACCGCATCGCGCTGCAGAACGGCCCCGAGATCCGTGTGGAGCTGCATGCCGGCAACACCGTGGCCGACTTCCAGGCGGGCGATGCCGTGCAGGTGCTGGTGCCTGCCGACAGCCGCGTCGTGAGCGCCTGACCGCCCCCCCCGAAAGCAAGCCATGAAAATCAACTGGTGGCCCTGGGGCGTGCTGACACTGATCAGCCTGGTCCTGCTCTCCTTCTTCGTGCTGTACCCGCTGGCCGTGCTGTTTGCCAACAGCGTGGTGGACGACGGGGGCGGCTATTCGCTGGCCGCCTTCGCCACGCTGGCCAAGGACAGCCAGTACCTGCTGGCCTTCAAGAACACGCTGGTGCTGGGCTTTTCCGTCACCGCCTGCACCGTGCTGGTGGGCGTGCCGTTCGCCTACATGGTGGCGCGCTACGAGTTTCCGCTCAAGAACCTGGTGGCCGTGCTGCCCATCCTGACCATCGTGATCCCCGAGATCATCGTCGGCCAGTCGTGGCTGCTGATCCTGGGCAACAACGGCCTGCTCACCAACTTCTTCGACGACCTGGGAATCGAGCTGCCCTCGTTCTACGGCTGGACGGGCATGGTCTTTTCGATGACGCTGGTGTACTACACCTACATCTACCTGGGCGTGCTGGCCGCGCTGCGCGGTTTTGATGGCTCGCTCGAAGAAGCGGGCCTGAGCCTGGGCACCTCGCCCTTCGTGACCAAGATGCGCGTGCTGGTGCCGGTGATGCTGCCGGCCGTTCTGGTCAATGCGCTGGTGGTGTTCACGCTGGTGGTGGGCAACTTCGCGCTGTCCATGCTGCTGGGCAGCCGCGTGCCGCTGCTGTCGGTGATGACGTACAACACCTTCGTGAGCGAGATGGGCGGCAGCCCCGCGCTGCAGAGCGCCATGTCGGTGGTGTCCATCGCCATCGTGGCCATCGTGCTGTTCTTCCAGAAGCGCGTGGTCGAGCGCAAGATGTACACCATGACCCAGGGCCGCGCCCCCGCGCCGGTGCGCGTGCGCTCGGGCGCGGCGCTGTTGTTCACCACCGCCGTGGGCCTGGTCATCCTGGCGTCCATGCTGCCGCTGGTGATCGTGTTCGTGGGCGCCTTCACCGAAACCAGCGGCCCGGTCATGCGCTGGGGCAGCTGGTCGTTGGGCAGCCTGCAGCGCGCGCTGCAGGGCGCGCCCGAGCCCATCATCAACTCCATCCAGTTCTCGTCCATCGCCACGCTGGCGGGGGTGGCCTTCGCGCTGCTGGTGAGCTACCTCACCATCAAGAAGCGCAACACCGTCACCCAGGCGCTCGACTACATCGTGGTGCTGCCGCTCACCATCTCGGGCACGGTGCTAGGCATCGCGCTGGTGCAGACCTTCAACACCGGCTGGCTGATCCTGGCGGGCAGCTCCGGCATCATGGTGCTGGCCTACACGGTGCGCCGGCTGCCGTTTGCGGTGCGCAATGCATCGTCCACGCTGTTCAACATCCCGGACTCGATCGAAGAGGCCTCGATCAGCCTGGGCGTGTCGCAGCTCATGACCTTCTTCAAGGTCATCCTGCCGGCCATGAAGGCCTCGCTCATCTCGGCCGCCATCCTGATGTGGGTGACCACCATCTCCGAGCTGTCGGCCTCGGTGGTGGTCTACACCGGCGGCCTGGAGACCATGCCCATCGCCATCTTCCGCCAGGTCGACGGCGGGCGGCTGGGCCTGGCATCGGCCTATGGCGCAGCCCTGGTCAGCGTGATCCTGCTGCCCATCGTGGTCGCCATCAAGGTCTTCCGCATCAACCTGTTCTCGAGCAAGTAACTCCCACCTTTTCACCATCAAGAGGCCTTCCATGAAGATCAAGACCCTGTTGCAATGCACGCTGGCCGCCATCGGCCTGGCCGCCAGCCTGGCCCAGGCCCAGACCGTGGTGCTGTACTCCTCCAACAACACCGAAACCATCGAGACCGCGCTCAACGTGGTCAAGCAAAAGGCCCCCTCGCTCAACGTACAGCAGGTCACCGGCGGCACGGGCTCGCTCATGAAGCGCATCCAGGCCGAGGCCAAGAACCCGCGCGGCGACGTGCTGTGGAGCGGCGGCTTCGGCACCATGGGCGCCTACAAGGACCTGCTGGAGCCCTACAAGTCGCCCGACCTGGCCGCTATTCCCGCCGAGTTCCGCGGCCCCGACAACCTGTGGGTGGGCACCAACCTGCACGTGATGGTGCTCATGGTCAACGAACGCCAGCTCAAGGGCCTGGCCGCCCCCAAGACCTGGTCGGACCTGATGAAGCCCGAGTGGAAAGGCAAGTTCGCCATCACCGACCCGAGCAAGAGCGCCACCGCCTACATGCTGGTGTATGGCCTGCTCAAGCAGTTCGGCAAGGACGGGCTGGAGAAGATCGCAGCCAATGCCGTAGTCACCTCGTCGTCCGGCACCACCTACAAGGGCGTGGCCGCAGGCGAGTACCCCGTGGGCCTGACCATCGAGTACGCCGCGCAGGAGTACGTGGCCGGCGGGCAAAAGGAGATCAAGCTGGTCTACCCCGCCGAAGGCAGCTACCTGGCACCCGAAGGCATGTTCATCGTCAAGGGCGCCAAGAACATGGAAGCCGCCAAGGCGCTGTACAACGGCCTCTTGAGCAAGGAGGTGCAGCAGGCCCTGCTGGTGAAGAACTTCCGCCGCCCCACACGCACGGACATCGCCGTCTCCAAGCTCACCGCGCTGCCCGACCTCAAGGCGATCAAGATCTTCCCGCTGGACCAGGACAAGGCCTCAGCCGAGTATGAGCAGCTCGTGGCGCTGTGGAACATCGCGGTGAGCAAGGCGCGCTGATCACCGCGCCACCCTGATCGAATGTAAGAAGAATTCATGGGCCACAAGGCGCGCTGTCTGCGAGATGCGCCGGCCTTTGTTTTTAACTAAAGCAGCCTCTAGCGCTCTGCCATCAAGCGGTATCTGCTATCAATTTTAATAAATTGCTTGTCCGCGCTGAGCCAGAGCGGGAGGGCTCACCACAGACAAGGCAGGGATAGCGCGCATGGTGCCGCCCTTGCAGCACGCTAGGCTTGCACCCACTGCGGCCAGCCGCTCGGGCCTTGCCAGGCCCAGGCCACGGCAGCAGCCACTCATCCGCCTGCCCACTGCACCAGTGGCACGCCAGAAAGGGCTTTGTTGACTGCCAAACATCTCTTCAAAACCCTTCAATGGGGGCTCATCCTGCTCTGCCTGGTGTTTTCCATCGTCGGAGGCGTGGCGGCAGAGCGGGTGCTGGATGTGCTGCACTGCCAACCCCACACCAACCCCACGCTGAGCTCCTGCACGTGGCTGACCAATGCCATCGGGCTGCGGCTGATGCCTTTTCTGTCGGCAGGCAGCATCGTGGACTACCCCTTTGTGCTGCTGCGCAACTTCTGGGCGCTGCTTCTGGTGTGGGGGCTGGCGCTGTATGCCGCACGCTGGGCAGACCACCACCCGGCCGCCGCAGCGGACCTGCTGCAGCGCTGGCGGCCGCGCCGCAGCAACGCCACCCCGGCGGATGTGCTGCGCTGGGGCGTGGGCGGCCTGTTCTGGCTGTTGCTGGCGGGCTTCATCGTGTTCATCTTTGCACTGGGCCTGCCGATTGTGGGCAACCAGACCGCACGCGCCATCCTGGAGAGCCTGGGCTGCTCGCCCGGCACCTTCGACCCCTTCTCATCGCCCTGCATGAGAGCCCCCGGCTTCTGGACGCCGCGCCTGTCCTTGTACGTCATCCCCCTCGCAGGCCCCCTGCTGGCACCCGTGTGGCTGGTCATGGGGTTCTGGGATGTCCTGCTGGGCTGGGTGGCACTGATCGTGGCCACCTATGCCCTGAAATCGCACCTGTCGCAGCCTACCCGGCCGCCAGTCCGCCCCCACCCATCGGCCAAACCACTGCGCCGTCCTTAAGCACCACCATGACCGTCAGCGTTTTCGACCTCTTCAAGATCGGCATCGGCCCGTCCAGCTCCCACACGGTGGGGCCCATGATTGCGGCGCGGCAGTTTGCCTGCCATGTGCAGGGCACCCTGGGCCTGGCCGCCGTGCACCATGTCACCGTGGAACTGTTCGGGTCGCTGTCGGCCACGGGCGTGGGCCACGGCACCGACAAGGCCGTGCTGCTGGGCCTGGCCGGGTTTGAGCCCGACCACATCGACCCCGACCAGATCCAGCCCGCCATTGCCGACATCCGCACCCGGCAAACGCTGGCCCTGCTGGGCGAGCACCCGGTGCCGTTTGTCGACAAAGAGCACCTGCTGTTTCGCCGCAAAAGCCTGCCGCTGCACCCCAACGGCATGGCTTTCCATGCGTTTGACGCGTTGGGCACCGAGATCGCCACGCGCGAGTTCTACTCGGTCGGGGGTGGTTTTGTGATCGATGCGGCAGGCGAGCGTGTGCTCAACACCGCCGCCCACGCAGGGCCCGATACGGCAGGCCATGGCCAGGGCCTGCCCCATCCGTTTCGCACAGGCGCCGAACTGCTGGCCCAGTGCCAGGCCACGGGGCTCACCCCGGCGCAGCTCATGGCCACCAACGAGCAGCACTGGCGCAGCGGCGCAGAAGTGCGCCGCCAGCTCCTGGCCATCTGGAAGACCATGGCGGGCGCCGTGCAGCGCGGCTGCGCAGCCACGGGCACCCTGCCCGGCCCCATGCACGTGCGCCGCCGCGCGGCGGAGCTGCACAAAAGCCTGCGCGCCCAGCCCGAGGCCGCGCTGCGCGATCCGCTCTCGATGCTGGACTGGGTCAACCTCTACGCCATGGCCGTCAACGAAGAAAACGCCGCCGGGGGCCGCGTGGTGACGGCCCCCACCAACGGCGCAGCCGGCGTGATACCAGCCGTGCTGCACTACTACGTCAACTTCCTGCAAGGCCCGGTCCCGGCCAACGACGACGGCATCGCCACCTTTTTGCTCACCGCAGGCGCCATCGGCATCATCTACAAGGAGAACGCCTCGCTCTCGGGCGCCGAGGTGGGCTGCCAGGGCGAGGTGGGCGTGGCCTGCTCCATGGCGGCAGGCGCGCTCGCCGCCGTGATGGGCGGCACGCCCGAGCAGATCGAAAACGCCGCCGAAATCGGCATGGAGCACAACCTGGGCATGACCTGCGACCCCGTGGGCGGCCTGGTGCAGATCCCCTGCATCGAACGCAACGCCATGGGCGCCATCAAGGCCATCAACGCCGCCCGCATGGCCCTGCGCGGTGACGGCCAGCACGTGGTCTCGCTCGACAAGGTCATCAAGACCATGATGCAGACCGGTGCGGACATGAAGATCAAATACAAGGAAACCTCGCGCGGCGGGCTGGCGGTGAATGTGGTGGAGTGCTGAGCAGCCTTGAAATCAATTGCTATTATTTTTATAGCTATTACCGCTTATCTGTCAGGCGCAAGAGCCCAAAAACACCTCAAATCCGGGCACCCCGCCGAGCCCGGTGCGCCATGGGACAATTCCGCCCCATGACACCGCAGCAGTACGTACAGCAAAAAGCCGTGGCCTCGGGCAGCAGCTTCTATTACGCCTTCCTCTTTTTGCCCGCGCCGCGCCGCGCGGCCATCACTGCGTTCTATGCGTTCTGCCGCGAAGTGGACGATGTGGTGGACGAGGTGACCGACCCCGGCGTGGCCCGCACCAAGCTCGCCTGGTGGCAGGCCGAAGTGGCCAAGGCCTACGCCGGCCAGCCCACCCACCCCGTGATGCTGGCCCTGATGCCACTGGCCGCCGACTACGGCATCGAGCAGCGCCACCTGCAGGCCGTGATCGACGGCTGCCAGATGGACCTTGAGCAGACCCGCTACCTCGACTTTGCCGGCCTCAAGGGCTACTGCCACCTGGTGGCCGGCATCGTGGGCGAAGTCGCCGCGCGCATCTTCGGCCAGACCGACCCGCGCACCACCGAATATGCCCACAAGCTGGGCCTGGCGTTCCAGCTCACCAACATCATCCGCGACGTGGGCGAAGACGCCATGCTGGGCCGCATCTACCTGCCGGTGAATGAGCTGCAGCAGTTTGATGTGAAGGCGCACGAGATTTTGAAGCGCACCTACTCCGACCGTTTCACCGCGCTGATGCGTTTTCAGGCCGAGCGCGCGCACCGCCTGTACGACGAGGCCTTTGCCCTGCTGCCCGATGCCGACCGCCGGGCGCAGAAGCCCGGCCTGATGATGGCCAGCATCTACCGCACCTTGCTGCGCGAGATCGAGCACGAGAACTTCCAGGTGCTGCACCAGCGCATCCGCCTCACGCCACTGCGCAAGTTCTGGCTGGCGTGGAAGGTGCAGGCCCTGGGCAGAATGTGAATGCAACCCCCTGTGCGGCTGCGCCGCGTCCCCCTTCTCTCGGCTTCGCCGGGAAGGGGGACGCCACCCGCGCGGCGGGGCGGCCCTTGCGCGGTGGCGCTGGCCTGGGCCACGCCGGTCGCATGCGTCCGGATCCTTCTCTAGAGATGTAGTTAGGTATGAAAGTCGCCGTGAACGTCGCGGTGGTTGGCGCGGGCTGGGCCGGCATGGCCGCCGCCATTGCGCACACCCAGGCGGGCCGCCAGGTCACCGTGTTCGAAGCCGCCCGCACCGTGGGCGGCCGCGCGCGCGCCGTACCAGGCACCTTGCCGGATGGCACGGCCGCCACGCTCGACAACGGCCAGCACATCCTCATCGGCGCCTACGCCGAGAGCCTGCGCCTGATGCGGCTGGTGGGCGTGGACACCACCACCGCCTTGCTGCGCCTGCCGCTCACACTGCAGTTTCCCGATGGCCAGGGGCTGCAGTTGCCCGATCTGCCGCCGCCACTGGATGCCCTGCTCGGCATCGCCCGTGCCAAAGGCTGGAGCTGGCGCGACAAGCTGGCGCTGCTGCGCACCGCCACCGCCTGGCAACTGCGCGGCTTTCGTTGCGCACCGCAGACCTCGGTGGCCGCGCTGTGCACCACACTGACCCCGCGCCTGATGGCCGAATTCATCGACCCGCTGTGTGTGTCGGCCCTCAACACCCCGGCGCACCAGGCCAGCGGCCAGGTGTTTCTGCGCGTGCTGAAAGACAGCCTGTTCAGCGGGCGCGGCGGCTCCAACCTGCTGCTGCCCCGCGCCGACCTGGGCGCGCTGTTCCCGCAGGCGGCGGTGCGCTGGCTGCAGCAGCAGGGCGGCCGGATCGTCACCGGCCAGCGCGTGCAACGCCTGCTGCCACAGGCGGGCGGGCGCTGGCAATTGTTGGGCACTGGCAGCGAGGCCAGCGACTCCACCGCGCCCCCCGAAACGTTTGACCACATCACCCTGGCCTGCCCGTCCTGGGAGGCCAGCCGGCTGGTCGAGGGCCTGGCGGGCACTGCGGGCCTGGCCAGCGCCAGCCGCTGGAGCGCCGCCGCCAGCGCCCTGCGTTTTGAGGCCATCACCACCGTTTATGCCCATGCGAGCGGCGTGCGCCTGCCCCAGCCCATGCTGGCGCTGCGCAACACCGCTGCACACCCGGCGCAGTTCGTGTTCGACCGGGGCCCGCTCGACGGCCAGCATGGGCTGCTGGCCTTTGTGGTGAGCGCCAGCGACGGCGACCGGGCCCAGATCGAACAGCAGGTGCTGCAACAGGCCACCGCACAACTCGCCCTGCCCGCCCTGCAGCCGGTGCAGACCGTGGTGGAAAAACGCGCCACCTTTGCCTGCACCCCCGGCCTGCAGCGGCCCGGCATGCAGGTGCTGCCCGGGCTGACAGCCTGCGGCGACTATGTGGCGGGCCCCTACCCGGCCACGCTCGAAGGCGCCGTGCTCAGTGGCAGCGCCGCAGCCGCCTGCGCCACGGCGGGCTGAATCCATCGCGGGCTCGCGGCCGCGCCCCCCGGGAAACTACCAACCCCACTGACAGCATTCCGAAAGCCCGCGCCCGGCACCATGGCGCCACACGCATACACCGTTCGCATGCGCCACCGATCTGACGGAGACAACCCCATGCTTTCACACGAACACCCCGCCCTTTTTTCCTCCACGCGCCGCCACCTGTTGGGTGCCGGTGGTGCCCTGGCCCTGGGCGGCCTGCTGCCCACGGGCGCTTCGGCGCAGACGGCCTGGCCCGCCAAATCCGTGCGTTTCGTGGTGCCCTTCGCGCCCGGCGGCAGCTCGGAAATCGTGGCCCGCTCCACCGCCGCCGAACTCAGCAAAACGCTGGGGCAAAGTGTGTATGTGGACAACAAACCTGGCGCTGCAGGCAACATCGCCATGGGCGAAGTGGCCCGCGCGGAAGACCAGCACACGCTGATCCTGGGCCACATCGGCACACTGGCCGTGAACCCCTTCATCTTCGACAAGCTGCCCTACGACGCCAACAAGGACTTCAAGCCCGTGAGCCTGCTGGCCAAGGTGCCCAGCCTGTACGTGGTGCACCCCGATGTACCGGCCAAGAACCTCAAGGAGTTCATCGCCTACGTGAAGAAGAACCCGGGCAAGTTCAGCTACGGCTCGGCCGGCAACGGCAGTGCGGGCCACCTGGCGTTTGAATACCTCAAGATGACGGCCGAGATCTTCATGCTGCACGTGCCCTACCGTGGCACCGGCCCCATGATGACCGACCTGCTCTCGGGCCGGCTTGACGCGGCATCGGTAGGCGCCGCCGCCATGCTGCCCTTCATCAAATCGGGCAAGGTGCGCTGCATCGCCACGGGCTCGACCAAACGCCTGCCCCAGCTGCCCGACGTGGCCACCGTGGCCGAACAGGGTTTCCCGGGCTTCGAGATGACCCAGTGGTACGGCATGCTGGCCCCCGCCAACCTGGCCCCGGCCCACCTGGACAAACTGGCCGCAGAAACCGCCAAGGCCGTCAAGGCCCCCGCCTCGCTGGAGCGCCTGAACGGCGACGCCGCCGAGGCGATTGGCAGCACGCCCGCGCAGTTCGCGCAGTTCATTGCGACCGAGCAGGAGCGCTGGAAGAAAGTGCTGCTGCGGGCCAAGGTAAAGCCAGATTAAAAAGCCCCCTGAGCTCCAACCCGCTCGGTGCCGTCGCCAGAGGCGGCACCTCAGCCCCCAGGGAGACGCCACCGGTGGCCGGGCCAAGCCCGTTCCACGGTGGCCCAGGCCTTGGTGTGCGCCAGTTGTCTAACGCCTCTGGTTTCACGCAAGCGCTCACAGCACCGACTACCGGCATTAGCATCCACGCTATGCGCATTCTTCTGGCCGAAGACGACCACAACCTGGGCACCTGGCTGAGCCGGGCGCTGGAGCACGCGGGTATCCAGGTGGAATGGGTGAACGACGGGCGCCTGGCCGACCGCGCGCTGCAGCGCAACGACCACGATGCCCTGGTGCTGGACCTGGGCCTGCCGGGCCTGGATGGCCATGCGGTGCTGCAGCGCCTGCGCGACCGCGACCAGCGGTTGCCCGCGCTGATCCTCACGGCGCGCGACTCGCTCGATGAGCGCGTGCGTTCGCTCAATGCCGGGGCCGACGATTTCCTGGCCAAGCCCTTCGAGCTGGCCGAGCTGGAGGCGCGCCTGCACGCGCTGGTGCGCCGCGCGCGTGGCAACGAGCACCCGCGTCTGGCCTGTGGTCCGCTGGTGTTTGACAGCGCGCGCAAGCAGTTTGCGCTGCATGGCGAGCCCCTGGCCCTGTCGCCACGCGAGCAGGCGGTGCTGCGCGTGCTGGTGCAGCGCAGCGGCGAGCCGTTTTCCAAGCAGCAGATCCTGGACCGGGTGTTCTCCGATGACGAAGACGTGCACCCCGAAGCGGTGGAGGTGTTCGTGCACCGCTTGCGCAAGCGGCTGGATGGCAGTGGGGTGCGCATTACGACACTGCGAGGTCTGGGTTATGCGCTGGAACCCACGGAGCCATGGGCCTGACCGCACGCCTACGCCGAGCCAGCCTGTGGCGGCTGCTCGCCTGGCTGCTGCTGCCGCTGCTGGCCCTGGTGACGGGGGTGGAGCTGTGGATGACACGGCACGACGCGCTGGAGGCAGCCAACGCGGCCTATGACCGGTCGCTGCTGGGCGCACTCAAATCCATTGACGCCAACATCTCCGGCGCATCGGGCGGGCTGTCGGTTGAGCTGCCCTACAGCATGCTGGAGTTTTTTGAACTCACGGCTAGCGGCAATGTGTACTTTCGCGTGGCCTCGTCCGATGGCCTGGTGGAGCTGGGCAATGCCGACCTGCCCCCGCCCCCTGCGCCGCTGGTGCCCGGCGTGCCGCAGTTCTACGATGCCACCTACTTCGGCGAGTCGGTGCGGCTGGCAGCCTACCGCCGCGCCTCCGACCCCGCCAACCCCACCCCCACCGTGCTGGTGCAGGTGGCCGAAAGCACACGTTCGCGGCAGGACTTCACCCACCGGTTTGTGCGCCGCGCAGTGCAGCGCGACGCCCTGGTGCTGGCCCTGATGGTGCTGGGCACGGCGGCCCTGCTGGCCATTGCGCTGCGCCCGCTAGCGCGGCTGGCCCACGAGGTGCAGGCCCGCAAGCCCGATGACATGACACCGCTGGCAGATGCCGACCTGCCCGCCGACATCCGCCCGCTGGTGGACGCCGTCAACCAGCAGATGGCGCGCACACAAGGCCTGGTGGCGCAGCAGCGGCAGTTTCTGGACGACGCATCGCACCAGCTGCGCACGCACCTCACCACGCTGCAGATGCAGATCGACTACGCGCGCCGCGAACCCGACACCGCGCAGGTGCAGCACACCCTGGCCGCCCTGGGCCACGAGATCGCACGGGCCACGCGCAGCACCCAGCAGCTGCTCGCGCTGGGCCGCAGTGACACGGCCGCCGTGGAACTGGCGCCCTGCGACCTGGCCGCACTGCTGCGCACCGTGGCGCTGGAGCTGTTGCCCCAGGCCCGCGCCAAGCAGATCGACTTCGGCATCCACACCCCGGCGTCCGGCATCGAGGCTGTGGCCGACAGCGGCCTGCTGCGCGAAGCCCTGACCAACCTCGCAGCCAATGCCATTGCCTACACCCCGGCCCAGGGCACCATCACCGTGTCAGCCGCTGGCGACAGCCTGGGCTGGAGCCTCAGCGTGGAGGACAACGGCCCCGGCCTGCCGGCCGAGGAGCGCGACGCTCTGGGCCAGCGCTACCGGCGCGGCTCACAGGCCACGGCGGGAGGCTCGGGCCTGGGGCTGGCCATTGCACGGTCGATTGCCGAACGGCACCGGGGCAGCCTGCGCCTGCAGGCGCGTGCCGAGGGCCCGGGGCTTCTGGCGATACTCTGGTGGCCCCGCGCCTGAACCCGCACCCACCCCGCCGCGCACCTTTCTCCACGCCATGCAGCCCCACCCACTTTTGACTGCCGCCGTGCCCTGCAACCGCCGCCAGGCCCTGATGGCGTTGGCGGCCTGCGCCAGCGGGGGCATGGCGCCCGCAGCCAGGGCTGCGGGGGATGTCTCCACCGAGCCGGCCGAATGCATCGCCCCCTCACGCCCTGGCGGCGGGTTCGATCTGACCTGTGGCCTGGCCGGACAGGCCCTGCAGGCCGTGCGCCCCGGCAGAACGCCGCTGCGCACCCGCTACCTGCCTGGGGGCATTGGCGCGGTGGCATTCGACCAGGTGGCCACCGGGCGGCTGGGCGGGGCCGGCACGCTGGTGGCGTTCTCCAGCGGCTCGCTGCTCAACATTGCGCAAGGCCGCTTTGGCCCGCACCCGGTGCAGGCCGTGCGCTGGATTGCCACGCTGGGCAACGACTATGGCGTGGTGGCCGTGCACCGCGATGCCCCCCACCAGCGCCTGCAGGACGTGGTGGCCGTGCTGCAAAAAGATTCGGCCCGCGTGGTGTTTGGCGCGGGCGGCACGCTGGGCAGCCAGGACTGGGTCAAGGCCGCCTTGTTGGTGCGCGCGGCGGGGCAAGACCACAAACGCATGCGCTTCGTGTCGTTTGAGGGCGGCGGCGAGGCGCTCAAAGCCCTGGGTGGCCGGCACATCGACATCTTCACGGGCGATGCGGCCGAGGCCACCAAAGCCGCCGCAGAAGGCCTGCCGGTGCGCATCCTGGCCGTGCTGGCACCCACGCGGTTGCCCGGTGCACTGGCGGCCCTGCCCACGGCGCGCGAGCAAGGGGTGGAGCTGCTGTGGACCACCGTGCGCGGCCTGTACATGGCCGCCAGCGTGCCTGACGCCGATGCGCGCGCCTGGACCACGGCCCTGCAGGAGGCCCAGTCGGCACCCGGCTACGCTGCGCTGTGCGCCCGCCATGGGCTGTACCCGTTTGCGCTGAGCGGTAGCGCGCTGGAGGACTTTGTGCAGCGCAGCCTGGCCGACTACCGCCGCCTGGCGCAGGAGCTGGGGCTGCGGTCCTGGCCGCGTTGAGCCCTGCCACCGCTCCTGGCCTCTACCACCGGCTTCAGGGCGCCTGCAACACCCGCCACACCACCATCTCCTCGCCCGCCACGGGCGGCGGCAGGATGCCATTGGCCACCAGGCCATCGTCGCTTTCAGCCTCGCAGGCGTACACAGCAATAGCGCCCAGCCGCTGGCCGGTGGGCACCACACACCAGCCTTCGGGCAGGGCGCGTTCGGTGCGTTCGTGGTGTGCACGCCAGTAGGTGCTGGCCTGGGCTTCCAGGATCTTGGGGCCGGGCTCGGCGACGGGCTCCACCAGGGTGGGCACCTCCACCTGCAGCCGTGTGCCCGCTGCCACGGGCGTCCACAACAGCCCATGCCCCTGCAAATGCTCAGCCACAGCGGCGGGCATGGCATAGCCCCAGGGGCGCTGCACCAGGGCCGTGGGCACAAAATGCGCAAAATGGGGCACCTGCACACTCACCGGCGCGCCCTGCAGGGTGTAGGGCTCGCGCGTGAGCACATCCACCGTGGTGCCCGGCACCGCCTCCAGCGCGTAGCGGATGGCAATCTGCTCAGGGGGCTCAGCGCAGTCGGCCAGCAGCTGCACGATTTCTGCCCCATGCGCGGCCACGTAGTGCAGTGCCTCGCGCAGCACGGCGTAGGTCACCTGCACACGCGCCTCAAAGCTGATGTAGGAATACGCCTCCAGCAGCACATCGAGCCGGTTGGTCAGCCCCCGGTAGTTGCAGCCAAAACGTGGGTGGTGGGTGTAGGTGATCCAGCCCTGGCCCTGCCCCCCCTCATCGCGCACGAAGTTGCCGTACCAGAAGGTGTCGAGCCCCTCGGTACGCTTCACTGCGGCTTGCACGGCGGGCATCATGCGGTCGCGCAGATAGGCCACGGGCTCACTGCGGCCGCTGTGTTCGGTGTGGGGGATGTCGTAGGTCAGCGCAAAGCGGTGGATGGAGCCGTTGGTGGCGTGGCAGTCGAGCGTAAGGTGGGGGTTCCAGGGCTGGCACACGCGGGTTTGCAGCAAGCGCATCTCGGGGGCCTGCTGGCGCATGTAGTCGCGGTTCAGGTTGACGCCCGCCGCATTGTTGCGCGTGCCCACCAAGGCCGGGCCGTCCTGGCCACGCAGGTGGACAATGTCCAGCGGGCGGTTGTCGGCGCTCAGGCGGTCGTTGCCGTCGGGGTTGAACAGCGGCACCACGACCACGGTGCAGTGCACCAACACATCGCCATGTTCGCCGCGCAGCAGGTTGCGCACCAGCATCAGCGCGGCCTCCTTGCCCTCGACCTCGCCCGCATGGATGCCACACAGGATCAGCACCACGGGCAGGCCGCTGGCCTGCGCGGCGGCCGGCGTGAAATGGCCATGCTCCGACAGCACGAGCAGCGGCAGCAGGCGGTCTTCGGGCGTGGACCCAAAATCACTGATGTGCAGCCGCGCATCGCCCAGGGCTCCCAGGGCATCCACCAACGCGAGCACATCGGCGTGGGTGGAGGTTTCGGTGAAGGCGCTGGCTTCGGCGCGGGTGAGCAAGGGGGTGGTGGCAGAGGTCATGGTGGGGTGGGCCGCAGGGTGATGAACGAAGGGCGCAACAACACGCTCACTTCTCCAGCCACCACTGGATCACGATTTTGGCCAAAAAGCCCAGAAACCCCACACCCAACCCCAGGAACAGCACAAAAGTGCCAAAGCGCCCGGCCTTGGACTCCCACGCCAGCTGCCCGATGATGAACAGCATGTAGACGATGAACGCGCCCACCCCGTAGGTGAGAAAGAAGCCCGAGATCTGCGCCTCGGTAAAGCCAAAAATCACGGTGCCCCCCCGCCACTGCGCACAGGCGCGGCCAGGTCCCGCTCGGGCAGGCTGGAGGCATCCACCAGGTCGCGGTAGGCATGCCAGCTGGCATGGCCCAGCATGGGCATCACGGCGATCAGGCCCAGGAGCAGCGAGCCCAGGCCGAGCAAGGTGAAGCCCAGAATCAGCGCCGCCCAGAACGCCATGGGCAGCGGGTTGACCACCACCGTCTGCCAGCTGGTGAGCACCGCCTGCAGCAGCGTGGCCCGGCGGTCCAGCAGCAGCGGCATGGCCACCACACTGGACGCAAAAATCGGTGCCGCCATCAGGCTGCCCAGCGCCAGCCAGATCTCGAACAGCCAACCCTCGCGGGCCATCACCACATGGCGCAGAAAATCGAGCGGGGTCTCGATCGGCACCGGCGCCAGCAGCGTGATGAGCGCCGCCGAGGTCATGACCCAGCCCGAGGCGGCCAGCGCCAGCAGGGCGCCAAACTGCACCATGCACCAGTAGTCGTTGCCCCATTTGTTCACATGGCTGTTCTGCCAGTTGAGCCAGGTCTTGAGCACCACGCCCAGGTTGGCGCTCTCGCGGCGCTCCAGCGCGCGGCTCAAGGCATACAGGCTGGTGGCCAGCACCGGCGCCACCACCAGAAAACCCGACAGCGCCCCCGCCAGCAGCCAGAACCGGTGGTGCCCCACCGCAAAGATGGCCGCCCCGAACAGGCTGAGTGCCAGGCCATGCGCAAAGCTGATCCAGCCCGCGCGCGCCATGTCGCGCCAGGCCAGCACCAGCCAGGTCATGGGCTGCATGAGGCCAATGGTGCGAACGACGGGCAACGGGGGGGGATTACGGGGCATGGTGTGGGGGCCGCTGAGCGACGGGTGAGTGTGACGTCATCGGGCAGCGGCATCAACCACCACGCGCCCAAACCTTGACCTGGGGCAAGAAGCAATTCGGGAGCCCATCAATGCGCAACCATGCGCAATCCCGTGGTGGATCGAAGCAGGCGCCCGTGACACGGGCACGCCCCAAGCCAGGGACGCCGAGCAAGGGCCGCCCCGCAGCGAAGGTGTCGTCCCCCGGGGGAAGGCGCCGAAGGCGACACAGGGGGTATCCATGTCAGGCCAGCAGCCGGCACAGCGCGGTGAGGCTGTCCACCGTGGCATGGGGCGGCGTGTCGCCGTGGGGCCAGGGATGGTTGGCGGCGTTGATCCACACCGCCTGCATGCCTGCCTGCAAAGCGCCCTGGGCATCGAGCGTGGCGTCGTCGCCCACATGCAGCACCTCATGGGGCAGCACCTCGGCCGCCGTGGCGGCGGCGTGGAAGATGCGCACATCGGGCTTGGCCACGCCAAACTCCGACGCGCTGATGCTGTGCCGAAAGTAGTGGCCAATGCCGATGCGATGCACATCGGCGTTGCCGTTGGACACGGCCACCACCGGGTAGCGCGCCGACAGAAAGGCCAGCGTGTCATGGGCATCGTCAAACAGCTCCACCCGCATGCGTTCGGCAAAAAACAGGTCAAAGGCTGGTTCAGCCAGCGCGGGTTCGTCACCCGCCTGGGTCAGCGCCAGGCGGATGGACTCGCGGCGCAGCGCACTCAGGTCGTGCAGCAGGTCGGGCCGCAGCGCCACCATCTGGTTGCGGATGGCGCGCAGGGATTCGGTGCTGGAGAACAAGGCCGCCGTGGCGGGCGCATGGTGCGTGAGCCAGTCCAGCAGCACGGCCTCGGCCCGCGTGATGGTGGGCCAGATGGGCCAGAGCGTGTCATCCAGGTCGATGGAGATGGCGCGGATGCGGGAGATGTCCAGGGAAGGGGTCAACACAAGAGCGCACCTGCGAAAAACAGCATGGAAAGTAGGGCCCGGCAGAACACCGGGCGGCGGCCGCAAAGCATACCGCAGGCCCTGGAATCAGCGGGCCCGCGCCGAAGCCGGAGGCCACTCAGTGAGGCCCCTGCGGCGCCTAGGAGCCTGTCGGACTTGGAGCGTCGAAAGCAAAAATCGGCCCCAGCGAGGACAGTTTTTGCCGGCTTCTTGACCCATAGCTCCGCTATGGGTCAAG
>JADMJR010000283.1 GCA_018780365.1 Acidovorax sp. | reverse complement strand
AAAGTCGTTGAAAAAGAAGCACTTAGAGAGGCCTATGAAAGTGACCTCTCAAGGCCTGACGCAGTGGTCACAGGATGTAGCGCGAAAGGTCTTCGTCCTGGCTCAGGGTCTGCAGGCGGGCGTCCACATAAGCGGCGTCCACGGTGACCGTCTGGCCCGACAGGCGTGCGGCATCGAAGCTCACTTCGTCCAGCAGGCGCTCCATCACCGTGGAAAGGCGACGGGCGCCGATGTTTTCCGTGCGCTCGTTCACGTCAAAGGCAATGTGCGCCAGGCGCGTGATGCCCTCGGGCAGGAACTCCAGCGTGACCCCTTCCGTGGCCAGCAGCGCCTGGTACTGCTTGACCAGCGAGGCATGGGTCTGCGTGAGGATGGCTTCGAAATCCTGGATCGACAGGGAATCCAGTTCCACGCGGATCGGAAAGCGCCCCTGCAGCTCGGGAATCAGGTCGCTGGGCTTGGCCAGGTGGAACGCGCCGGACGCGATGAACAGGATGTGGTCGGTCTTGATCATGCCGTACTTGGTGGTCACGGTGGTGCCCTCCACCAGCGGCAGCAGGTCGCGCTGCACGCCCTGGCGCGATACGTCGGCCCCACTGCTTTCCTGGCGCGCGGCCACCTTGTCGATCTCGTCGATGAAAACAATGCCGTTCTGCTCGGCGTTGGCAATGGCGCGGGTCTTGATCTCCTCCTCGTTCACCAGCTTGCCAGCCTCTTCGTCGGCCAGCAGCCTCAGGGCTTCGGCGATCTTGAGCTTGCGCGTCTTGCGCTTGTCCTGGCCCATCTGGCTGAACATGCCACGCAGTTGCTCGGTCATTTCCTCCATGCCCTGTGGGCCCATGATTTCGAGCGGGGCGCGAGCGTCGGCCACGTCGATCTCGATCTCCTTGTCGTTCAGCGAGCCCTCCCGCAGCTTCTTGCGGAACACCTGCCGCGCGGTGTTGTCGGCGGCGGGCTCGGCACCTGCGGCAGCGCGGGCCGGCGGGATCAGCACGTCGAGAACGCGCTCTTCGGCGGCATCCTCGGCGCGGGCGCGCACCTTCTTCATCTCGGACTCGCGCGTCTGCTTGACGGCCATCTCGGCCAGGTCGCGGATGATGGAATCCACATCCTTGCCCACATAGCCCACCTCGGTG
Source organism: Acidovorax sp. (assembly GCA_018780365.1). GTDB lineage: Bacteria > Pseudomonadota > Gammaproteobacteria > Burkholderiales > Burkholderiaceae_C > Acidovorax. The sequence goes on along the minus strand of JADMJR010000283.1, from coordinate 8,526 downwards.
AACTTGGTGGCCTCGACCTTGATGAAGGGCGCATCGGCCAGCCGGGCCAGGCGCCGGGCGATCTCGGTCTTGCCCACGCCCGTGGGGCCGATCATGAGGATGTTCTTGGGCGTGATCTCCTGGCGCAGACTGCCTTCGACCTGCTGGCGGCGCCAGCGGTTGCGCAAGGCAATGGCCACGGCGCGCTTGGCGCTGGCCTGGCCCACGATGTGGTGGTCGAGTTCGGAGACGATTTCCTGGGGGGTCATGGAGGACATGCGCTGCCTGCCTTCAAATTCAAAGCAAAATCAGCCGTTTGCGCGCAATGGATAAGCGCAAGCAGCTATCAAAATGTGAGTAAACGCACCCTGGCCGCCTTACAGCGTTTCGATGGTGTGGTTCATGTTGGTGTAAATGCAGAGTTCGCCCGCGATTTCGAGCGACTTCTTCACGATCTCCTGCGCGGACAGATCGGTATTGACCAGCAGCGCCTTGGCGGCCGAATGCGCGTAAGCACCGCCCGACCCAATGGCCACGATCCCCTGCTCAGGCTCCAGCACATCGCCGTTGCCCGTGATGATGAGCGAGGCACTCGCATCGGCCACGGCCAGCATGGCCTCGAGGCGACGCAGCACGCGGTCGGTGCGCCAGTCCTTGGTCAGTTCGATGGCGGCGCGGGTCAGGTGGCCCTGGTGTTTTTCCAGCTTGGCCTCGAAGCGCTCGAACAGCGTGAAGGCATCGGCCGTGGCGCCCGCAAAACCTGCCAGCACCTTGCCGTGGTAGAGCTTGCGCACTTTGCGCGCCGTGCCCTTGACCACAATGTTGCCCAGGGTGACCTGGCCATCGCCGCCAATGGCGACCTGAATGCCTTCGGGCGTCTGGCGGCGCACGCTGAGGATGGTGGTGCCGTGAAACACCGGGGTGTTTTGAGATGAGTCCATAGCTGGCGCAGGTGGGGGCGCGGACGCCGCTTTCAAGCCAGGGCAGAACACTCCAGGCCCTGAGCGACTCCGCCGCTCAGGGGCTTGCCTTAGTTCTTGCGAGGCACCACCCAGGCGTGCTCGTTGATGCCGATCACGTTGAAGAAAATCGCCACCAGCCGCTGCAGGTTGTGGAACTGGACCACATGGCCATGCCCTTGTTGCTCGGCCGCCCAGTTGAGCACCGAGCCGGCCGCTGCAAAATCCACGCGGATGAGCTTGTCGCAGGCAATGGTCAAAGGCACGCCAGGCCGCAGGAAAGCCTCGAAGGGCTGCAGCAGCGGCGTGGCATCGCCGTCGATGTGGCCGCTGAGCTGCGCCACCGGGCCGGCGTCCAGCGGCGCGGGCGCGGACAGCTCGCCCAGGTCGGAAGCCATGAAATCGCTGTCGGCCGCCAGGGGCGCCGCGCCGGACGATACGCCTTCGTTGTCTGAGTACCCACAGCGCGGCGACACCCAGGACGGGGGCGAAACCTCATAGGTCACGCAGTAATCCAGCGCCACCAGCTCAAACTCATCGGGTTTGCCCATGAGCCGCATCGCAGCCATGCGCAAACGCCACCACTCGGGGCTGTTCCCGCGGTCGCCCGACTGGGTCTTGGCATCGAGCAGGGCGTTGAGCTTTTCCACCCCCGAAAACACCAGCTGGCCTTCGCGGTCGGACCACTGCGTGACAAGATCGGCCAGCAGGGGCACAGCCGCCTCGTCGATGCTCGTGAGGCGCGACCAGGACAGCGTCCAGGGTGATGCCGCACGCGCCAGCGAGGCCTGCAAGGCCGCCACAGACGACACCGCCAGCGTGGGCGGCGCGTTCCAACTGAAATCGCGGCGCATGGCGGCTGCAGGTGCCGCGTCGGCCCCACCTCCGGCCGCAGGAGCGGCAGCGGCAGCAACCATGCCCAGCAACTCGGGCATCGAGAACCACAGAGGGGCCGAGCGGCTGTACTGGGCCGCAAAATCGATGGCCAGCGCGTCAAAACGGTCGTGTTGCCCGGTGGCACGGTACAGGTCGAACAGCGTCATCCAGATTTCGAGTTGCTGTTCGGGCTCATCCTGCTGGTGCTGGGCCAGCACGTCCAGCAAACCGGACTCCGCCCCCGCATGGTCGCCATTGGCAAACCGGATGGCGGCTTCTTCTAGATCGGGTTCGTGCACGAATTCCTCCGGTTCAAATGCGGGCGCGGACTCTACCGCCGGGGCCGCAGGGCTGAAGGATGCTTCCACAGGGTGGTGGTTGCCCGCGAGCATTTGCGCGTCGGTGCCACCAAATTTACCAATGGCCATGCTGTCATCGGCAAACAGCGGCTGGACGGCGGCCTTGTTGCTGTCCAGCGGCGCGGGCAGGCTGCCGGGCGCCGTGGGGGCATAGGCCCTGGCATGGGCCGAGTCGGACGGCTCCGCGCCGGATTCGGGCATCACGCCGGGCTGGGTGGGCGCATCGGCCCCCTGCTTGCTCTTCCACCACTGCTGCGACATCTGCGCTTCGATCTCGTCGATCTTCTTGAGCGTGACGGCGCGCTCGTCGGGCGAGGCCATGCTGCTTTGAAAGAACGAGGGGCGACCGGCCGCATCCTCGACACGCTGGCCCTGCAGCACCTCGCGCTGGCGCAGCTTGCGCAGCTGATCGAACTCGCGGCGCCGCACAAAGTCGTTGCGGCGCTTGCGCTCGATCATCTCCTTGAGCATCTGCTTGCTGTACTGGCTCTCCCGGTCGTCCTGGATGGAGTCCAGCTCCGTCCAGTTGACCGTGGGATTCTTCACGAACCGAACCACCTTCGATAGCAGGCCGCCGGGGGTGGTTTCTTCCTTGCTCATGGCTCAGGGTACAGGGTGCGCGCAGTGATCGTCAGACCGGGGCCAGATCAATCCCCAAACATCTTCTGCTTGAGCTCACGGCGCTGTTGCGCTTCCAGCGACAGCGTGGCCGTGGGGCGGGCGATCAGACGGCCCACACCGATGGGCTCGCCGGTTTCGTCGCAGTAGCCGTAGTCGCCCGCGTCGATGCGGGCAATGGACTGTTCGATCTTCTTGAGCAGCTTGCGCTCGCGGTCGCGGGTGCGCAGCTCCAGGGCGTGTTCTTCCTCGATCGTGGCGCGGTCGGCCGGGTCAGGCACCACCACGGTGTCTTCACGCAGGTGTTCGGTCGTTTCGCCAGCGCTGTTGTGGATGTCCTGCTTGAGCTGAACGAGCTTGAGGCGGAAAAACGCCATCTGCTTGTCGTTCATGTACTCGCTGTCGGGCATGGCCATGACTTCAGCGTCGGTCAACTCAGCGGCGGACTTGGCTTTCCAGTTGTTCGCCAGCTTGGGGTCTTTTTTGGCAGCCGTGAAAGTGGGCTGCGCTTGCGCGGTCGTGGGCATGGTATGTAAATAACTGGCTTTGGCAGCGGTGGAAGCCACTGCCTGTGCCATGGATGGTACGGTCAATTGGGCCAATCGGGAAGAAGGCCGGGTTGTGCGCACGGGTACCTGTGAACCCGCCTGCAGAACCGGCGCGGCCGCAGGCGCTGCCACGGCGGGGCTGGCGGCTGCCTTGGGGGCCGCTGCCGCCTTCGCAGCCACTTTGGGTACCGCAGGGGCGGCCGTGCTTTTCGCTGCGGCAGGGGTTGCCTTGGTGGCCCCCTTGGATTTGCTGGTGTCGGCTTTCACTTCCTGGTCTCCTCGCAGTACGGGCGGGCCCCAGCCGCATTCGCAGCCAAGGGCGGGTGGCAAGCCTTCCGGGGTTTTACCGGGGCGCGATTGTATCGACCTGGGCTGCCGCAAACGAAAACGTTGTAGATACAACACAAACCCGTCCACACACCCCGACCGCCCAGCCGCCCACAGGCGTCAGACGAGACTCTGCTCCAACCCTTGCAGGAAGATGTCCTTGGGCAGATCAATGCCAATAAAAACCATCTTGCTGGTCCGTACCTCGCCCTCGGCCCACTGGGGCCCCAGATCGCTGCCCATGAGCTGGTGCACCCCCTGGAAGATCACCTTGCGCTCCGTGCCCTTCATATTAAGCACGCCTTTGTAGCGCAGCATGCGCGGGCCATAAATGTTGACAATGGCCCCCAGGAAATCCTCGAGCTTGGCCGGATCGAACGGCCGCTCGGAGCGGTAGACGAAGCTCTTCACGTCGTCGTCATGGTGATGGTGGTGGCCCTGCCCGTGCTCGTGCTGGTGCGACGGGTGGCTGCAGTGCTCGCCATGGTCATGGTCATGGTCATGGTCGTGGTGGTCATGGCCGTGCCCATCGTCCTCCTCCTTGAGGAAGTCGGGGTCGATGTCCAGCTTGGCGTTGAGATTGAAGCCGCGCAGGTCCAGCACTTCCGCCAGCGGCACCTCGCCAAAATGCACGGCCTTGATGGGCGCGCGCGGGTTCATGTGCTTCAAGCGATGGATCAGCGCTTCCGTCTCATCCTTGGAGACCAGGTCGGTCTTGGACAGGAAGATCTGATCGGCAAAACCCACCTGGCGGCGCGCTTCCTGGCGGTCGTTGAGCTGCTGCGGCGCATGCTTGGCGTCCACCAGGGTGATGATGGAATCGATGAGGTAGGTCTCGGCGATCTCCTCGTCCATGAAAAAAGTCTGCGCCACGGGGCCCGGATCAGCCACACCGGTGGTTTCGATCACGATGCGGTCGAACTCCAGCAGGTTCTTGCGCTTCTTGGCGGCCAGCAGCTGCAGTGTTTCGCGCAGGTCTTCGCGGATGGTGCAGCAGATGCAGCCATTGCTCATCTGCACAATCTGCTCCTTGGACTCGGTCACCAGGATGTCGTTGTCGATGTTCTCTTCGCCGAATTCGTTCTCGATCACGGCGATCTTCTGGCCATGGGCTTCGCTCAGCAGGCGCTTGAGCAAGGTTGTTTTGCCCGAGCCCAGGAAGCCGGTGAGGATGGTGACGGGGATCAATGCCATGTAACTGTCTTTCAATAGGTAACAACCGCGCTGCCGCCTCAGAAAATGGGGCGGCATGCCCCATAAGGGGCTGATTTTTTAGTGTACCGAGGCTGTCAAGCCCCTGCAGGAGGCCGCCGGGTTCACCCTTTGCGCATCACCACCAACCCCTTGAGGTACTCGCCCTCCGGGAACTCCAGCGTCATCGGGTGGTCGGGCGCGCCCCCCAGGCGCTCCAGGATGAAGCCATCCACGCCCGCATCCGCGCCCGCCGACGCCACGATCTTGTGGAACAGGTCGGCGCTGATGCCACCTGAACACGAGAAGGTGAACAACACCCCGCCCGGGGTCAGCAACTGCAGCGCCAGCCGGTTGATGTCCTTGTAGGCGCGGGCCGCGCGGTCGGCATGTGCTGCGGTGGGTGCGAACTTGGGTGGGTCAAGCACGATGGCGTCGAACCGCTGGCCTTCCTTGAGGAACTGGCGCAGCGAGGCGTTCACGTCGGCATCCATGAAGCTTGCGCGGTTCACGTCAAAACCGTTGAGCGCCACGTGGGCACGGGCGCGCTCGAGCGCCGGGCCCGACGAGTCGATCGAGATCACCTGCCCGCCTGCCGGGCCACCCGCCGCCTCAGCCGCGCGCATGCCCGCCAGCGCTGCCACGCTGAAGCCACCCGTGTAGCAAAAGCAGTTGAGCACGCGCTGAAAACCCAGGCGCTTGGCGTAGTCGGCAAACCGCTTGCGGCTGTCGCGCTGGTCCAGGTAAAAACCGGTCTTGTGGCCCTCGGCGATGTTGAGGGTCAGGCGCCACTGGTGTTCGTGGATGGACATTTCCAGCGGTGGCGGTGCATCACCGGCGTGTGCCGGTGTGCCGCCCCGCAGCCAGCCCGTGGCAGGCTCCAGGCCTTCGAGGGTGCGCACGCTGGCGTCCGAGCGCTCGTACAGCTTGGTGAGACCCGTCTCGCGCAGCAGGGCGTCGGCAATCACGTCCTTCCAGCGCTCGGTGCCCGCGCTGGTGAACTGCGCCACCAGCGTGTCGCCGTAGCGGTCCACGATGAGACCGGGCAGGCCGTCGGACTCGCCATGCACCAGGCGCACGCCATCACTTTGCACGTCAAACCGGGCTCTTGCGATGATGGAACGTGCGCAAGCAGCTATAAAAAACGGAGCATCAATACGCTGCGCTTCATCAAAACTCCACACCCGCGCGCGGATGCGCGAGCTGGGGCTGTAGGCAGCCCAGGCCAGGAACTGGCCTTCGTGCGACTCCACACGCACGGTCTCGCCGCTGTCGCCACCGCCCTTGGCGATGGCCGATTCAAAGATCCAGGGGTGGCGGCGCAAGAGCGAGCGCTCTTTGCCAGGGCGAAGGCGAAGGGTTTTCATGCCCCGGATTGTCGCAAGACACGGGCAGACAGCCAAACAAACGCATCAAAACATCCCGGGCCACACACGGCAACGCCCGCAGAGCGGCAAGGCCGGCCATGGGTACACCGCCAGCACGGCGCCGGCCCGGGGTCAAAAAATGCTTGCCAGATCTGCGGCGAGTGATACACCAGCGGTCAGTCACTGAGCGGCCGCACAACCCACAAGGAACTGCACCACCATGAACGCCAACGATCTGAAGACGCTGCATCCCCTGCCAACGCCGGGCTGCGACCACATGCCGCCTGCCCATCGGGGCCAGGGACACGCGCTCCCGAGTACGGACCCACCGCGGCGGCACTGACAGCTTCGCCCACCCCGCCACCAAACGCCGCCCCGCAGGCACACCAGCCCCTCGCCTCCTTGGCCCGCTAGGCCAAGGCTTTTCAGCCCACCACCGCCGTGTCGGCTCCACCGGTCGCTCGACACACATGGCGGTGTTTCTGACACCCCGGCCCACAGCGCGCGCCGTCTGGCGCAGCCTCTGTTCAGGAGAGTTTTCATGAACTTCAGCCAACTGAAAATTTCCACCCGCCTGTCGCTGCTGCTCGCCGCGCTGTGCCTGCTCACCACCGTGATCGGCAGCGCGGGCCTCGCGGGCATGCAGCGCGCCAACGCGGGCCTCAACACCGTGTACCAGGACCGCGTGGTGCCACTCAAGCAGATCAAGCTGGTGTCGGACGCCTACGCCGTGAACGTGGTCGACACGGCACACAAGGTGCGCGATGGAGCCTTCACGCCCCAACAAGGCCTTGACTCCATCGCCAAGGCAAAAAAAGAGATCAGCGACAACTGGAGCGCCTACCTGGCCACCGAACTGGTCGCCGACGAGGTGCGGTTGACTGCACAGTTCAAGGCGCTGCAACCCCAAGCCGATGGTGCCGTACAGACCCTTGAGGCACTGATCGGCAGCAAGGACTTGCCCGCTCTCACCGCCTATGCCGCCAAGGGGATGTACCCTGCGCTCGACCCCTTGCAGGACGTGCTGGGTGCACTGGTACAGGTGCAGCTCGACACGGCCCGCAAGGAATACGAGCAGGCGGTGGTGTCCTATGCCAACACCCGGCTGTTTGTGGCCCTGGCCATTGCGGGTGGTGTGTTGTTCGCCCTGGGCTTTGGCACCCTGGTGGCGCGCAGCATCGTTGGCGAGCTGGGCACCGAGCCCGGCACCGCCGCAGCGCTGGCACGCAGCGTGGCACACGGCGATCTCACGGTGGCCATCCGCCTCAAGCCCGGCGACACCACCAGCCTGATGGCCCAGCTCAAGCGCATGCAGGAAAGCCTGGCGGCCATGGTGGCGATGGTGCACCAGAGTTCGGTCAACGTGGCCAGCGCGTCGGAGCAGATTGCCCAGGGCAACAACAGCCTGTCGTCTCGCACCGAGGAACAGGCCAGCGCACTCGAAGAAACCGCCGCATCGATGGAGCAGCTCAATGCCACCGTGCGCCAGAACGCCGACAGCTCGCGCCAGGCCAACCAGCTCGCACACAGCGCCACCACCATTGCCATGCAGGGTGGCGCGGTGGTGGCCGACGTGGTGCGCACCATGAAGGACATCAACGACAGCAGCAGCAAGATCACCGAGATCATCGGGGTGATCGACTCCATCGCCTTCCAGACCAATATCCTGGCGCTCAACGCGGCCGTGGAGGCCGCCCGCGCCGGGGAACAAGGCCGGGGCTTTGCCGTGGTGGCCACCGAGGTGCGGGTGCTGGCCAGCCGCTCGGCCGAGGCCTCGCGCGAGATCAAGGGCCTGATCGGCTCCAGTGTGGAACGCGTGGAAGCAGGCACCGCCCTGGTGGACCGCGCCGGGCAGACCATGAACGAAGTGGTCGCCTCCATCCGCCGCGTGACCGACATCATGGGCGAGATCAGCGCCGCCAGCACCGAGCAGAGCGAGGGCATGGACCAGATCAGCGAGGCCGTCACCCAAATGGACCAGGCCACCCAACAAAACGCCGCCCTGGTGGAGGAAATGGCCGCAGCCGCCGCCAGCCTGAACCAACAGGCCGGCGAACTCGTGGACACGGTCGCCACCTTCAAGCTGCCGGAGGTCTACGAGCACCGCGCCGCGCTGCCCCACCACCCACCACACCAGCCACTGCTGGGCCACGGCAAAAATGCCATGGCAGCAGGCTGACGGGCTTCCCGCCCGCCTGAGAGCCTGTTGACGATCTCCCAGGGGCCCCTGCGAGATCGCAAACAGGCTCTAAGAACGTGTTCAAAATCTTTTCCTGTGGTGACCGCCGCTATGCTGCGTGCC
>JADMJR010000338.1 GCA_018780365.1 Acidovorax sp. | reverse complement strand
TGCCAGGTGCGCGGCGCCTGGATGTCCTGGCGCGTGGCCAGGCGGTACAGCACATCGAGCACGCCGCCGTGCGCCACCATCACCACCTGCTCGCCCAGATGCTGCTGCGCCAGGGCGGTCACCGTGTGTTCGATGCGCTCGCGCAGCGTGACCAGCGACTCGCCGCCTTCGGGTGTGTAGTGGGGGTCACGTTTGCGCCAGCGCAGCGCGTCTTCGGGCAGTTCGGCTTCGATCTCGGCAAACGTGCGGCCCTGGAAGTGGCCAAAACTGCGCTCGCGCAGGCCGGTATTGGTCACCAAAGGCGCGCCCGTGGTGCGGGCCACGGCCTGGGCCGTGGCGTGCGCGCGTTGCAGGTCGCTGGTGTAGATGGCGGCAATCGGCTCACCCGCCAGGGCCTGTGCCACCTGGGTGGCCTGCCACAGGCCGGTATTGTTGAGCGGAATGTCCAGGTGGCCCTGGATGCGGGTGTCCACGTTCCAGGCGGTTTCGCCGTGGCGGATGGCAACGATGCGGGTGGCTTGCATGCAGGTGATGGAGAAGGGAAGGGGGTGATGTCAGGGGGAGGGCGGCATCAGTGGCAAGCGCACTTGCCGGGCCCCCTGGGGCGGCTTCGGAAAGCCGTGGAGCGCGGCGTCGAACAGCACGCCATAGACGGCCGGGTCGCTCACCCACACATCCTCGTGCACGGCAGAGGTTTCGTAGACCACGGCCTGGGTGCTGGCGTCGCGCATCACGATGCTGACCGCGCGGCGGTGCAGGGGCGTGGGCTCGCCAAAACGCCACAGTCCATGCACGCCCCAGCCCCGGCCGTACCAGCCACCCTTTCCCCAAGGGCCGGGGCCGTAGGGACCATAGGGCCGGAAGGGGTCGTAGCGTGGCACGGCGTCGGCCTGGACACCCAGTTGCACCAGCAAGCGGGGCGCGGCATCGTCGCGCTGCAGACCGGCGCGGGCCAGCGACTGCTCGGCCAGTGTGGCGATGGTGTCAAACGAGGGGGCCTGCTGCGAGGGCAGGCGTTCGATGCGGTAGGTGGCGGGCGTGGGCACGGCCGCCAGGGTCGAGAAGCTCTGCACCTCGCCTTCGACCACCCGCGTGGTGCTGCAGCCCGCGAGCGTGGCGGCGGCAAGGGCCAACACAAGGGCGGGAATCCATCGGCGTTGCGTCATGGCCAGAGTCTCCAAAAAAAGAATCTCCGTGAGAGTGCCGTGGCCTGCCCGCAGTTCACGACAGTTGCACCACCTGCACGCCGGGCAGCGATGGCGAGGGCGCTACAAACTCTTCCTTGTCAAACGCCTTGTCGCCGTCTTCGCTGGCGACGCCCGTGGCCTTGGCGTTCTTGAAGTCGTACAGGCTGCCGTCCAGCAGGTGCGAGGGCACTACGCTCTGCAGCGCGTTGAACATGTTCTCGACCCGGCCCGGGAAGCGCTTTTCCCACTCGCGCAGCATCTCGCCCACCTGCTTGCGCTGCAGGTTCTCCTGGCTGCCGCACAGGTTGCACGGGATGATGGGGAAGTTGCGGTGCGCAGCCCAGCGGGTGGTGTCCTTCTCGGCCACGTAGGCCAGCGGGCGGATCACCACATGCTTGCCGTCGTCGCTCACCAGTTTGGGCGGCATGCTCTTCATCTTGCCGCCAAAGAACATGTTGAGCAGCAAGGTCTGCAGGATGTCGTCGCGGTGGTGGCCCAACGCAATCTTGGTGCAGCCCAGCTCGTCGGCCACGCGGTACAAAATGCCCCGGCGCAGGCGGCTGCACAGGCTGCAGGTGGTCTTGCCTTCGGGGATC
>JADMJR010000329.1 GCA_018780365.1 Acidovorax sp. | reverse complement strand
CATCGGGGCGGTCCAGAAAGTAGGTGATGCGGCGAAAGCCCTCGGCCTCGCACTGCGTGAAAAACGTGCCCTGGCTCACATACAAGCCCATGAGCTGCGTGTTTTTGGCGGGGCAGCAGGTGGTGAAAATCTCCAGCGCGAAGGGCTCCTCGCCCTCGGGCAGGTTCTCCAGCACCAGGCGGGCGCCTTCCATCTTGAACGATGTACCCTGGCCGTTGACCAGCACGCGCGCCAGGTTCAGCTCGTCGCCGTCGAGCTTGAGCGGCTGCGCGGCCACGTCGGGGTTGCGGCGCAGCGTCATGCGGTTGAGCACGCGGGTCTTGTTCGGGTCCAGGTCGAAGGTGAGCTCGACGCTGTCGATCCAGTAGGCGGGGGCGGTGTAGTCCTCGCGGCGGATGGTGACGGCCTGTCCCGTTCCGTCTCCCTTAAGCAGTTGCAACATGGATGCTCTCCAGAAAGTCGGTGTTCATGAGTTCGGTGTAGTCGCGCACGGCGGCCAGCACATGGGGCCCGGCCAATTGCTCGGGCGTGTGGGTGCTGCAGATGGCCACGGCGCGCATGCCGGCGCGGCGTGCGGCCTCGATGCCAAAAGGTGCGTCTTCAAAGACGATGCAATGTGCCGGGTCGGCCGCGATGCGGCGCGCGGCTTCCAGAAAGATGGCGGGCTGGGGCTTGCCGGGCAGGCCTTCGTCACCGCGCACGATGGCTTGCGGCGCAGGTTCCAACCCCAGGTGGCCCAGCGCAAACTCCACGTTGCCGATGTCGCCGGCCGTGCCCACGGCCACCTTCAGCCCACGCGCACGCACCCGCGCCGCAAACTGGCGAAAGCCCGCCACTTCGGCAAAGCGGGGGGCGAACAGTTCGCGGTAGATGGTTTCCTTTTCGTGCGTGAGGGCGTCTGCCTCGTCCTGCGACACGGCGCGGCCCAGCAACTCCACGATGCACTCGGTGCCGTTTTTGCCGGTGGTGCGCGCCATGAGGTCGGGTACATCAAGGGCCATGCCCCGGCGGCGCGCGAACTCGACCCAGGCCTGGGCGTGCCAGGGCATGGAGTCGATCATGGTGCCATCCATGTCGAAGATGATGGCCTCGGTGTGTGTCCGAGCACCCGCCGTGCGCAGCGTGGGGGCCGTCATTGTTTACACGCCCTGCTTGAGCGAGGCTTCAATGAACGCGTCCAGGTCTCCGTCCAGCACCTTTTGCGTGGCCGAGATTTCGACGTTGGTGCGCAGATCCTTGATGCGGCTGTTGTCCAGCACATAACTGCGGATCTGGTGGCCCCAGCCCACGTCGGTCTTGGTGTCTTCCAGCTTCTGGGCTTCTTCCTGGCGCTTGCGCATCTCGAAGTCGTACAGCTTGGAGCGCAGGCGCTGCCACGCGATGTCGCGGTTGCCGTGCTGGCTGCGGCCGTCCTGGCACTGCACCACGATGCCGGTGGGCATGTGGGTCAGGCGCACGGCCGAGTCGGTCTTGTTGATGTGCTGGCCGCCCGCGCCGGATGCGCGGTAGGTGTCGGTGCGCACGTCGGCCGGGTTGATGTTGATCTCGATGGAGTCGTCGATCTCCGGGTAGACGAACAGCGACGCGAACGAAGTGTGGCGGCCGCCCGAGCTGTCGAACGGGCTCTTGCGCACCAGACGGTGTACGCCGGTTTCGGTGCGCAGCAGGCCGTAGGCGTACTCGCCCTCGACCTTGATCGTGGCGCTCTTGAGGCCGGCCACGTCGCCCGGGGTTTCTTCTTCGACCGTGGTCTTGAAGCCCTTGCGCTCGGCGTACTTGAGGTACTGGCGCAGCAGCATGCT
>JADMJR010000085.1 GCA_018780365.1 Acidovorax sp. | reverse complement strand
GCGTTGTCCCCCTTGTACTCGGCTACATACTGGGCCCCAACCGCCCGGATGCCGCAAAGAACTCTCCCTACGAATGTGGCTTTGAAGCCTTCGAGGATGCGCGCATGAAATTCGATGTGCGCTACTACCTCGTGGCCATTCTTTTCATTCTTTTTGACCTCGAAATCGCATTTCTCTTTCCCTGGGCGGTGACGCTCCATGAGGTGGGGGTGGCTGGTTTTGTGGCGGTCGTGATTTTCCTGGCCATTCTGGTTGTGGGCTTTGCTTACGAGTGGAAAAAAGGTGCCCTGGATTGGGAATGAGCGGGCTTCAACAAGGACTGATGCAATGATTGAAGGCGTGATGAAGGAAGGCTTCATCACCACGAGCTATGACTCCGTGGTGAATTGGGCCAAGACCGGTTCCCTGTGGCCGATGACATTTGGTTTGGCTTGCTGTGCTGTCGAGATGATGCATGCAGCGGCCGCGCGTTACGACATCGGCCGCTTCGGGGCGGAGGTGTTTCGTGCCAGTCCGCGCCAGTCGGACCTGATGATTGTTGCTGGCACGCTGTGCAACAAGATGGCTCCCGCGCTGCGCAAGGTGTACGACCAGATGTCCGAGCCGCGTTGGGTTCTGTCGATGGGGTCGTGCGCCAACGGCGGCGGCTACTACCACTACAGCTACTCTGTGGTGCGTGGTTGTGATCGTATCGTGCCGGTGGATGTGTATGTTCCTGGCTGCCCCCCCACGGCAGAGGCGCTGATCTACGGGATCATTCAGTTGCAGCAGAAAATTCGCCGCACCAACACCATTGCTCGTGTCTGAAGGGTTGACGATGACTGCTGTTGCCATTCGGCCCGAAAAACTCAAAGACAACATTGCTGCGGCGCTGGGTGTCAAAGTGCGCCAGATCACGGTGGCTCTGGAAGAGGTGACGGTGGTGGTCGATGCTGCCGACTATCTGGAGTCCATGCAGCTGCTGCGTGATGCCGAAGGTTGCCGTTTCGAGCAGCTGGTCGATCTGTGTGGTGTGGACTACTCTGCATACGCCGATGCTGCGAACGAAGGTGCTCGCTACTGTGTAGTGTCGCACCTGCTGTCCGTCAGCCTGAACCAGCGCGTGCGCGTCAAGGTGTTCTGTGTTGATGATGATTTCCCGGTCGTGGCTTCGGTTTCCGATCTGTGGAACTCGGCCAACTGGTACGAACGCGAAGCGTTCGACCTGTTTGGCATCGTGTTCGACGGCCATAACGACCTGCGCCGCATCCTGACCGACTACGGCTTCATCGGCCACCCCTTCCGCAAGGACTTTCCGCTTTCCGGCCATGTCGAGATGCGCTACGACGCAGAGCAGCGCCGGGTGGTCTACGAGCCCGTGTCGATCGAGCCGCGCGAGATCACGCCGCGCATCATCCGCGAAGACAAGTACGGAGGCCTGCACTAAGGCGCCCCGCGCCCCACGTGACCCACCATGGCTGAAATCAAGAACTACTCCCTGAACTTCGGACCGCAGCATCCTGCAGCGCACGGCGTGCTGCGCCTGGTGCTCGAGCTCGACGGCGAAGTCGTGCAACGCGCTGACCCGCACATCGGCCTCTTGCACCGTGCCACCGAAAAGCTGGCAGAGCACAAGACCTACATCCAGTCGTTGCCCTACATGGACCGCCTGGACTACGTGTCCATGATGTGCAACGAGCACGCCTACTGCCTGGCCATTGAGAAGCTGCTGGGCCTGGAAGTGCCCGAGCGCGCACAGTACATCCGTGTGATGTTCTCCGAGATCACGCGCCTGCTGAACCACCTGATGTGGTTGGGTTCGCACGGCAACGACTGCGGCAGCTCCACCATCCTGATCTACACCTTCCGCGAACGCGAAGACCTGTTCGACATGTACGAGGCCGTTTCCGGCGCGCGCATGCATGCAGCGTATTTCCGTCCGGGCGGCGTCTACCGCGACCTGCCGGATTCCATGCCGCAGTACAAGGTCAGCAAGATCAAGAATGCCAAGGCCCTGGAGGCCATGAACCAGAACCGCCAGGGTTCGATGCTCGATTTTATCGACGACTTCACGCAGCGCTTCCCCGCCTGTGTGGATGAGTACGAAACCCTGCTCACCGACAACCGCATCTGGAAGCAGCGCACCGTAGGCATCGGCGTGGTACCGCCCGAGCGCGCATTGAACCTGGGTATGACCGGCCCCATGATCCGTGGCTCTGGCATTGCCTGGGACCTGCGCAAGACCCAGCCTTATGACGTCTATGACCGTATGGACTTCGACGTGCCGGTGGGCAAGACGGGTGACTGCTACGACCGCTACCTGGTGCGTGTGCAGGAAATGCGCGAGTCCAACCGCATCATCAAGCAGTGTGTGGACTGGTTGCGCGCCAACCCCGGTCCTGTCATCACCGACAACCACAAGGTGGCCGCGCCGGACCGTGAATCCATGAAGTCCAACATGGAAGAGCTGATCCACCATTTCAAGCTCTTCACCGAAGGTTTCCACGTGCCCGAAGGCGAGGCCTACGCCGCCGTGGAACACCCCAAGGGCGAGTTCGGCATCTACCTGGTCAGCGACGGTGCTAACAAGCCTTATCGCCTGAAGATCCGTGCGCCCGGCTTTGCGCATCTGGCCACGCTCGATGAAATGGCGCGCGGCCACATGATCGCCGACGCCGTGGCCATCATCGGCACCATGGATATCGTGTTCGGGGAGATTGACCGATGAGTAACGCCGAAGCGAAGAACCAGACCGCTGGCTCCACCGCCATCACCGAGGCCACGTTCGCCCGTTTTGCGCGCGAAGTCGCCAAGTATCCGTCCGAGCAGAAGCAGTCGGCCGTGATGGCCTGCCTGTCCATCGTGCAGCAGGAGCAGGGCTGGGTCAGCACCGCGAGCGAGACTGTGATCGCCGACTACCTGGGCATGGCCCAGATCGCGGTGCACGAAGTCACCACGTTCTACAACATGTACAACCAGCAGCCGACGGGGAAGTACAAGCTCAACGTCTGCACCAACCTGCCATGCCAGTTGCGCGATGGGCAAAAGGCGCTGCACCACCTCGAGAAGAAGCTCGGCGTGGCCATGGGTGAGACCACACCCGACGGCCTGTTTACGCTGCAGCAGTGCGAGTGCCTGGGTGCCTGTGCCGACTCGCCTGTGATGCTGGTCAACGATCGCACCATGTGCAGCTTCATGGACAACGACAAGCTCGACCAACTGGTGGACGGCCTGCGCGCGGCGGAAGGACAAGCATGACCACCGCCGCACAGATCCTCTCGCAGTTCCAGGCCACCGGCGTCCAGACCTGCTTCCACGACCGCCACATCGAACCGCAGATCTACGCGGGCCTCGATGGCACGAACTGGAGCCTCAAGGACTACGAGGCACGCGGCGGCTATGCAGCGCTGCGCAAGATCCTGGCCCAGGGTGAAGGCGCAGGCCTCACCCAGGACCAGGTGATTGCCACCGTCAAGGAGTCGGGCCTGCGCGGCCGCGGCGGTGCTGGCTTTCCCACCGGCCTCAAGTGGAGCTTCATGCCCCGCTCGTTCCCTGGCCAGAAGTACCTCGTCTGCAACTCCGACGAAGGCGAGCCGGGCACCTGCAAGGACCGCGACATCCTGCAGTTCAACCCGCACATCGTCATCGAAGGCATGATCATCGCGGCCTACGCGATGGGCATCTCCGTGGGCTACAACTACATCCACGGCGAAATCTTCCAGACCTACGACCGCTTTGAAGAAGCGCTCGAAGAAGCACGCGCAGCGGGCTACCTGGGCGACAAGATACTGGGCAGCAACTTCAGCTTCCAGTTGCATGCAGCGCACGGTTTTGGCGCTTACATCTGCGGCGAAGAAACCGCGCTGCTCGAATCGCTGGAAGGCAAGAAGGGCCAGCCGCGCTTCAAGCCGCCTTTCCCGGCAAGCTTCGGTCTGTACGGCAAGCCCACCACCATCAACAACACCGAGACCTTCGCGGCCGTGCCGTGGATCATCCGCAATGGCGGTGCGGCGTACCTCGAGTGTGGCAAGCCCAACAACGGCGGGACCAAGATTTTCTCGGTTTCCGGCGACGTGGAAAAGCCCGGCAACTACGAAGTGCCCATGGGCACGCCGTTTGCCAAGCTGCTTGAACTGGCCGGTGGCGTGCGCAAGGGCCGCCAGCTCAAGGCGGTGATCCCGGGTGGCTCGTCCTCCCCGGTGCTGCCCGCGTCCGTCATCATGGAATGCACGATGGACTACGACTCCATCGCCAAAGCCGGCTCCATGCTGGGCTCGGGTGCCGTGATCGTCATGGACGACTCCCGCAGCATGGTCGAGAGCCTGCTGCGCCTGTCGTACTTCTATTCGCATGAATCCTGCGGCCAGTGCACGCCTTGCCGCGAAGGCACGGGCTGGATGTGGCGCGTGATCGACCGCATTCAGCACAACCAGGGCCGCACGGGCGACCTGGACCTGCTCAATTCGGTGGCAGACAACATCCAGGGACGCACCATCTGCGCTTTGGGTGATGCAGCAGCCATGCCGGTGCGCGCCATGATCAAGCATTTCCGTCCCGAGTTTGAAGCACTGATCCGGAACAACGCCTCCCAGGCTGCGACCTCCGCCTGATCGCGAGAAGACATATGGTTGAAATTGAACTGGACGGTCAGAAAGTGGAAGTTGCCGAGGGCTGCATGGTGATGCATGCAGCTGAAAAGGCAGGCACCTACATTCCCCATTTCTGTTACCACAAGAAGCTCTCTATTGCTGCCAACTGCCGCATGTGCCTGGTGGATGTGGAGAAGGCACCCAAGCCCATGCCCGCCTGCGCCACGCCGGTAACGCAGGGCATGATCGTGCGCACCAAGAGCGACAAGGCCATCAAGGCCCAGCAGTCGGTCATGGAATTCCTGCTGATCAACCACCCGCTGGACTGCCCTATCTGCGACCAGGGCGGCGAGTGCCAGTTGCAGGACCTGGCCGTAGGCTATGGCGGCTCATCCTCGCGTTACGAGGAAGAGAAGCGCGTGGTGCCGGTCAAGGATGTGGGTCCGCTGATTTCCATGCAGGAAATGAGCCGTTGCATTCATTGCACCCGCTGCGTACGCTTTGGCCAGGAAGTGGCTGGTGTGATGGAGTTGGGCATGATCCATCGCGGTGAGCATTCCGAAATCACCACGGTCACGGGTGACACGGTGGACTCCGAACTCTCGGGCAATATGATCGACATTTGTCCCGTCGGTGCACTGACCAGCAAGCCTTTCCGTTACAGCGCTCGTACCTGGGAGTTGTCGCGTCGCCGCTCGGTCAGCCCACACGATTCGACCGGTTCCAACCTGATTGTCCAGGTCAAGAACCACAAGGTCATGCGCGTGGTTCCCTTGGAGAATGAGGCCGTCAACGAGTGCTGGATCGCCGACCGCGACCGTTTCTCCTACGAAGCGCTCAATGGCGAAGATCGACTGACACAACCCATGCTCAAGCAGGGTGGCGTGTGGAAGCAAGTCGATTGGCAGACCGCGCTGGAGTATG
Organism: Acidovorax sp.; assembly: GCA_018780365.1. GTDB lineage: Bacteria > Pseudomonadota > Gammaproteobacteria > Burkholderiales > Burkholderiaceae_C > Acidovorax. The sequence continues at coordinate 4,318 of JADMJR010000085.1, read as the reverse complement.
TGGCCAACGGCCTCAAAAACATCAAGAATGACCACGGTGCCAACAGCATCGGTGCCCTGGTGAGTCCGCACAGCACGCTCGAAGAGCTGTACCTGGCCTCCGCCTTGGTGCGCGGCCTGGGCAGCGACAGCATCGACTACCGCCTGCGCAATGCTGAATTCGCGGCGCCCGAAGGCATCCGCTGGTTGGGCACGTCCATCGCTTCGTTGTCCGCGCTGCAGCGTGTGCTGGTCGTGGGTTCCAATCTCCGCAAGGACCATCCGCTGTTTGCCCAGCGCATCCGCCAGGCTGCGCGCCATGGTTGCCAGGTGCATGCTGTGGATTCCATTGCCCATGACTGGGCGCTGTCGGTTCGGCAATTTGTGGCAAAACCAGCCAGCCAGTGGGTCCAGACCCTGGGCGCCATTGCATCTGCTGTGGCCCAGGAGAAGGGCATTCCTGCTCCGCAGGGTGCTGCGCAGGCGGATGACACCGCGCAAGCCATCGCCCGCTCCTTGCTGAGCGGCGAACGCAAGGCCGTGCTGCTGGGCAATGCGGCTGCACACCACGCGCAGGCCGTACAGCTGCTGGCGCTGGCCAGCTGGATTGCAGAGAACACCGGAGCAACCGTGGGCTACCTGACGGAAGCTGCCAACACGGTGGGTGCGCAGTTTGCGGGGGCTTACCCCGTCAACGGTGGTCTGAATGCGGGTCAAATGCTCTCCGGTGGTCTGAAGGCGGCCTTGCTGCTCAACACCGAGCCGGTCCATGACTCGGCTGCTGGTGCCAAGGCGGCTACTGCTCTGGCTGGTGCAGAGATGGTGGTCACGTTGAGCCCCTTCAAGGCCAACATGGAGTTCAGTGACGTTTTGTTGCCCATTGCTCCGTTCACGGAAACATCGGGCAGCTTCGTCAATGCCGAAGGCCGTCTGCAGGGTTTTCATGCCGTGGTGCGTCCTCTGGGCGATACGCGCCCCGGATGGAAGGTGCTGCGCGTGCTGGCCAACCTGCTCGGTGTGCCTGGTTTCGACTTCGAAACCTCGCAGGACGTGTTGGCCCGTGCCACGAATGCCCCAGCAGGTACCGTTACGCAAGTGCCGGTCGAACAGTTGTCGAACGCCGTGGGAGCTGTGCCCGTTGTCGTTGCGGCGGTTGGCGAACCTGTGGTCGCATCCATCTATCAACTTGACGGCCTGGTGCGCCGTTCCACGTCGCTGCAGCTCACTGCGGATGCGCGCATGGCTCGTGAAGGAGTGGCCGCATGATCGACGCGATCTACAACGCGGGCCTGAACCTGCTTTCCTTTGGCTGGTGGACCGGCATCGTCTGGCCGGTACTCTGGATCCTGATCAAGATCGTCTGCATCCTGGCGCCCCTGATGGGTGCGGTGGCCTATCTCACGTTGTGGGAGCGCAAGCTGCTCGGCTTCATGCAAGTGCGCCACGGCCCTAACCGTGTTGGCCCCATGGGGCTGCTGCAGCCTATTGCTGATGCGCTCAAGCTGCTGACCAAGGAAATCATTCAGCCGACAGCGGCCAGCAAGGGTTTGTTCGTGCTCGGCCCCGTCATGGCCATCATGCCGGCGCTGGCTGCCTGGGTGGCTATCCCCTTCGGTCCCGATGTGGCCCTGGCCAATGTCAATGCCGGTCTGCTGCTGGTGATGGCGATCACCTCCATCGAGGTGTATGGCGTGATCATTGCTGGCTGGGCATCGAACTCCAAGTACGCCTTCCTGGGCGCACTGCGCGCCTCGGCGCAGATGGTGAGCTATGAAATTGCCATGGGTTTTTGCTTCCTGGTGGTGATCATGGTCTCGGGCAGCATGAACCTGACCGAAATCGTGATGTCCCAGTCCCGCGGCATGGCTGCGGACAAGGGTCTGGTTTTCCTGTCCTGGAACTGGTTGCCTCTGCTGCCGATTTTCCTGGTTTACCTGATCTCCGGTGTGGCCGAAACCAACCGCCATCCCTTTGACGTGGTGGAAGGCGAAGCCGAAATCGTGGCGGGCCACATGGTCGAGTATTCGGGCATGGGCTTCGCGATCTTCTTCCTTGCCGAGTACGCCAGCATGTGGCTGGTGTCCATCCTGGCCGCGCTCATGTTCCTGGGCGGCTGGCTGTCGCCCATCGACAGCGCGCTGTTCAACTGGATCCCTGGCTGGATCTGGCTGGGCCTCAAGACCTTCCTCGTGGTGTCCATGTTCATCTGGATCCGCGCCACCTTCCCACGCTTCCGTTATGACCAGATCATGCGTCTGGGCTGGAAGATCTTCATCCCGGTGACGCTGGTGTACTTGCTCTTTGTGGGTGGGTGGCTGCTCTCGCCCTGGAACATCTGGAAATAAGCGGGACATCACAAATGACTGCCGTTGTTGCTGCTGCACCTTTTTCGATCAAAGACTTCTTCAAGAGCTTCATGCTCGTGGAGCTGCTCAAGGGCATGGCCCTGACGGGCCGCTATGCGTTTCGCCGCAAGGTGACCGTGCAGTTCCCTGAAGAGAAGACACCCCTGTCGCCACGTTTTCGTGGCCTGCACGCCCTGCGCCGTTACGACAACGGCGAAGAGCGCTGCATCGCCTGCAAGCTGTGCGAGGCCGTGTGCCCCGCCATGGCGATCACCATTGAATCCGACGTGCGTGACGACGGCTCGCGCCGCACCACGCGCTACGACATCGACCTGACCAAGTGCATCTTCTGCGGCTTCTGCGAAGAAAGCTGCCCCGTGGACTCGATTGTCGAGACGCATATCTTCGAATACCACGGTGAAAAGCGTGGTGACCTGTATTTCACGAAGGACATGCTCCTGGCCGTGGGCGACCGGTACGAAGGTGAAATTGCGGCAGCCAAGGCTGCGGACGCCAAGTACCGCTGAGCGGTGCAGGCTTCAGCCTCTTTGCCAGACTTTCTATAAAGACCCGATTCATGGACGCCAAGACTGGTTTCTTCTATCTCTTCTCGGTGGTGCTGTTGTTTGCAGCCTTCCGGGTGATCACTGCGCGCAATCCCGTGCATGCCGTGCTCTATCTCATTCTGGCCTTCTCGCAGGCCGCTGCTGTGTGGTTGCTGCTCAAGGCCGAGTTCCTGGCCATCGCCCTGGTGCTGGTGTACCTGGGCGCGGTGATGGTGCTGTTCCTGTTCGTAGTGATGATGCTGGACATCCACATCGACACCGTGCGAAAGGGCTTCTGGAAGCACTTTCCGCTCGCCGCCTTCGTGGGCGCGCTGATCGCCCTGGAAATGGCTGCCGTGCTGATGGGGGGCTTCCGCGGTATGGAAGAACCCAAGGCCGCCGCAGTGGTGCTCGACGCTGCCGGCAAGGTCGTGCCGTACTCCAACACCAAGGAACTGGGCAAGCTGCTGTACACCCAGTACCTGTACCCCGTTGAAATCGCCGCCGTGATCCTGCTGGTGGCCATGATCGCCGCCATCGCCCTGACCCTGCGCCAGCGCAAAGACAGCAAGGCCATCAATCCGTCGCTGCAGATCCGTGTGCGCGCCAGTGACCGACTGGCGGTGGTGAAGGTGGCTGCAACCCAGAAGGCTGTGGCTGAAACGCCCGCTGAACCTGTTGCCGAGGAGAAAAAAGCATGACGCTGACTTTGGGCCATTTCCTCTCCCTGGGCGCGATGTTGTTTGCTCTGGCGGTGACCGGGATTTTTCTGAACCGCAAGAATCTGATCGTGCTGTTGATGGCGATCGAGTTGATGCTGCTGGCCGTGAACATGAACTTCGTGGCGTTCTCCTACTACCTGGGTGACATGCATGGACAGGTGTTCGTGTTTTTCATCCTGACAGTGGCAGCTGCCGAGTCGGCCATCGGTCTGGCCATCCTGGTGCTGCTGTTCCGCAACAAGTCCAGCATCAACGCGGAAGATCTCAACACCCTTAAGGGCTGATGAGCCACCAGTATTCCCAAGGTTCTCAAGAATGAGTCAAACCCTCTCTGCTTCAACGCTCCTGGCCGTGCCGCTGGCTCCGCTGGCGGGCGCCTTGCTGGCCGGCATCTTCGGCACGACCTTCGGCGGCAACTGGATCGGCCGCCGGCTGAGCCACACCCTGACCATCCTGGGCGTGCTGGTGGCGTTCATCCTGTCGGCCATGACGCTCAAGAGCGTGGCAGTCGACGGCGCACGCTTCAACGAGACGCTCTACACCTGGATGGTGGTGGGTGGCCTGAAGATGGAAGTGGGCTTCCTGGTGGACAGCCTCACGGCCATGATGATGGTGGTGGTGACCTTCGTGTCGTTGATGGTGCACATCTACACCATCGGCTACATGGAAGAAGACGAAGGCTACAACCGCTTCTTCGCCTACATCTCGCTGTTCACCTTCTCCATGCT
>JADMJR010000134.1 GCA_018780365.1 Acidovorax sp. | reverse complement strand
GCGCCAGCTCCATCAGCGATGCCCACAGGCGGTCGCCGTTGATGCGCAGGTTCTCGATGTCGGGTTTGACTTTGGTGTCCATGGGGGCTCCGGAGAAATGGGGGGATCAGGGAAAGGTGGGCACGTCGCCCAGCGGATACACGGGCTGGCGCAGGTTCTCAAACGGAAACAGCCGGTAGTCCGAGCTGGTGACACCCGGGCTGTCGCACTCGACCAGGCCTGCTGACAGGGGCACAAACACCGGGCGGCAGTACATGCGCGACTTGAGCAGCAGGTAGCGATAGGCCGTCGGGTCCAGGCCGACGCAAGAGAAAACGCCCAGATCCCAGGGTTCGTGGGGCTGCTCGACCACCACGATCTGTGTGCCCCCCAGATCCAGCCACACAGCACGCCCCATGGAACATCGCTGCCCCATATAGATAGGCCCGCTCACGGTGTAGCTGCCATCGCTGATGGCACGCACCGTGCCTTGCACCAGCACGGGCTCCTTGGTGATGCCCAACCGCGTAAGCGGCACCTTGTTGCCCAGGCGCACCGATACCTGGGCGCCTACGCCCGCAGCGATGAGCTGCACCACGGCATCGGGATCCGACAGCGGTCCGGTGGCAATGTCCGTCAGGCCATGCTGCCAGGCCGCCTGCAGCACATCCATGGTGTCGCAGGTCCCGCCCGACATGCAGTTGTCGCTGTGGTCCAGCAGCAGCACGGGCTTTTCAGCCCCCTGGGCCATCCCCTGGGCCCGCGCAAAGGCTTCGGACAACGGCTCGCTGGCATACACATAGCCTTCGCGCTCGGACCAGATCCGGCCGGCCACGCGGTCCAGGGCGGCCGCACACAGCGCCTCGCTGCCGGGCGTGCGTTCCACCGTGGCCACCACACTCACACAAGGCGCAGCGATGTCGGCCAGCGAGAAGCCTGCAAAGATGGTCATGGCCGGCACACCGTCATCCTCGGCCTGCCGCGCGGACGCCACCGCCGCCGCCATCGCGCCCCCCAGCGTGGTGCTGCGCAGCGTGTGGCTGAGCAGCGGCAGGGGCCGCCAGCGCACCGCATACCGGCGCCCGTGCTGCAGCATCTGCAGCACCAGGCGCGCCGCGTGTTCACCGGTTTCGTACATGTCCACATGGGGATAGGTTTTGAACCCCACCATGACATCGGCGTTGTCGATCATCTTCTGCGTGATGTTGCCGTGCAGGTCGAGCGCCACCCCCAGGGGCACACCGGGCGCTGCGGCCCGCACACGCGCGAGCAGATCGCCCTCGCCGTCCGGGGTGTTCTGCGCCACCATGGCGCCATGCAGGTCCAGCAGGATGGCATCGCAGCCCACAGCCGCAGCCACGATGCGGTCAGTGAGCGCATCGTAGGCATCGGCCAACACGGGGCCGCTGGGGTTGGCCGTGGCCGAGACCGGCGTGACGCACTGGGCCCCCACGCGCTGTGCCGCATCGATGAAAGCGGCCATTGCCGTGCGCATGTCCTTGTTGGCCAGGAACGCGGCAGCGTCGTAGTCGGGTGAAAACGCCTGCAGGGGCGTGGTCACCGGGGAGAAGGTGTTGGTCTCGTGGTTCAGGCGTGCGATCAGGAACTTCATCTCATGTCCTTGGGTTCAGTGCGGCAGCGAAGGCCATCCGCCGTTCAGGCCAGGCCCACGCCCAGGTAACGGTCCTTGACCTCTTCATCGGCCAGAAAGGCCGCGTTGTCGGCGGTGTAGACAATGCGCCCCTGCTCCAGGATGCAATGCCGGTCGGCCAACTGGGTGCAGACCTCCAGGTTCTGCTCGACCAGCAGGATGGCCACACCCGCTGCCTTGATGGTCTTGAGCTGCGCCACGATCTCTTCCACGATGACCGGTGCCAGCCCTTCCACGGGCTCGTCGAGCATGAGCAGTTTGGGATCATTCATCAGCGCACGGCCGATGGCCAGCATCTGCTGCTCGCCACCCGACAACTGCCCGCCGCCGTTGCGCCGCCGCTCCTTGAGCCGAGGGAAGATCCGGTACACATCGTCCAGCTGCCAGGGCGAGCGCTGGCGCAGGCCGAGAAGCAGGTTCTCCTCCACGGTCAGCAGCTTGAAGATGCCCCGGTGTTCGGGCACCAGGCACACCCCTTGCCGGGCAATGGCATGGGGCGCCAGGCCCTGCACAGGTTTGCCACAGAACGTCACACGGCCCTGGGTAGGTGGCACCACGCCGGCAATGCTCTTGAGCGTGGTGGTCTTGCCCGCACCATTGCGGCCCAGCAGGGTGACCAGCTCACCATCACCCACCCGAAAACCCACACCCTGCAGCACATGGCTCTTGCCATAGTGCGCATGCACGTTGTCCACGTCGAGAATCATGCCTTGCCTCCGGTGATCATGTTGCCCAGGTAGGCCGCGCGCACGCGGTCGTCGCTGCGGATATCGTGCGGCACGCCTTCAGCCAGCACACGGCCCAGCTGCATCACCGTGATGGTGTCCGAGATGTCCATCACGATGTTCATGTTGTGCTCGATCAGAACCACGGTGTGCTCGTCCCGCAGGCTCTTGATCAGGCGCTTCATATCGTCCAGGTCATCGATGCCCATGCCCGACGTGGGTTCGTCCAGGAAGATGGCCTTGGGCCGGGCGGCCAGGGCCATGCCCACCTCCAGCCGGCGCTGCTGGCCGTGCGAGAGGTTGCCGGCCGGGATGCCCGCCAGGCTCTCCAACCCCACCTTGGCGAGCACCGCGTCCACCACCTGCGACTGCGCCCGGGCCCCCACGGGCTCGTGCCAGGGATTGAGTGCGTGTGCGGGCGCCACGCCCTGTGCGCCCAGGCGCAGGTTCTCGCGCACCGGCAGGCTCAGGAACAGGCTGGTCACCTGAAACGAGCGTGCAATGCCGCGCTGCACGCGCCGGTGGTCGGGTTCATGCGTGACATCCTGTCCGTCGAACAGGATGCGCCCGCCGCTAACGGTCTTGGTCCCGGTAAGCATGTGGAACAGGGTGGTCTTTCCGGCCCCGTTCGGGCCGATCACCGAATGCACCGTGTTTGCGCGCACCCGCAGGCTCACACCGCCCAGCGCAGCAAACTTGCCATAGTGCTTCTCGACGTCAATGGCTTCCAGCAGGACCGGGGCCTTCGGGCTCATACCTGTTCTCCTTTTGTCGCCACTACAGCAGCCGGCGGCACCAGTGGGTCAGCCAATGGCTTGCGCTGGCCTTGCAGTCGGTTCCAGATCGTTTCGCCCAGACCCCACAGGCCCCGCTGCATCCAGAGGCTGACCGCCATCAGCGCGATGCCCAGCAGCAGCAGCCAGCGCGGCCACAGTTGCGACAGCCAGTCGGCCAGCAGCAGGTAGAACGCAGACCCCAGCAAGGAGGCAAACAGGTTGCCCGTGCCACCGATCACGGTCATCACCAGGATCATTTCGCTGGTGTGGTATTCGGCGTTGGACAGGGGCGCGAGCCCGGTCATCATGGCGTGCAGCGCACCGGCCAGGCCGGTCACGGCCCCCGAGATCACAAACGCCTGCAGCTTGAGCAACCGGAGGTTGTAGCCAATGGCGGCCGCACGCTCTTCGTTGTCGCGCACCGCCAGCAGGGTGCGGCCAAAAGTGGAACGCGACACCTTGAGCAGCAGCCAGAACACCACCAGAAAGAGGACCGAGACAAAACCATAGAACTGCCAAGGCGACGCCAGCGTCCACAGGTCGGTGCCGAAGATGGACAGGTTAGGGCGCGGAATGTCCATCAGCCCGTTGTCGCCCCCGGTCAGGCCGGTGGTCGTGTAGGCCACGAAATAGAACATCTGCGCGAAGGCCAGGGTCAGCATCACGAAGTACGTACCGCGCTGGCGAATCGCCACCCAGCCCACCACGGCAGCGCCCAACGCGCCCACCACCGTGGCCAGCAACAATGCCAGCGGCATGGGCACGGGCCAGCGGGTCAGCATCAGCGCCACGGTGTAGCTGCCCAGTCCAAAGAAGATGCCCTGCCCGAACGACAGCAGGCCCGTGAAACCCAGCAGCAGGTTGCAGCCCATGGCCGCCAGCGCAAAGATGAGCACCTCGCTGGCCAGCGAACCCGACTGCATCAGCAGGGGCATGGCAGCCACGACCACCGCAGCAAAAAGAAAATGCGTGTACTTTTTCATGGGGTTCACTCCTTGCGGCCCAGCAGGCCATGGGGACGCAGCAGCAGCACCGCCGCCATGGCCACGTAGATCATCAGGCGGGCACCCTCGGGCCACAGCGTGCTCATGACGCTTTGCACGATGCCGATCATCAGCCCGCCCAGCAGCGCCCCGCTGAAGCTGCCCATGCCTCCCACCACCACCACGACAAAAGCTACCGCCAGGGCTTCGATGCCCATGAAGGGCTCGGCGCCCCGGATCGGGGACGCCAGCACACCCGCCAACGCCGCCGTGGCCGCGCCCAGGCCAAACACCAGACTGAAGATGCGCAGCACGTTGATGCCGAGCAGCGAGACCATCTCGGTCGACTCGCTGCCGGCCCGCACCGCGCTGCCCAGCCGCGTGCCCTCCAGCACCCACCACAGCAGCACCGCGAGCACGGCGGTGAAGCCGATCACGAACAGGCGGTACTTGGGGTAGATGAAACTGCCCCACATCACCACCCCCTGCAGCGCGTCGGGCACCGCCACGCTGTCCCCGAGCGGCCCCCACTGCAGGATCACCAGCTCCTGCACCGCGAGCGCCAGGCCCACCGTCACCAGGATGTGGAACTCATGGTCCGTGGCATACACATGGCGCAGCACGAGTTTCTCCGTGGCCCAGCCAATCGCACCCACCACCAGCGGCACCACCACCAGGGCCAGCCAGAAGCTCATGCCCCAGCGTGTCATCTGGTAGCAGAAGTAAGCCCCGATCAGATAGAACGCGCCGTGCGCAAAGTTCACGAATCGCAACAAGCCAAAAACAATGGACAGGCCCACCGCCAACAGGAAATACAGCATGCCAATGCCGATCCCGTTGATGACCTGTAGAAGGTAGATGTTCATAAAGTGCTCGGCCAGAAGACCGCCAGCAGCCCCTGCCAGGGGCTGCTGGGGTTCTCAAAAATAGGGTGGCCACGGCGCCTGCGCAAGGCTGTGCTCAGCCTTGCTGGCGCCGGGGGCATCAGGCGCGTTTGCAGCCCGTCTGGTCGATGGGCAGGAACGACTTACCCGAGCTGAGCACGTCCACGTAGTCGTCCTTGTTCTTCATCTTGGACTTGGCCTTGCCCTTGAGCAGGTAGTAATTCTTGAGCACCTGGTGATCCGCCTTGCGCACCTCCTCCTCGCCCGTCAGGCCCTGGTACTTGTGGCCTTCCAGCGCGGCGATCACGGCTTTTTGCTCCACCGAACCGGCCTTCACGATTCCGTCGATCAGCAGCTTGGTGCAGATATAGGAACCCGCCAGGCTGTAGTTGGGGTTCATCTTCAGCTTGTCGTTGGTGCGTTTGACGAGATCGCGGTTGAGCTCGGAATCCACTGTGTGCCAATACTGGGCGCCGAAGTAGATGCCGTCGCACAGGTCGGCGCCCAGCGATTCGAACTGCTCCAGCCCCGACGCCCAGGCCACCAGGATCGTCATGTTCTTGTGCATGCCAAAACTCACCGCCTGGCGCAGGGTGTCGGCGCACTGCGCACCAAAATTCAGCAGCAGCAACACGTCGGGCTTGGCGGCCAGCGCGTTGGTGATGTAGCCGCTGAACTCCTTCTCGGTCAGCGAGTGGTAGCTGTTGCCCACATGCTCGATGCCTTTTTCCTTGAAGATGTTTTTGGCGGCCGAGAGCAGGCCGTCGCCAAACACGTACTGCGGCGTGATGGTGTACCAGCGCTTGGCCTTGGGCATGGAATCGATCAGCGGACGCACCGTCTGCTCGATGGCGCCGAACGTGGGCACGGACCAGCGGAAGGTCGCGGCATTGCAGTCCGACCCCGTGATTTCATCGGCCCCCGCCGTGGTCACGAACAGGCCACCGGCTTTCTCGGCCTCCTTGCCCATGGCCAAGGCCTCGCCCGACAGGATGCCGCCCGCGAAGAAGCGGGCGCCCTGCTGCTGCGCGGCCTCCTGCACCTTGCGCACGGCGGTGGCGGGCTTGCCCTCGGTGTCCAGCAGCGTGTAGGCCAGCGGGCGGTTGAGCGCCTTGCCATATTGCTCGATGGCCAGCCGCATCCCCATGTCGGCAAACTTCCCGTTGGCCGCAAACGGGCCGGACATCGGCACCGGGCAGCCAAACTGAATGGCGCCCGGGGCCTGCGCAAAGGCGCTGCGGGTCAGGCCGATGGACGCGGACAGAGCACTCAGTGCCGAGACTTGCAGGAGATGACGACGTTGCATGGAGGACTCCAGTGAATAGAAGTGGGGGATCAAGAGATGCCGCCTCCATGGTGTGTTGGAAACCCCCTTCGTGGTCTTTCCAAATCTTTCATTTGGATTCATGCAAGCAGAGGGTTAACCCGCCAAGCCTTTTTCTCGGGCGCGGCCGAACCCGGCGCGCACCCCGCCTGGGTGGCGCCCCAAGGAACCACCAGCGGGAAGGTCAGTGCAGACGCTGGGCGTCCTGAGCCAACTGCGCCGTGGCGGTGAAGGCGTAGCCAATCTGGTGCAGCGTCTTGACGGGCAAGGGCTCGGTAAAGGCCTCGGCGGCCTTCTTGCGTAGCCGCGTGAGCAGCAGGTTGAGCCGCTCGGCGCCGTTCTGTGCCCGGGCACCAAAGAGATGCGTGCTCAGGTCACGCTTGGGCACGGGCTGGCCATCGGCGCGCATGAGCTGCTGCAGGAACATGAACTCATGGGTGGTCAGCTGCAGGCACTTGCCTTGTGGCGAAGACAAGACCCAATCCTTGATCGCGAGCACCCAGGACGCAGGCTGCGCAGGCGGCTGCACGGTGACGGGCGGCAATATGTCCGCGCCCCCCATGCCTTTGGGAAGCAGCCGGCTCGCCGTGGCGTCGATATTGGCGGCCAGCTCCAGCAGGTTGACCGGCTTGACCAGATAACGGTCCGCCCCTGCGCGCATGCCCTTGAGCCGGTCATTGAGCGAATCACGGGCGCTGAGGATGATCACACCGACCTCGGGCCGGGACTTTAGAAGCGATGCCACGCTGAGCCCATCCTCGCCAGGCAGGCCAAGGTCCAATAGCACAACATCAACAGGCTGAACAGTGAACCCCTTGTAAAAAGCTTCGGCGCTGCACGCCCCCCAAACGCTATAGCCCGAATCGAGCAAAAACTCCTCGATGCTGTGCAGTTGGTCGGGGTCATCCTCTACGATAGCGATGCTGGGCTTAGATTGGGTCATGTTGCAAATACCTCCGGCGCCCGACCGGAATGCAACATTCAGGCCACCGGTGTCACTGCCAACGGAATGTCGATTACAAAGCGCATGCCCTTAGGCTGGAGTGCCTGGAGCTGGACAGTCCCGCCGTGCAAGTCAACGATGCGTTTTACCAAAGCCAGCCCCAATCCGGCACCGGGTTTGCCCTCTGCCGTGCGTCCGCGGCGGTACTTCTCAAACACCAGCTTCTGCTCTTCTGGCGGAATACCTGGGCCTTCATCCTCAATGGCTAAACGGCACATTGCCCCTTCTCGGTGCACACTGAGAGACACCGTTGTACCGGGGTCGGAATACTTAAGTGCGTTAGACAACACATTCATTAGCATCACGCGCAGAAGCACTGAATCACCGTTCAATGCTGGCAACCCAGGTTCCACCGCAAGATGCAGAGGGTGTTCGACGGACAGTTGCCCACCGTTTTCAGCTACCCACAAGCACAACTCCCCCACATCGACGGGTGACGGCTCCACTGCAAAATTGTGGCTATCGATGCGGTCCTGGGTCAGGCAGTTGTCAAAGAAGGAGCTCAATCGCGCGGAGCCCCGCAGGATGCGTTGCGCCAGCGCCTGCTGCGCTGGTGCATCCTTGGATCGCAAAGACAACAACTGCCCAGCAGTATTGATTACCGCCAACGGAGACCGCACCTCATGCGACAGCATCGCAATAAAGTGGCGCTGGTCGGTCAGCGTCTGCTCAATGGAGGCCACCGCGCTTTCCAGCTCCTGCGTGCGCTGCGCCACCATCTGCTCCAGGTCCTCGGCGTGCTCCTTCAGGTGACCCGCCATGTATCCCATGGAATCGGCCAGCGACCGTAACTCGCGGATAGGGCTCGATTTCGGTGCTTGAGCGTTCCAGTCGGCCTGGGTCAGCCTGGCCGCCCAGTTACTGAGTACCTGCAGGGGTCTCACCAACCGGCTTGCCACGAACAGCGAAAACAGTACGGAAGCCAACAAGACTGCTACCGTGGTGTAGATCGTATTGCGTAGCACCCCCCTCAAAGGCGTGTTGAAGCGGCTCTCAGGCAGGATGATCGCCATGGTCAGCACGGGACCGCGATCCAGGGCGTGCGTCCACCAACGCGCCAGGTGGCGCACGCCGTCTACCTCCATGAACCGGTTGCCCTCACGTTGTCCGCTCTGCAGGATGTGCTGCCCCAATGCACGCATCACAGGGTCTCGGCTTTGGTCGATACGCACACGTTTTCCATCGACCAGCGCCGCCACACTTGCGGACGGATCGTGCGAGGACATTGCCAACAGCTCCCCCGATGCCTCAGCCAAAAAAGCCCTGCCTCCTGACTCTGAGGCCAGTGCTGCCAAAAATTCGTTGAGTTGGGACAGCGCCACATCGGCGGTGACCACTCCAATCAGCTGGCCATCGCGCGAGCGGACCGGCGCGGAGATCCCCATGCCAATCGCGGCATACGCGCCTTGCGCATCGTTGATCATGTAGCGATAGGGCGCGTACCAGGAGACCCCATCGTTGGCGATCGCCGACTGATACCAAGGACGGTTGCGCGCATCAAAACCCACCTCGCTGCGGGAGATCAGAGTTGGCTGGTGACTGATGGCGTCGATACGCAAAACCTCCATGGCTCGGCCGTCGCTGATCCGTGCGCGCAGCATGCGCAATGCACGATCCTCGCCCAGAGGGGGGCGGCTACCGGCGTAGTACTGGCCATCTGGCATGCCCATAGATATGAAGGTCAGTTGGGGTTGCTGGTCGATTTGCAGCATGAACTGGCGCATTAGTACATCGGGTTGCCGAACCAGCAGGTATCCAGCGCGCACCTGCTCGACGTTAAAGGCAACTACCCGCTGCGGTACGTCAAAGAAGGAGACAACCTTCTCGCGAACCCTACCGGAGACCTCATCAGCCAACTGCAGCGCAAACTCTTCCATGGCAACGACTGCCGAGCGATAAAACAAACTGCTGCTGGCAAGCACTATCGGCAGCAACACCGCCAGTAGTGCAAGTGTCAGAAAGCTGCGAAGAGCAACACGGCGAACAAACATTGGGCGATCGAGAGTGTGTAGGCGCTGAAACCTCAGGGAAACGCGCGCGCACGGTTGGGCGCATTGCCTCGGATTCAATCACAAAGGTGCCATGGACCTCCGTCAGTTACAAAAGTGCGCTTCAATCCTACGAGGTAAATGAATCGCCCCGGGTTTGCTAGACACCCGTGTGTCGTTGGTAAGGGCGTCGTTCGAACCCGTGCACGCCGAGCGTCATGTTGAGCTACCGGTTCCGAAGATGGGCGGACAGCTCGGATTGGTGGCGTTCAACGACCGGTGTCGGCAGTTGCTGCCATTCAGGCGCACATCCGCGTATGACTCAGATCAGCCTTAAGCAGTCCACCGCACCGCCCACATGCATTGGCTCTGAGACAAAAGACGCCTCAAGTGAGGCGTTTTTTATTTCTCAATGCGGAATTTTCCCGGCGGACTTTACTTAGGTCCGACGCACTTTATTTGTGGGAGTCATTGACCCTTATTCGACTAATGTTTTGGACTTTTTAAACAATTTTTATGGACTTTTTTGGT
>JADMJR010000155.1 GCA_018780365.1 Acidovorax sp. | reverse complement strand
GTACGCGCTGAACTTCAGCATGGAGACGGACTACCCCAAGATGTTCGCCACCACAGCGCAGTACCCCGAGTCGCCCTGGTCATACATGACCCCGCCCAATGAAACGGACCTGAGCACCCTAAAAAACCGGGGCGCCAAGATGATCGTCTTCCACGGCGTGGCCGATGGCGTGTTCTCGCCCACGGACACCGCCAACTGGATGGACCGCCTCCAGGCCAACCACAGCGGCAAGGCCGACGCGTTTGCGCGCCTGTTCTTGGTGCCGGGCATGAACCACTGCTCGGGCGGCCAGGCCACCGACCAATTCGACATGCTGGCCCCGCTGGTGGCGTGGGTGGAGCAGGGCAAGGCGCCCGACAGCGTGACGGCGAAGGTACGCGGCACGGGGGCCAACGTGGTCAACGCCGACCTGCCCGCCAGCTGGTCCGCCAACCGCACCCGCCCGCTGTGCGCCTACCCCAAGGTGGCGCGCTACAACGGCACGGGTGACATCGAAAACGCCAGCAGCTTCAGCTGCAAGTAGTGCCCCGGCCCTGGCCACTGCGGCCAGGGCCTTTTTTTACTGCGCCCTTCCCCCGCCCACCTGGAGACATCGCATGCCACAACCTCTCACGCGCCCCCTCCCCCTGTCGGCCCTGGCCATGGCCCTGGGCACCGCCACGCTGCTGGTGGGCTGCACCAGTGCGCCACGCACCACGCCCCCACCGCAACTCGGCGCGGCCACACCCGCCACGCTAAAAACCTGCACCACGCTGGCCCAGAGCCTCGCGCTGCCCGACACGCGCATCACCTCGGCAGAGATGGTGGCAGAGGGCCCGATCACCCTGCAGGGCAACACCACGCAGGCACCTGCGCACTGCCTGGTCAAGGGCAAGATGAAAGAGCGCACCGGCCCCGTGGACGGCGCCAGCTACGCCATCGGTTTTGAGATCCGCATGCCCGTCAACTGGAACGGCCGCTTTCTGCACCAGGCCAATGGCGGGCTGGACGGCAGCGTGGTGACCGCGCTGGGCGCGGTGAGCGGCGCTGCGCCCGTGGCCCCCGGCCTGGTGCAAGGCTTTGCGGTGCTCAGTTCTGACGCAGGCCACGGCGCCCCCACGCCCTTCTTCGGGCTGGACCCCCAGGCCCGGCGCGACTACGGCTACCAGGCCGTGGGCACCCTCACGCCCATGGCCAAAGACCTGATCAAAGGCGCCTACGGCAAGGGCCCCGACCGCTCGTACATCGCAGGCTGCTCCAACGGCGGGCGCCACGCCATGATGGCCGCATCGCGCTATGCCGACCAGTACGACGGCGTGCTGGCGGGCAACCCCGGCTTCAGCCTGCCCAAGGCCGCCACGGCCCAGCTGTGGAAAGCCCAGCAATACGCCAAGGTGGCACCGAAGGACGCGAACGGCCAGCCCGACCTGACCAAGGCCGTGAGCCCCGCCGAATTCCAGCTCATAGCCCGCAAGGTCGTCGAGCGCTGCGACGCACTGGACGGCGCCACCGACGGCCAGGTGAACGACGTGCAGGCCTGCCAGGCCGCATTCAACCTGCAACGCGACGTGCCCACCTGTACCGCTGCCAACACCGCGCGGGATGGATCGTGCATCTCTGCCGAGCAAAAGAACGTGCTGGCCAGCATCTTTGCCGGGCCCAAGAACAGCAAGGGCGAAGCCCTGTACACCGGCACTTGGTTCGACCCCGGCGTGGCGGGTAGCAACTTTGCGTTCTGGCACTTCAACGCCCCCACCACGCGCGACGCGGGGGCCGTGGCCTTTTTGTTCACCACACCGCCCTCCACCCTGGACGCCTTCAAGGCCACCACCGGCCTGC
>JADMJR010000281.1 GCA_018780365.1 Acidovorax sp. | reverse complement strand
ATCGACCAGATCGACCTGTTTGAAGTGAACGAGGCCTTTGCCGCCGTGCCCATGCGCTTCATGCGGGAGCTTGGCGTACCGCACGACAAGGTCAACGTGAACGGCGGCGCCATCGCCATGGGCCACCCGCTGGGCGCCACGGGCGCCATGATCCTCGGCACCCTGATTGACGAACTGCACCGCCGGGGCCAACGCTACGGCCTGGCCACGCTGTGCGTGGGCGGCGGCATGGGCATTGCCACCATCGTTGAGCGGCTCTGACCGAGCGATCCCCCGAACCGTTCGGGCTGAGCTTGTCGAAGCCAAGGCACGAAGACAACCCTTCGACAAGCTCAGGGCGAACGGGTGGTGGTGATGTCGAAGCCCCTGCACATCCCCCACCCGTTCAGGCTGAGCCCGTCGAAGCCAGGGCACACCGCTCACCCCGCCGCTTACCCCGCCGCGAGATCAAGACACCGCACCAGGAGACAAGAACATGCAAACCATCCGTTACGAACTCATTCCCGCCCAGGGCACCGAAGGACAGGTCGCCGTCATCACGTTTGACGAAACCAACTCCCCCGTTAACACCATGTGCCGCCAGTGGCAGCAAGAGCTGGGCGAGGCCACCGCCCAGGTGCTGGGCGACCGCGAACGCCTGGGCACGGCCCTCAAGGGCATCGTGCTGGCATCCGCCAAGACCAGTTTTTTTGCGGGTGCCGACCTCAAGGCCACCATGCGCCTCACGCCCGCCGATGCGCCCGCCGTGTTTGGCGAAATCGAGCGCATGAAGAAGCACTTTCGCACGCTCGAAACCCTGGGCATCCCCGTGGTGGCCTGCCTCAACGGCGCGGCGCTGGGTGGCGGCTGGGAAGTCGCCCTGGTGGCCCACTACCGCATCGCCGTGGCCGACTCCAAGATCCAGTTCGGCCTGCCCGAGGTCACGCTGGGCCTGATGCCCGGCGCCACTGGCGTGACCAAGATGACGCGCCTGCTGGGCCTGATGGGCGCGCAGCCCTACATCCTGGAAGGCAAGCTCTTCAACCCCGCCGAGGCGCTGGAGCTTCAACTGGTGCACGAGCTGATAGCCACGCGCGATCAGCTGCTGCCCGCCGCCCTGGCCCACATCGCAACCCACCCGCACGCGGTGCAGCCGTGGGACGACAAGAACTACAAGATGCCCGGCGGCACGCCCGCCAACCCCAAGATCGCGGGCGCGCTGACGGTGGCGCCCGCCATGCTCAAGAAGACCACGCGCGGCCGCTACCCCGCGCCCGAGGCCGCCCTCGCCGCCAT
Organism: Acidovorax sp.; assembly: GCA_018780365.1. Classification (GTDB taxonomy): domain Bacteria; phylum Pseudomonadota; class Gammaproteobacteria; order Burkholderiales; family Burkholderiaceae_C; genus Acidovorax. Next base: position 8,641 of record JADMJR010000281.1, on the reverse strand, counting down.
GGCTGAAGGCGCGATGGTGGACTACGACACCGCCCTGCGCATCGAAAGCCGCTACCTCGCCCGCCTGATGACCGGCCCCGTGGCGCGCAACATGATCAACACGTTCTTCTTCGACATGAACGCGATCAAGAGCGGCAAGTCGCGCCCAGGCTCGGCCCCACGCTACAAGCCACAAAAGGTCGGCATCCTGGGCGCCGGCATGATGGGCGCGGGCATCGCCTGGGCCCAGGCCAGCCGGGGCATCGCCACCGTGCTCAAGGACGTGAGCGCGGAGAAAGCCGAGGCCGGCAAAGCCTACAGCGCCAAGCTCACCCAGGCCCGCGTAGACAAAGGTCGCATGACGGCCGAGGCGCAGCAGGCGCTGCTCTCGCGCATCACGCCCACCGCCAGCGCGGCCGACCTGGCGGGCTGCGACCTCATCATCGAAGCCGTGTTTGAAAGCCGCGACCTCAAGGCCAAAGTCACGCAAGAGGCCGAGCCGCAATTGGCAACCGGCGGCTTCTTCGCCAGCAACACCTCCACCCTGCCCATCAGCGGCCTGGCCACCGCCAGCGGCAAGCCCGAGAAGTTTGTCGGCATCCACTTCTTCAGCCCCGTGGACAAGATGAAGCTGGTGGAGATCATTCGCGGCCAACAAACGGATGACGAAACCGTGGCCCGCGCCTTCGACTACGTGCAGGCCTTGGGCAAGGTGCCCATCGTGGTCAACGACGCACGCGGCTTCTACACCAGCCGCACCTTTGGCACCTTTGTGATGGAAGGCGCTGCCATGCTGGGCGAAGGCATCCCCGCCGCCGCCATTGAAAACGCCGCCATGCAAGCGGGCCTGCCCGTAGGCCCCCTGGCCGTGCTGGACGAAACCGCGCTGACCCTGAGCGTGCACGTGCTGGACCAGACCCGCGCCGACTACGCGGCCGAAGGCAAGACCTACACCGCCACACCCGGCGAGCTGCTGGTGGAGAGCATGGTCAAGGAACTGAACCGCCCCGGCCGCGCGGGTGGCGGAGGCTTTTACGACTACCCCGCAGGCGCCAAAAAGCACCTGTGGCCGGAGCTGAAACCTATGTTCGAGAAGCCCGGTGTGGAATTGCGCGTGCAGGAGATCCAGGACCGTTTGCTCTACCGCCAGGCCATTGAAACCGCGCGCTGCCTGGCCGAGGGCGTGCTGACCAGCGTGCATGACGCGAACATCGGGTCGATCTTTGGGATTGGGTTTCCGGCGTGGACGGGGGGAGCGATGCAATTCATCTATGGAACTGGGGTCGACGCGTTCTTGCAGCGCGCGGGTGAACTGGCGGAGAAGTATGGGACGGGGTTTGCATTGGATGCCAATGCCCAGAAGGCGATCACGAAATTTCGCCCTGCATATTGATTCAGTCCATGTAGGCTTTGAACGAGCAGGCTTGCACTGGAAAGGATTGGGTGAATGCGGTTTCCTGCACCATGCGCAGGGCCTCGACCATCCCCTCCACGCGCCGATGCACAGGCCAGACTGCGCCCACCTCATAGCTCTCGGCAAATATCCATCCTTGTATATTGATCGTCAAACGATCAAAATGCAGGGATGATTGAACGCCAACTCAGCCCCTTACTAGACGAACGCCTCGCGTTTTACCCTGGTGTCGTCCTGCTGGGTCCGCGCCAAGTGGGCAAGACCACGCTGGCCAGAGCCATTGCAGCGCAACACCCCGACGCGCTGCTTCTGGACCTGGAACGGCCTGCCGACCGGGCGCAATTAGCCGAGCCAGAACTCTTCCTGGCACAACACCGCGACCGGCTGGTAGTGATGGACGAAGTGCAGATGCTGCCCGACCTGTTCACCCACCTGCGACCCGAGATTGATGCGCACCGCACACCCGGGCGCTTTCTGCTGTTGGGGTCAGCCAGTGGAGCGCTACTGCGGCAGCGATCCGAATCGCTGGCAGGGCGTGTTGGCTATTTGGAACTAACGCCGCTGCTGGCTAGCGAGGTGGCTACCACCAACGACCTGGGGAAGCTGCAGCAGCTATGGCACCGGGGCGGCTTTCCGCTGGCGCATTTGGCGCCCAGCGACCGACTGGCGTATGCATGGCGGCAGGATTTCATTCAGACCTTTTTGCAGCGAGACCTTCCCCAGATGGGCGTGAGTGTGGCGGCAGATGCGCTACACCGGTTTTGGCGCATGCTGGCGCATTTGCAGGGGCAGCTGTTCAATGCGTCGCAACTGGGCCAATCGTTGGGCGGTGCGTCGCACACCACGGCGTCGCGCTACCTGGACACGCTGGTGGACACAATGCTGGTGCGCCGGCTGGAGCCGCATTTGCCCAATGTAGGCAAGCGGCTGGTGAAATCGCCCAAGGTCTACATCCGCGACAGTGGCCTGCTGCATGCGTTGCTCAACATCGCCAGCTTGTCGGACCTGCAAGGCCACCCCATCGTCGGTGCGTCGTGGGAAGGGTTCGTAGTGGAGCAGGTAGCGGCGCATTTGCCAGAAGGCGCGCAACTGGGTTTTTACCGCACGGCAACAGGGGCAGAGATGGACATCGTCGTGCAGTCCGGGCAGCGCTGTCTGGGGATGGAGGTGAAGTTCTCTTCCGCCCCCACAGTAACCAAAGGCTTTTGGCATGCGCGCGATGATTTGCAGCCCACGCGCACGGTGGTGGTGGCACCGGTGGAGCGGCGCTATCCGCTGAAGGATGGGGTGGAGGTGGTGCCTGTGAGTGCGATACCGGAACTGCTAAGGGAACTGGGCTGATCGCTGCATCCCCCCGGCACAGCTACTCACGAACGACTCATCCAATCACATCCGAATACACATGCAAAAGATTATCTACGTGCTCGTTGCCCACGCGATTCTCTGTTTCTGCGTAGCAGGCGTTTTCACGGTCTTCCATTCCCCGTTGATCAAGTTGAACACCATTTCGATTGTCGAAAGCATCGACAGAAGCTATGTCCGGCACGACCATCTGACTCCTGTGCAGATCAAGGAATTGAACCAATACAAGCGCTTCGTTCAATACAACGAAGGTGCTCATTGGGGACGACATCGCTTGTCCCGCATGGTGGTGATCTATGGATTCTTGCTATCGGCAGCTGTGAGCCTTGCAGTGGCGTGGTTTCTTGCCCGACGGGTAGACGGCGCATAGCTGCCCAGTAGGTCTGCTCAGCGCAACCCAACCCGGCAACGCCGCGTGGTGCACATTGTTAATGTCGGGTAACGCCCTTGCAGGTGAATCCCAATACCAAGCTCAAAGTCAAATTGCTATCAAGCAAATAGCAACTTGCACCCACTCAATAAGCGCCTGAAACCAAAATCACTGAAAAATCTGAGCTACCCCCGCTCACGAATGCATAGCCACCGCTTCCAACGGTTGCAACCCCAACATCTGCCGCGCTTCCTGCGGCGAAGCCACCTCCCGCCCCGCATCGCGCGCGTACTTCGCCAGTTGCTCGATCAACGGCCCGTTCGAATCCGCCTTGGTCCCGTCCGGCAGATAGAACGTGTCCTCCAACCCCGTGCGCAGGTGCCCGCCCAGCTCGGCCACGCGCTGGTGCACGGGCCAGATCTCGCTGCGGCCGATGACGGTGGCTTGCCAGGGGGCGTCCTGGATCTTGAGCTTGAGCAAGATGGGCAGCAGGTCCGGGTCCGCAGGCATGCCGGACTCGACGCCCATCACAAAGTTGTATTCGGGCAGGCGCTCGGTGTACATGCCGGTCTGCACATACATCTCCACGCAGCGCACGATGCCCACGTCGAAGCATTCAAACTCGGGCAGCGTGCCGGTCTCCAGCATCACGTCGATGAAGTCCTTGACCTTGGCGGGCTGGTTGTCGAACAGCATGGGCGGCCAGGCCCAGGTGCCGTTGCTGCGCACCTTCAGGTAGTTGAGCGAGCCCGCGTTGCACGCAGCCATCTCGGGGCGGGTGGCGCGCAGGCAGTCGAGCGGGCCCTGGTAGTTGGGGCCCACCACGCCGGTGGTCTGGTTGATGATCAGGCCGGGGCAGGCTTCGCGCATGGCCTGTACGCAGTCGCGCGCCACCTGCGGGTCCCAGCTGGGCAGGTGGCCCTTGCCGGGCTCCTGGTTGCGAAAGTGCACGTGGACCACGGCGGCACCTGCGTCAAAGGCACGGCGGGCTTCCTGGGCCAGTTGCGCTGGCGTGACGGGCACGTGGTGCTGGCCGGGGTCGGTGAGCACGCCGGTGATGGCGCAGGTGATGATGGCTTTGTTGCCGTGGTCGGTGCTGTGCATGGTGGCTGCGTCCTTCAAATGCCCAGCTGCTTCGCAGCCAGGTCCTTCATGATTTCTTCCGCACCGCCGCCGATCATCATGACCTTGACCTCGCGGTAGATGCGCTCGCTGACGGTGCCGCGCATGAAGCCCATGCCGCCCAGAATCTGCACGGCCTGGTCGGCGCAGAACTGCATGGTTTGGGTGGCGTGGTTCTTGAGCAGACAGACATTGGCAACCCACTCGGGCCCGGTGCGGCCCGCATCGGCCTGCGCGGCCACGGACTCGCACCACGCTGCGGTGGACTGGATGCGCATCTGCATGTCCACCAGCTTGTGGCGGATGACCTGGTGCTCCACCAGCGCGGCGCCAAAGGTCTTGCGCTGGCGGGCCCAGGCCAGGGCCTCGTCGTAGCAGGCCTCGGCAAAGCCCAGGGCCGATGCGGCCAGGCCAAAACGTTCACCATTGAAGTTGGCCATGATGATCCGAAAGCCCGCGCCCTCTTCGCCCAGCAGGTAGCGCGCAGGCACGCGCACGTTGTCAAAGCGCAGGTGGGCGGTGTCGGAGCAGAGCCAGCCCATCTTGTCGAGCTTTTTGCGCGACAGGCCTGCGCTGTGGCCGGGGATGAGCAGCATCGATATGCCGCCGCTGCCCTTGCTACCAGCGTCGCCAGTGCGCACAGCCACCGTGATCCAGTCCGCGCGCATGCCGGAGGTGATGAATACCTTTTCGCCGTTGACGATGTACTCATCACCCTCGCGGCGCGCGGTGGTCTTGAGCCGGGCCACGTCGGACCCGCCACCGGGTTCGGTGATCGCCAGTGCGGCAATCTGCTCGCCCGCCAGCACCGGTGGAATGACCTCGGCACGCACCGCGTCGCTGCCATGCGCCAGCACCGGCGGCAAGCCGATGTTGTGCGACAGCAGGCTGGCCAACACGCCGCCGCTGGCGCCGTGGCGGCCGAGCGCGCGCCACAGCGGCAGGCGCAAGGCGTAGCTGGCGGGTGTGCCGCCGTACTGCTCGGGGTAGCCCAGCCCCAGCAGGCCCAGGTCGGCCGCGCGGCGGTAAAGGCTGCGAGGGAATTCACCGGCGGCATCCCACGCGTCCACATGCGGTGCGATTTCGGCGCGGGCAAAGCGGGTGACGGTGTCGGTGAGGGCAGTGCGGTCTTCGTCGCTCACAGAGGTCGCATCGGACGTGGCGGTCATGCGGGCGCTCCTTGCGTGGCGGGTGCAAAGCGGGCCAGCACCTGGCCGGGCGACACCTGCTGGCCGGGGGCTACCAGCAGCTCGGCCACCGTGGCAGCGGCAGGGCTGGCCAGGCTGTGTTCCAGCTTCATGGATTCAATGACCACCACCGTATCGCCCGCCGCCAGCGCCTGGCCTGCGGCCACGGGCAGCGCGACCACCTTGCCGTTGAAGGGCGCGCGCAGCTCGGTGGCGCCACCGGCGGCGCCCGCGCGCGTGGCGGGCTCCCACGATGCGTCCTCCACCCAGCCATCCACACCACCGGTTTGCCAGTGCCAGCGCAGTGAGCCCACCGGAACGGCGCGCACGGTGTGGTCGGCATGGCGCACATCACCCTCCGCGCCGGTCTGCGTGGTGGTGATGCGCACCATGCCCGCAGCCTGCGGCGCCAGCTGCAGGTGGGTGGTGCCGCCCGCATGCTCCACCAACAGCCGCCCCGCGCCCAGCTCGCGCACCGCCAGCGGAACCACTTGGCCCTGGTGGCGCAGGCGCAGCGGCCGGGCCAGCGCGCAGGGCAGTTGCGCAGACGCGGCACCCGAAGAATTTGAAGCAAAAATGGCCGTTACCGCGCTCTGAACAAGCACTTCAAGCTCTCCATTTGATAGCAAATCTTGCAACTGCGTGGCGTGCTCTGCGAGAAACGGCACCAGGGCATGCCCCGCGCCAAACACCGGGTGCTGCAGGCACGCTGCCAGAAACGCGCGGTTGGTGGGCAGGCCCAGCACGCGGGTGCCCTGCAGCGCGCGCACCAGGGCGGCAATGGCCTCGGCCCGCTTGGGGGCGTGCACGATGAGCTTGCCCAGCATGGCGTCGTAGTGGGGCGTAACCTCGGCGCCCTCTTCCAGCGCATGGTCAAAACGCAGCGCGCCCAGCGCGGCCCGTTCGAACGCAGTGGCTTGTGGCGCGCTGAACTGCAGCACACGACCGGTGTGGGGGCGGAAGTGCGCGTCTTCGGCGCACAGGCGCACTTCAATGGCGTGGCCTTGCAAGACCACCTGCGATTGCGTAAGGGGCAGCGGCTCGCCCCGCGCTACACGGATCTGCCACTCCACCAGGTCCAGCCCCGTGAGCGCTTCGGTCACCGGGTGCTCCACCTGCAGGCGGGTGTTCATCTCCATCAGGTAGAAGTCTTTGCCGTCGAGCAAGAACTCCACCGTGCCCGCACCCACATAGCCAGCGGCCTGTGCCAGGGCCACGGCGCAGGCGCCCATGCGCTCGCGCAGCGCTGCGTCCACGGCGGGGCTGGGGGACTCTTCAATGATCTTCTGGTGGCGGCGCTGCACCGAGCAATCGCGCTCGCCCAGGTGGATGCATCCGCCGTGCGCGTCGGCAAATATCTGCACCTCCACATGGCGCGGCTGCAGCAGCGCGCGTTCGATGAGCAAGTCGCCACAGCCAAAGCCCGCCAACGCTTCGGATCGGGCACTCGCCAACGCCGCAGGCAACTGCGCCAGGTCGGTGACCAGGCGCATGCCGCGCCCTCCCCCACCCGCCACGGCCTTGACCATGAGGGGTGTGCCGATGCGCGCAGCCTCGGCGGCAAAACGTTCGTCGCTCTGGTCGTCGCCCGCATAGCCGGGCAGGCAGGGCACGTCCTGCGTCTGGGCCAACGCCTTGGCCCCGGCCTTGCTGCCCAGCGCGCGGATGGCGGCGGGCGGCGGGCCGATCCAGGTCAGGCCCGCATCGACCACGGCCTGGGCGAAGTCGGCGTTCTCGCTGAGGAAGCCATAGCCGGGGTGCACGGCATCGGCGCCGGTGGCTCGCGCTGCGACCAGCAGCTTGTCGATGCGCAGGTAGGTGTCCGCACTGGCTGCGCCGCCCAGCGCGACGGCCTGAGTGGCTTCGCGCACATGCAGGGCGTTGGCATCGGGGTCGGAATAGACCGCGACCGTTTCGATGCCCACGCGGTGGGCGGTGTGGATGATGCGGCGGGCGATCTCTGATCGATTCGCTACGAGTATCTTTTTCATGGCTTCGCACTCCAGGGCGGCGCCTTGCGTGCCGCAAACGCAGCCAGACCTTGCGGCGCCTCGGACCCGCGCAGCGCCTGCGCAAAGGCGATGGCGGCCTCATCCAGCAGCGCAGGCAACGGCGTCTCGGGCTGTGCCAGCAACAAACGTTTGGTAGCGGCCACGGCCTGCGGCGCTGCGGCGGCGTGGCGTGCGATGGCAGCCCGTACAGCAGCATCCATGTCGCCCTCCACCACGTCATCGACCAGGCCCAAGCGCTGGGCGGCAGCCGCATCCCAGCGCTCGCCGGTCAGCAAACACCGCCGCGCAGCAGACGGGCCAAGGCGCCGCACCACAAAGGGCGCGATCTGCGCAGGCACGATGCCCAGCGTGACCTCGGGCGTGGCGAACTGCGCGCTGGCGTGGGCCAGCACATGGTCGGCGCAGCACACCAGGCCGAAGCCACCGCCCATCGCTGCGCCCTCCACCGCCACGATGAGCCACTGCGGCAGCGCGCACAGCGCCTGCAGCAGCGTGCCGAATCGGCGGTTCAGGGGTACGAGGGGGTCGGTTTCACCCGCAGCCAGTGGCTGGCCGATGGTCTTGGCAAAGCCGCCCAGGCTGCCTCCTGCGCAGAAGTGCCCGCCCGCGCCGCGCAGCACCACGCCGCGCAGGCCAGCATCGGCAGCGGCGCGCTCGCACGCGACCCGCAGGGCGTCCACCATCGGCTCCGACAGCGCGTTGCGGCTGGCGGGGTCGTTCAGCGTCCAGGTTTCCACGCTGCCGCTGGCCAGCGGCATGCGGTGGATGAGCAAAGGGGGGTGGGTCATTTCATTGATCCATTGCGTGCGCAGTGGTCTCGGTATTCACTCCCTCTCCCCTTGCGGGAGAGGGCCGGGGAGAGGGGTCTCGAACTGGGGCATGGCGCAAGTTCACCCCCTCTCCCCAACCCCTCTCCCGCGAGGGGAGAGGGGCCATGCGGTGAGCACCTCGTACCTCTGAGAAGAACCAGTGGTTCGTCATACAGGGCGCTTTGCAATGCCCATGAGCTTGGACAGGATGCCCAGCATCACCTCGTCCGCACCACCACCAATCGACGCCAGCCGCCCGTCGCGGTACATGCGCGAGACCTTGTTCTCCAGCGTGTAGCCCATGCCGCCCCAAAACTGCAGACAGGTGTCGGGCACCTCGCGGTTCAGGCGGCCGGCCTTGAGCTTGGCCATGCTGGCCAGCTCCA
>JADMJR010000354.1 GCA_018780365.1 Acidovorax sp. | reverse complement strand
GTGACGACCGCTTTGGCGCCTTGGGCATCTCCACATCGGCCGATCACTACATCCCGCGCCGCATCGGGCCCTATCCGCAACTGCGCGATCTGGAGGCCATGGTGCGTGCCGTAGAAGACGTGCAGTCGCAAGCGCCGGTCACACCCGAGATCCAGCGGCTGGTGCAGCCCGGCGTGACGCTGGGCGGGGCCCGGCCCAAGGCGCTGCTGCAAACCGACAGCGGGCCTTGTGTCATCAAGTTCAGCGAGCTGGACGACACGGTGGACACGCCCCTCATCGAGCACGCCACCATGACGCTGGCGGCCCGGGCGGGCATCCACGTGGCCACCACGGGCGTGCTGCCCATTGCATCGCGGCTGGGCCAGGGGCCACAGCGCCATGCGCTGACCATTGAGCGGTTTGACCGGGTGCAGATGGACACCCTGAGCCTGCGTGTGCACTGCATTTCTGCCAAGACCGCCCTGGCAGCGGCAGGGTTGACCGAAAGCTACGGCGCATTGGCCACCGTGCTGCTGCGCCAGGCGCACCCCAACCGGCACAAGGCGCAACGCGAAGAACTGTTTCGGCGCATGGTGTTCAACATCCTCATGGACAACACCGACGACCACGAACGCAACCACTGCCTGCGCCTGGGCTTTGATGGCTACTACGACCTGGCCCCGGCGTTCGACGTGGTGCCCACGCTGCAGAACATGGGCTACCAGGCGATGGTGGTGGGCCGGCACGGCGCGCAATCCACGCTGGACAACGCGCTGACCGAGTTGAGCGAGTTCGGCATCACCCGGGCCCGGGCCATCGAGCTGATTCAGGAAGTCGCCCAGACGGTGGCGCAGTGGCCCCGGCATTTTGCGCAGCACGGCGTCTGCGCCGCAGACATGGAACAGCTGGCGGCCAGCATCGACCGCGATGCACTCCGGCAGCAGCGCCAGGCGTTCTGCTGAGCTGCGACCGCCCAGCGACACCACCACATGCTCCACATACCCCGCTACCTTGGGCAACTGGCGCCTGTTGGGCGCATTGCCCACATGCGCGGCGCGCGCCACGGGCAAGCAGGGCTTCTGGCCTTGCCGGTACACCGCAAAATGCAAATCGACTGCCGGCCCCAAATCCGCTGGATACGTGGGTGGAGGCGAGGCCGATCCGCTACGCGTCACGCGTCGCTGGTGTTTGCGCAGGGGCTGGTCGCGCCCGATGGCGTGCCCTGCGCGGCTGAGCGTGGTGTTCAAGATCGCGCCCATGAGACCGGCTTAGCGAGACCAGCACCCTCAACACACAAGGACCTCCATGACGCCAACAACCCCAGACCTGCGCACCGAAGTGCAGCACTTCTTCGATGACTTCGTGGCTGCGTTCAGCAGCTTCAGTGGCCCGCGCATCGCAGAGCGCTATGGGGCTCCCTATGTGGCCGTGGATGCGCGGGGCGCGTGGCGATGCTTCCACACGGGCGGCGAAACCGGGGACTACTTCCAGCAGGTGGTCACGCAGTACCACGGCCAGGGCTGCCGCAGTTGCCGCTTTCTCGACCTGGAGATGCTGGCCCTCGGCCCCAGCGGCGCGCTGGCTACCGTGACCTGGGAGCTGCTGCGCGAAGACACCCGTGTGCTCAGCGCCTGGCGCGAGTCATACACACTGGTGCGCGGCGAGGACGGGTGCCTTGCCGTGGCCGCATCGGTAGACCACGCCGCGTAACTGACGCGCCTCATACCAGCCTGCATTGAAAAACATAAACCCGTTCACGCTGAGGTCGAAGCGCCGCGCGAGGCTTCGACAAGCTCAGCCCGAACGGTTCTGATGGATCGAACGCGAATCCGCATCAGGGCTGGGCATCACCCGCAATGCCCAGCGCCCCCACCACGTACTCCACAAACCGCGCCAGCTTGGGCAGTTGCCGCCGGTCGGGCGCGTACACCAAGTGCACATCGCGCTGTGCGGGCAGGCAATGCTGCAGCACGGGCACCAGCGCGCCGCTGGCCAGGTCGTCGGCCAGCAACACCTCGGGCTGCATGACCAGGCCCAGGCTGCACAGCGCGGCCTGGCGCAGGCCGTCGCCTTGGTTGCAGACCATGCGCGCGTTTTCGGGCCAGAAAAATTCCGTGTCGCCATCGCGCAGCGTCCATTCCACACGGCGCTGCCACACCGAGTGGCTCAGGCACTGGTGGCGGGCCAGGTCGGCCGCGCCCTGTGGCGTGCCATGGCGCGCCAGATAGGTGGGTGTGGCGGCAATCACCATGCGGTAGGGGCGCAGTGAGCGGGCCACCAAGCCTTCGTCCACGATGCGGCCGATGCGGATGGCGGCATCGAACCCCTCACCCGCCATGTCCACCACGCTGTCGGTGAGCTGCAGGTCCACACGCACCTGCTCATGGCGCTGCAGAAACTCTGCCACCAGCGGCGCGATGACGTGGCTGCCCAGGGTAAAAGGCGCACTCACCCGCAGCAGGCCCTGGGGCACGGCGCGGCTGCGCTCCACGGCGGACTCGGCCCAGCGCACCTGTTCCAGCACGCGCTTGCAGTCTTCATAGAACGCGGCGCCCACCTCGGTCAGGCTGTTCTGGCGCGTGCTGCGCTGGAACAGGCGCGCGCCCAGGTGGGCTTCGAGCTGCTGGATGTGCTTGCCCACCATCACGGCCGACACCTGCAGCTGGCGCGCGGCGGCGGCAAAGCTGCCAGCTTCGACCACAGCCACCATGACTTCCATGTTGCGCAGTTTGTCCACGGCGGATTCCTAATCAATGGTTAGCACAAGAAGAACTTCAATGTACTTTATGCATTGATTGATTCGCAAAAGAATCGGGGCCTGTCTGTTCCTCCACCCTTCTTTTTCAACCTTCAAGGAAAAACACCATGTCCAAGATTCTTCTCATCGGCGCGAGCGGCACCATCGGCCAGGCCGTGCTGGCCAACCTGGGCGCACGCCACGAGGTGATCACCGTGGGCCGCAGCAGTGGCACGCACCGCGCAGACTTCTCGCAGCCAGGCTCGGTCGCAAAGCTTTTCGAGGCGGTGGGCAAAGTCGATGCCATCGTGAGCACCGCAGGCAACCTGCACTTCGGCCCGCTGGCCGAGATGACGCCCGAGCAGTTCAACCTGGGGCTGCAAGACAAGCTCCTGGGCCAAGTGCAATTGGCTTTGATCGGCCAGAAGTACTTGACCGATGGCGGCTCCATCACGCTGACCGCGGGCATCCTGTCGATCGAGCCCATCCGCAACGGCGCCAGTGCCACGGCGGTGAACGCCGCCATCGAGGGCTTCGTGGCCGCCGCCGCCATCGAGCTGCCGCGCGGCCTGCGCATCAACGCCGTGAGCCCCACCATCCTCACCGAATCCGTGGGCGTGTACGGGCCGTTCTTCCCGGGCTTTGACACGGTGCCTGCCGAGCGCGCCGCACGCGGCTACCAGCGCAGCGTGGAAGGGGCGCAGACGGGGCGGGTGTACCGCGTGCAGTGATCACGGCCACCTGCACCCTACCCAGCTGGGCATGAAAGGAAAATAGCTGCTGCCGCCTGTCTAATAAGCGGCAGCAGCTATCAATTTAGTAGCTTCAATGATCGAAGGCGCAGATCAGTCCAGACTCGCGCCCGACTCCTTGACGACCTTGCCCCACTTGATGGACTCGGCCTGGATGAAGGCGGCGAACTGCTCGGGCGTCTCGCTGTAAGTCTCGGCGCCCTGCTCGTTGATCTTCTTCTTCACCTCGGCCTGGTTCAGCACCTTGGCCAGTGCGGTGTTGATCCTGGCCAGCACCGGCGCGGGCGTGCCGGTAGGCGCGAACATGCCGAACCACGAGGTGGCCTCGTAGCCCGGCACGCCCGCTTCAGCGATGGTGGGCACGTTGGGCAGCTCGGGCGAGCGCTTGGCCGTGGTCACGGCAATGGGCACCAGCTTTCCGCTGCGCACGTGCTGGATGGCCGAGGGCATGTTGTCAAACATGATGCCGATCTGGTTGCCCAGCAGGTCGGTCACAGCCGGTGCGCTGCCCTTGTAGGGCACGTGCACCATGTCCACCTTGGCCAGGCTCTTGAACAGCTCGCCCGACAGGTGGATGGAGCTGCCATTGCCCGACGAGCCAAAGTTGACCTTGCCGGGGTTGGCCTTGGCGTAGGCGATCAGTTCCTTCACGCTCTTGTAAGGCTGGGCCGGGTTGGCCACCAGCAGGTTGGGCACATTGGCCACGCGCGTGAGCGGCGCGAAGTCCTTGATGGGATCGAACGGCATCTTCTTGTACAGGCTGGCGTTGATGGCGTGCGTGCCCACCGTGCCCATGAAGAGCGTGTAACCATCGGCCGGCGACTTGGCGGCCAGCGCGCCACCGATGTTGCCGCCGGCACCGGCGCGGTTGTCCACGATGACCGATTGGCCAAGCTCCGTGGTCAGCGCCTGGCCGATGATGCGGGCCAGGATGTCGGTGGTGCCGCCCGCGGCAAAGGGCACGACGATGGTGACGGGCTTGGTGGGATAGGCCTGGGCCATTGCTGCGCTGCTGCCCAACAGGCCAGCACCGGCGATAGCGGCGATGCCCGCGCAGGCAGCGGCCGACAGTGCGAAGCGGCGGGTGGTGTGGATGGAACGGGTCATGGTTTGTCTCCTTCAAGAAGGTGGATGGATGAATGAATGGATCGCTGCCACCAGCGCCACAAGTGATACTGGGGGCCGCGTCTGGCCGCGCCGTGGCCTCAACCGGGCGCCAAGGCCTCCGGGCGAGATCGGGGGTGCGCCCCTTGCGAGGCGGCAGGGGAGATCAGTTCAGGTTGCTAAACAGGCGCCACTCCCAGCGTGGTGCCTCCGCACACGTACAACACCTGCCCGGTCACGAAACCGTTGTCGGGCGAGAGGAAGAACAGCGCTGCGCGCGCCACGTCGTCGGGCGTGCCCATGCGGCCCACGGCAATGCTGTTCAGGATGCGCTGCGTCTGCGGCGCGCCCTCGGGGTTGCTCTGGCGGAACAGCTCGGTGGCGATGGGCCCGGGGCCGATGGCGTTGACGGTGATGCCGTCACGGCCCAGCTCCATGGCCAGCGTGCGCGTCATGCCGATCATTCCGGCCTTGGTGGCCGAGTACACGATGCGGTCGGCCTTGCCCAAAGCGGCGCGCGACGACATGTTCACGATGCGGCCCTGGCCGCTGGCACGCAGGCTGGGCAAAAACGTCTGCACCAGCAGCATGGGCGCGCGCAGGTGCAGGCCCACCACGTCGTCGAGCTGCGCGGTGGTGGCGGTGTCGATGGTGCCGGGGCGCGTGGCGCCGGCGTTGTTCACCAGCGCCGTGACGTTGTGCTTGGCCGCAATCTCGGCAGCGCGCTCACGGGTCGAGGCTTCGTCGGTCAGGTCGCCCTGGTACGAGGTGAGTTGCGGATGGCTCCAGGTGGGCAGCACGTAGTCCAGGTTGACCACGGCGCGGCCCTGGGCCAGCACGGCCTCGGCAATCGCGCGGCCGATGCCGTTGCTGGCGCCGGTGACGACCGTGACGGGAGTGCCTTTATCAATTGCGGTCACACGCGCTCCAGGATGATGGCAATGCCCTGGCCCACGCCGATGCACATGGTGCACAGCGCGTACTGGCCCGCATGTTCGTGCAGGCGGTTGACGGCGGTGGTGACCAGGCGCGCACCGCTGGCACCCAGCGGGTGGCCCAGCGCAATGGCGCCGCCCCAGGCGTTCACGCGGGCGTCGTCGTCCTGGATGCCCAGCGCGCGCAGCACGGCCAGGCCTTGCGCGGCAAAGGCTTCGTTCAGTTCGATCACGTCCATGTGGTCGATGGTCAGGCCCGTCTGCGCCAGCACCTTTTGCGTGGCGGGCGTGGGGCCAAAGCCCATGATGCGCGGTGCCACACCGGCCACGGCCATGCCCACCACGCGGGCGCGGGGCTTGAGGCCGTACTTGGCGGCGTTGGCTTCATCTGCCAGCAGCAGCGCGCAGGCGCCGTCGTTCACGCCGCTGGCGTTGCCCGCCGTCACGGTGCCGTCGGGCCGCACCACGCCCTTGAGCTTGGCCAGCGCTTCCAGGCTGGTCTCGCGCGGGTGTTCGTCTTGGCTGACGATGATGGCGTCGCCCTTCTTTTGGGGGATGTGCACCGGCACGATCTCGCGCGCCAGGTGGCCGGCCTTGATGGCGGCCACTGCGTTGAGCTGGCTGCGCAGGGCCATCTGGTCCTGGGCTTCGCGCTCAATCTTGAAGTCGGTCGCCACGTTTTCGGCGGTTTCGGGCATGGAGTCCACACCGTACTTTTCCTTCATCAGCTTGTTGATGAAGCGCCAACCGATGGTGGTGTCGTACACCGAGTTGTTGCGGCTGAAAGCGCTCTCGGCCTTGGGCATGACGAAGGGCGCGCGGCTCATGCTCTCCACGCCGCCCGCGATCATCAGGCCAGCCTCGCCCGCCTTGATGGCGCGCGCTGCGGTGCCCACGGCGTCCAGCCCCGAGCCGCACAAGCGGTTGATGGTGGCGCCCGCTACGTCGATGGGCAGGCCCGCCAGCAGGCTGCTCATGTGGGCCACGTTGCGGTTGTCTTCACCGGCCTGGTTGGCGCAGCCGTAGAGCACGTCGGTCACGGCGGCCCAGTCCACGCCGGGGTTGCGGTCCATCAGCGCCTTGATGGGGATGGCGCCCAGGTCGTCGGTGCGCACGCTGGAGAGCGCGCCGCCGTAGCGGCCGAAAGGGGTGCGGATGGCGTCGCAGATGAAGGCTTGGCGTTGTTGGCTCATGGTTTTGTCTCCTCGTTTCTATGGACTCAGTGGAAATGCCCCCAGACCGTTCGCCCTGAGCCTGTCGAAGGGCTGTGCAGGCAATGCCCAGGCTTCGACAGGCTCAGCCCGAACGGGCGGGGTGTGGTGGCGAAATGACGCATTCAAACGGCGGCTGCACGGATGGGCAGGCCCACCAGTTGCTCCAGCTCAGGCAACTGCAGGCCGGGCACGGTGTCGATGAGCTGCAGCCCGATGGGCGTGCAGGCCAGTGTGCACAGATCGGTGTAGATGCGCTTCACGCAGGCGACACCGGTGAGCGGGTAGGTGCATTGCGTGACGATCTTGCTGGCGCCCTGCTTGGTCAGCAGGTCCATCATCACCCAGGTCTGCTTGGCGCCGATGGCCAGGTCCATGGCGCCGCCCACGGCGGGAATGGCGCCGGGCTCGCCGGTGCTCCAGTTGGCCAGGTCGCCCGTGGCCGACACCTGGAAGGCGCCCAGCACGCAGATGTCGAGGTGCCCGCCGCGCATCATCGCAAAGCTGTCGGCATGGTGGAAATACGCACCGCCGGGCAGCAGCGTCACGGGCTGCTTGCCGGCGTTGATGAGGTCGTAGTCCTCCAGCCCCGCAGCGGGCGCGGGGCCCATGCCCAGGATGCCGTTTTCGCTTTGCAGGATGACTTCGCGGCCTGCCGGGATGTGGTTGGCCACCAGGGTGGGCTGGCCGATGCCCAGGTTGACGTAGGCGCCGTCGTGGATGTCTTGTGCCACACGTTTCGCCAGCTCGTCCTTACTACGTTTTTGATAGCTGCTCACGCTTATTCCTCAGGCGGTAGGTGCCAATTTCATGCCGATTTTTTGAAACCGCCCGCCTGCGTGGCCGTGCGCCCGATCTTGACCACGTGGCTCACGTAGATGCCGGGGGTGACGATGGATTCCGGGTCGAGCGCGCCCAGTTCCACCACCTCGTGCACGGTGGCAATGGTGGTCTTGGCGGCGGTGGCCATCACAGGGCCAAAGTTGCGCGCCGACATGCGGTAGGTGAGGTTGCCCCAGCGGTCGCCCTTTTCGGCCTTGATCAGCGCCACATCGCCGTGGATGGGGTATTCGAGCACGTAGTGTTTGCCGTGGATCTCGCGCGTCTCCTTGCTGGACCCATCTGCGTTGCACGCCAGCTCGGTGCCGTGGCTGTGGGGCAGAAGAAGGCGCCGATGCCCGCGCCGGCCGCGCGCAGCCGCTCGGCCAGGTTGCCCTGGGGCACGAGTTCGAGTTCGAGCTTGCCACTGCGGTAGAGCTCGTCGAACACGTAGCTGTCGACCTGGCGCGGAAAGCTGCAGATGATCTTGCGCACCTGGCCGGCCTTGAGCAGCGCGGCCAGGCCCTGGTCAGCATTGCCGGCGTTGTTGTTGACCACCGTGAGGTCGCGAGCGCCCTGGGCAATGAGCCCCTCGATCAGTTCACCCGGAATGCCGGCCGTGCCGAAACCGCCTATCAACACCGTGGCACCATCTTTCACCCCTTGAAGGGCCTGGGCCACCGAGTCCGCCAATTTGTTGATCATCGAAACGCTTTCGTGATGTGCTCAGATTTCGGTTTAGAATTTGTTCGCTTATAGAACAAATGTTCGCATAAAGAATTATAGAGGGCCTCCGTATGAATCCCGAAACGCTCCCGACCAAAGACCCCAAACCCAGCGACAGCTATGTGCAGTCGTTCGCGCGCGGGCTGGAGGTGATCCGTTCGTTCAGCGCAAGCGCACCGCAGCAGACGCTGAGCGAGGTGGCGGCCCGCACCGGGCTCACGCGCGCCGGTGCGCGGCGCATCCTGCTCACGCTGCAAACACTGGGCTACGTGGAGACAGACGGCAAGCTCTTTCGCCTGAGCCCGCGCATCCTGGACCTGGGCTTTGCCTACCTCTCGTCGCTGCCGATCTGGAACCTGGCCGAGCCGGTGATGGAGGACCTGGTGGAGGAGGTGCGCGAGTCCTCATCGGCCGCCGTGCTGGACGGCCTGGACATCGTCTATGTGCTGCGCGTGCCCACGCACAAGATCATGCGTACCACGCTGGGCGTGGGCTCGCGCCTGCCCGCGTGCTGGACCTCCATGGGCCGCATGCTGCTGGCCGGGTTGCCGGACGACGAACTGCAGGCCCGGCTGCAGAACCACCCGATGGAGCGTTTTACCGAGCACACCACCACCGATGTGGATGTGCTGATTGCCCACATCCGCCAGGCGCGGCAGCAGGGCTGGTGCCTGGTGAATCAGGAGCTGGAAGAAGGTTTGATATCGATTGCCGCGCCGCTGACCAACCGCACAGGGCAGACGGTGGCGGCGCTCAACATCAGTGGCCAGGCCAACCGCACCAGCGCGGCCATGATGCAGGAGACGCTGCTGCCCGCATTGCTGAGCGCGGCCCGGACCATCTCGCGCATGATGGGCGCGCCACGCGGCTGAAATCCTGCGGTGCATGTATTGGTACTGCGCCTCAGCGCTTGCGAAAGCCCAGCACCAGCACCACGCCACCGATCACCATGGCGCCCAGGCTCACCCACGGCGGGATGTTGACGGACTCCTTCTCCTTGACGGTCAGCTCCAGCGGGCCCAGCTTGGCCTGGGTGCTCTCCTTGGTGAAGCTGAAGCCGCCCGTCAGGAAACCGGCCAGGCCCAGCACCAACAGCAGCACACCCACAATTCGCAATGCATTCATGACAGATCTCCCAGTGCCGGGGGTGGATGACATGGGCAAAGCGGACCCGGCTCCTTGTCTTTGCGCCCCGCCACTGTAGGAGCCGCCCGTGCCTTGGCACGTAGGACGCAGCCGCAGCACTGCGTAGCGCGCAGGCGCAACCCCGCAGCCCCCAGGGCAAAAGGCGCGTGCTACCCTCTCGCCCCATGTTCAGCCCCTCCCAAGCCGATGTGCGCCGCTTTCTGTGCGGTGTGCACGCCAAGACCCAGAGCGGCGCCCCCATGGAAGCCATCGAGACGCTGGCCAGCCTGTGGATCGCCGAGCACCCCGAATACCACGCCGACCTGTCCGACGCCGACGCGGCCGTGGCGCGCAACTACGACGACACCCCGGGCCAGACCAACCCGTTTTTGCACCTGTCAATGCACCTGTCGATCAGCGAGCAGTGCAGCATCGACCAGCCGCGTGGCATCCGCCAGGCGGTCGAATTGCTGACGGCACGGCTCGATTCATTGCACGACGCCCACCACGCCGCCATGGACTGCCTCGGTGAGATGCTGTGGGAAAGCCAGCGCGCAGGCCGCCCGCCCGATGGCGAGGCCTACATCG
>JADMJR010000105.1 GCA_018780365.1 Acidovorax sp. | reverse complement strand
CGTAGCGCTTCTTCCAGTCGGCGCCGCCCTGCATCTTGTCCACCGATGCACCGCCCGTGGCGCAGGTCACGTTCTTCAGGGCCGGAGTCTTGCCCGACAGCTCGGGCAGCTTTTCGGTGCACAGCGCGTCGCCACCAAAGAACTTCACGTTGCCCAGGCCCAATTGCTCCATCTGGCGCAGCATGGGGCCGGCTTGTGCGTCCAGGCCGCCGTAGAAAATCGCGTCGGGCTTCTTGTTCTTGATGGCCGTGAGAATGGCCATGAAGTCGGTGGCCTTGTCGTTGGTGAATTCCTCGCCCACCACCTTCAGGCCCTTTTGCACGGCGGTCGCCTTGAAGACGGACGCCACACCCTGGCCATAGGCCGTGCGGTCGTCAATGATGGCCACGCTCTTGAGCTTCTGGTGGTCGGCGCCAAACAGCGCCAGCGCCGCACCCAGCGCGTTGTCATTGGCGATCAGGCGGAAGGTGGTCTTGTGGCCGGGCCGGGTCAGGTCGGGGTTGGAGGCCGATGCCGTGATGTGCGGCAGGTCGCACTTGGCATAGATGCTGGACGCCGGGATGGACGTGCCCGACTGCAGGTGGCCCACCACGCCTGCCACCTTCTGGTCGCACAACTTTTGCGCCACGGCGGTGGCCTGGCGTGGGTCACCCGCGTCGTCTTCGGCAGCGATGGCAAATTGGATCTTCTTGCCGCCGATCACCAGGTTCTGGGCGTTGAGGTCGTCAATCGCCAGGCGCACACCGTTTTCAGTGTCTTTGCCGATGTGGGCAATACCGCCCGACACGGGGCCCGCGTGGGCGATCTTGACGGTCTGCACGTCTTGCGCAGAGGCCACACTGGCGGCCAGCGCGATGGCGGTCAGGGCAGAAATTCGGAACAGGGGCGAGGAAGCAAAAGCGGGGCGAAGCACGGTACGGAGTCTCCAAAATCAGTCTATGCAGGCATGTTGTGCACCGATCTTGTACACAACAAGCCCTGCATCCTAGCCATGCCAGCGGTCATTTGCCGCATTTGCTATGCAAACTTAGCAATTTGCTCCGGCATTAACCACGCTAATGGGCAGCCCTCCCGCAGGTATTCCCCGGGGTGGGCTGGGATAATCACGCCCCATGTCTCTCCTGCCCCACCAGCTCGAACTGCTCTCCCCCGCGCGCGATGCCGACATTGGCATCGAAGCCATCAACCACGGCGCCGACGCCGTCTACATCGGCGGCCCCGCCTTCGGCGCACGCGCCAGCGCGGGCAACGACATCCGGGACATCGAGCGCCTGGTGAAACACGCGCACCGCTTCAACAGCCGCATCTTCATCACGCTCAACACCATCCTGCGCGACGACGAGCTGGAGGCCGCGCGCCAGATGGCCTGGCAGGTGTACGAAGCCGGTGCCGACGCGCTCATCATCCAGGACATGGGCCTGCTGGCGCTGGACGACATGCCCCCCATCCAGCTGCACGCCAGCACCCAGACCGACATCCGCACACCCGAAAAAGCCCGCTTTCTGCAGGACGCGGGCCTCTCGCAGATCGTGCTGGCGCGCGAGCTGACGGTGCAGCAGATCGCCGCCGTGCACAAGGCGCTGGGCCCTGTGGATGCGCCGGGCCGCGCCAACATCGAGTTCTTCATCCACGGCGCGCTGTGCGTGGCCTACAGCGGCCAGTGCAACATCAGCCATGCGCAGACCGGCCGCAGCGCCAACCGGGGCGACTGCAGCCAGGCCTGCCGACTGCCCTACCAGGTGACCGACGCACAGGGCCGCTTCATTGCGCACGACAAACACGTGCTGAGCATGAAGGACAACAACCAGAGCGACAACCTGCGCGCCCTCATCGACGCGGGCGTG
>JADMJR010000001.1 GCA_018780365.1 Acidovorax sp. | reverse complement strand
TTCTCAACGTCAACGGCATCGAGGTCATCTACAACCACGTGATCCTGGTGCTCAAAGGCGTGTCACTGCAGGTGCCGCAGGGCAGCATCGTGGCCATCCTGGGGGGCAACGGGGCGGGCAAGACGACCACGCTGCGCGCCATCTCCAACCTGCTGCAGGGGGAGCGCGGCGCGGTCACCAAGGGCTCGATCGAGCTGCGCGGCGAACGCATCGAGAACCTCTCGCCCGCCGACCTGGTGCAGCGCGGCGTGGTGCAGGTGATGGAGGGGCGGCACTGTTTTGCCCACCTGACCATTGAAGAGAACCTGATGACGGGCAGCTACACCCGCACCAGCAAGGCCGAGATCGCGGCCAACCTGGAGAAGGTCTACAACTACTTCCCGCGCCTGAAGACACGCCGCACCTCGCAGGCGGCCTACACCTCGGGTGGCGAGCAGCAGATGTGCGCCATCGGCCGCGCGCTGATGGCCAACCCCAGCATGGTGCTGCTCGATGAGCCGTCCATGGGTCTCGCGCCGCAGATCGTGGAAGAGGTGTTCAACATCGTGAAGGACCTGAACACCAAAGAGAAGGTCACCTTCTTGCTGGCCGAGCAGAACACCAACATGGCGCTGAAGTATTCGGACTACGGCTACATCATGGAAAGTGGCCGCGTGGTGATGGACGGCGCGGCGAGCGACCTGGCCAACAACGAGGACGTGAAGGAGTTCTACCTGGGCGTGGGCGGCGGCGAGCGCAAGAGCTTCAAGGATGTCAAGAGCTACAAGCGGCGCAAGCGCTGGCTTGCTTGAGAAGCCCCCCTGAGGCGCTGCGCGCCTTCCCCCCAGGGGGACGCACCCGGTGGCCTGGCAAAGCCAGTTCCACGGGTGCGCTGAGACGGGGGCTGTGGCGGTTTTGGCGATAGCGCTACCCAGGTACCTAGAAATACAAAGCAACTCCTATTTTGATAGCTACTCGCGCTTGATGGACAGGCGCACAAGGCTTATTTCATTCATAACCACCGCATAGGAACCCATGGCATGAGCACGTACTACGACGCCCTGGAAACCCGCAATCCGTCCGAACGCGAGGCGGCCCTGCTGGCGGCCCTGCCCGCCCAGGTGGCCCACGCCCAGACGGCATCCCCCGCATTTGCCAGCATCCTGGCCGGGGTGGACGCGTCCGCGGTCACCACCCGCGCGGCACTGGCGCAATTGCCCGTCACCCGCAAGTACGAGCTGCTGGAGCGCCAACAGGCCGGGCGCGCCAGCAACGTGTTTGGCGGCTTCAGCGCGCTGGGCTTTGGCCCCGGCATGCCACGCGTGTTCGCCAGCCCCGGCACCATCTACGAGCCCGAGGGCACACGGCGCGACTACTGGCGCATGGCGCGGGCCATCCATGCGGCCGGCTTTCGCAGCGGCGAGCTGATCCACAACAGCTTCAGCTACCACTTCGTGCCTGCAGGCTCGATGATGGAAACCGGCGCCCATGCGCTGGGTTGCACGGTGTTTCCGGGGGGCACGGGCCAGACCGAGCAGCAGGTGCAGGCCATGGCCGAGCTGCGCCCGGCCGGCTACATCGGCACGCCCAGTTTCCTCAAGATCATTGTCGAGAAGGCCCTGGAGATGGGCGTGCCCCTGCCCAGCGTGACCAAGGCCATGGTCTCGGGCGAGGCCTTCCCGCCCTCGCTGCGCGACTGGTTTGCCGAGCGCGGCATCGCGGGTTACCAGTGCTACGCCACGGCCGACCTGGGGCTGATTGCCTACGAGACCTCAGCGCGCGAAGGCCTGGTGCTGGACGAAGGCGTGATCGTCGAGATCGTGCGCCCCGGCACCGGCGACCCGGTGCCCGAGGGCGAGGTGGGCGAGC
>JADMJR010000003.1 GCA_018780365.1 Acidovorax sp. | reverse complement strand
GTCGGCCACGGTGCCGATGTCCTTGTCGCCCCGGCCCGAGAGGTTGACCAGGATGGCCTGGTCGGGCCGCATGGTGGGCGCGAGTTTGAGGGCATGGGCAAAGGCGTGGCTGGATTCGAGCGCCGGGATGATGCCTTCGGTACGGCACAGGTGGTGGAAGGCCGAAAGCGCTTCCTGGTCGGTGATCCCCACGTATTCGGCACGGCCGATCTCCTGCAGCCACGCGTGCTCGGGGCCGACGCCGGGGTAGTCCAGGCCCGCGCTGATGCTGTGTGTTTCGGTGATCTGGCCGTTGGCGTCCTGCAGGATGAAGGTGCGGTTGCCGTGCAGCACGCCGGAGCTGCCGCGCTGTAGGCTGGCAGAGTGTTTGCCGCTGTCCAGGCCCTCGCCGGCCGCCTCCACGCCGATCAGGCGCGTCTTCTCGAACGGGATGTAGGGGTGAAAGATGCCCATGGCGTTGCTGCCGCCGCCCACGCAGGCGATCACGGCGTCGGGCTGCTCGGCCGCGATCTTCTGCTCGGCCAGCATGGCGGGCATCTGCTCGATGGATTCCTTGCCGATCACGCTCTGGAAGTCGCGCACCATCATTGGGTAGGGGTGGGGGCCTGCCACCGTGCCGATGATGTAGAAGGTGTTGTCCACGTTGGCCACCCAGTCGCGCATGGCTTCGTTGAGCGCGTCCTTGAGCGTTTTGCTGCCCGACTCGACCGGCACCACGGTGGCGCCCAGCAGCTTCATGCGGTAGACGTTGGGGCTTTGGCGCTTTACGTCTTCGCTGCCCATGTAGACCACACATTCGAGGCCATAGCGCGCGCAGATGGTGGCGGTGGCCACACCGTGCTGGCCCGCGCCGGTCTCGGCGATCACGCGCGGCTTGCCCATGCGGCGCGCCAGCATGGCCTGCCCGATCACGTTGTTGATCTTGTGGGCGCCGGTGTGGTTGAGGTCTTCGCGCTTGAGGTAGATCTGCGCGCCGCCCAGCTCGCGGCTGGTGCGTGCGGCGTGGTACACGGGGGAGGGGCGGCCTACGAAGTGCTTGAGCTCGTAGTGGAATTCTGCGAGGAACTCCGGGTCGTTCTGGTAGCGGGCGTAGGCTTCACGCAGCTCCTGGATAGCGTGGGTGAGTGTTTCGCTGACGAAGCTGCCGCCGTAGGGACCGAAATGGCCTGATGCATCAGGTTGCTGATAGGAATTCATGAGGGTTCTTGGCAAGTTGGGCATCGGCCGCGCGCACGGCGGCGATGAACCGTTGGATTTTTCCGGCGTCCTTGATGCCCTTCAGGGTTTTGCCGTCGGGGCTGTTCGGGTCTGTGGCCTCGACGCCGGAGCTGACATCAACCGCCAGCGTCTTGCAACGCGGGCGGACTTGCAAAATGCCATCGGTCACGTTTGCAGGCGTGAGTCCACCAGACAAAACGAGGTGAGAGCTGACGCTTGGTGGAAGGAGTGACCAATTGAATGCCTTGCCGCTGCCGCCATACCCCTCGACATGGGCGTCGAGCAGGATGGCCTGGGCGTGAGAGTAATCGTGGGCGTATTTTACGAGGTCAAACTGTGCCGCACCATCGCCAAGGGGAATGCGTGCGGCGCGCAGGTAGGGGCGGGCGCCCCGGCCGGTGGCGGCCAGGCAATCCTCGGGCGTCTCATCACCATGAAATTGCACGGTAGCGCCTGCTATCAGATCGGTTGCAGCTATCACATTGCTAGCAATTTCGTTCACAAAAAGCAGCACGGGCGTGACAAAGGGGGGCAGGCGGCGGGCCAGTTGTGTTGCCCGCTCGGGTGTCACGGCACGCGGGCTGGGGGCGTACAGCACGAACCCGACGGCGTCGGCGCCTGCTGCCACGGCGGCATCCACGTCCTGCTCGCGGGTCAGGCCGCAGATCTTGATGCGGGTGCGTGCCGAGGGGAGTGTGGAGGTTTCTTGGACTTTCATGGCAACCAATCATACGCAGCCGTGCGCTGGGGCAGTCCCCAGCGGGCGTCGTAGACAGGGCCTTGGAAGTAAAGACCATCCGGGGAGAAGGTCGGCGCCGCAGCGTCGCGCGACTGGGCCGCCAGCACTTGGGCTATCCATTGGGGGGGCTGCTTGCCTTGGCCGACGGCAATCAGGCATCCCATGATGTTGCGAATCATGTGGTGCAAAAACGCGTTGGCCTCGAATTCAAAGCGCCAGTAGCACGGGCTCCAGCCCAGTTCCGGGTGGGGCGTGTCCAAGCCCCGGCGGGTGATGTCGATGCGATGCAGGGTTTTGACGGGGGACTTGGCTTGGCACGCCGATGCGCGGAACGAGGTGAAGTCATGCTCGCCCAGCAACTGGTCTGCGGCCTGCCGCATTGCGCCGTAGTCCAGCGGGTGGTAAACCCAGCCCACGCGGCCTGCATCCACACTGGGCCGCACGGGGGATTGCAGCAGCACATAGGCATAGCGCCGCGCCACCGCACTGGCGCGGGCGTGGAAGTCATGCGGCACGGGCTGAGCCCATTGGACCGCAATGTCGGCCGGGAGGAAGGTGTTGGTGCCGCGCACCCAGGACGACGAGGGCCTGTGATGCGGCGTGTCGAAGTGCACCACCTGCATCAGCCCATGCACCCCTGCATCGGTGCGGCCAGCACACAGCGTACCCACCGGGTGCGTGGCAAAGCGGCCCAGGGCCGCTTCGAGTTTGTCCTGAACCGTGTTGCCAGACAACTGGCTTTGCCAGCCGCTGTACGTCTGGCCGTTGTAGCTGACACCCATTGCCACCCTCGTCATCGGGTGGCCTGGGGACGGGGTGGGGGAAAGGCTGGCGGAGCGGGTGTGCTCCATCAGCCCAGTTCAGCCAGCATGCGCTGGGCACGGGTCTTGAGTGCCCCGCTGGACTCGGCCACCACCTCTTCAATCAGCGTACGGGCACCGTCGGTGTCGCCGATGGCGTTGAACTCTTCGGCCAGCGCCAGCTTGGTGGCCAGCGGGTCGTCCTGTGCCGCAGCCGAGCCATCGTCGGTGAATTCGGGGGCTGGAGCGGGCGCAGCCTTGGCAGCAGGGGCTGCCATGGGTTTGGACGGCGCGTTCAGGTCGAGCGACAGATCGCCCAGATCGAACTCCATGGGGCCAGAGTCCTTGGCATCGCCTGTCAGGGGCATGGGCCCCGACGGTGCCATGCTCAGATCGTCCATGCTTGGAAAGTCGAGATTGACCACGGGTGGTGGCGCCATCATGGGGTCGGGCGCCGTGTCTTGGCCGCTCCAGGCGGGTGGCTCTGCGGAAGGGGGTGGGGGCAGGTCCAGCTCCGGGCGCAGCGTCTGGGGCTCATCTGCCTCGGGCGCTGCGTGGAAGGCGCTGGTGGCGGCAGCCGCCGCTGCGGCGAAACCGCCGGGGGCTGCGGGTGGGGCGTCGGTCAGTGCGTCGTCGGGCAAGTCCAGGTCAAGGTCGAGGTCCAGATCCGGCGGCAAGGCCGCTGCGGGGCTGCCTGCACCGGTGAAGGTGCTGGGGAAACCGCCCGGGGGCAGTGACGGAGATTCGTCCTCGGCCATGCCGGGGCGGCCACCAGGCTGGTACATGCGGTTTTCGGGATCCAGGTCACGGCCCAGCTCGGCAACGCGGGCCCAGTCCGGGCCTTCGCCCTGTGTCAGCTTGAACACTTCACCGGCGACGGCTTCCAGGGCTTTGCGGTCCTGGCGCTTGGCATAGATCTCGCCGAGCTTCACATGCACCGACACACGACCTGGGTTGTGGCGGACGGCTTCTTTCAGGATTTCTTCGGCCTGGAGGTCACGGCCGTAGGCCAGGTACACGTCGGCTTCGGCCACAGGGTCCACATCGCCGCCTGCATCCAGCTGGCTGGGCGAGTACGCCATGGAGGAGCCGGTGGTCATCTCACTGTTGGCCGTGTCCACACGCTGGCCGCCGCTGGCGCCAAAGAACGAGTCGGGCTGGATGCGGCTTTCCAGGAAGGAGCTGTCCACACCGCCGTTCTGGCGGCGTCGTTGAACGACGCGGTACGCGACAAACCCCAGCAGGCCTGCAACCAGGAGGCCACCGCCAATAGGCAGCAACGGGTCGTCCGTGAGGCTTGTCAGGAAGCCTGGCTCTTCGACCGGAGCTGGCACAGGGGCTGGCTTTGGTGTTGGTGCGGGAGCCGGTGCCGGGGCCGATGCTTCTGCAGCTGGTGCCGAGGCAGCTGCTTCGGCCGGAACCGAAGCCTCTGCAGGGGTGCTGGCGGCCGGAGCCGGAATCGGGGCCGATGCTGGAGCGGGTGGTGCCGTGGGTGTGGCGGGCACGGCAGGCACTTGCACGGCGGCGCCAGCGGGGGCGCTGGCCGTGCCTGCGGCTGCGGGGGGCGCACTGCCAGCGGCAGAAGAGGCGGCACCCAGCTTGTTCAGGTCGGTGATGTTCTTGGACAGCTCTGCCATCCGGGTGGCGGCTTCACCCGCCTGCTTGTCCTTGGCGACCTGCTCCTCTGCGGCCTTCTGGCCCTTCACGGAGCCCTTGGACAGGGTGAGTTTGTCCGGAGCGGCGGTCGCGGGCTTCTTGTCTTCCACCCGGGTTTGCACGGCACCGGAGGCTGAACGCTGCGCGGCGGCGACTTCCGTGGTGGGGGCTGCGCCTGCGAGCTTGCGGCGGAAATCGTTGAAGTCGCGCGCTTGTGCGGCGAGGATCTGGCGTGCTTCAGGGGCCGTGGTGGACTGGGCGGCCGCTTGGTCGGGCATTTGCAGCACGGCGCCCGCCTTGATGCGGTTGACGTTGCCCTGGATGAATGCGTCAGGGTTGGAGCGCATCATGGCGACCAGCATCTGGTCCAGTGAAACGCCTGCGGGCTTGTATGTGTTGGCGAGGCGGCCCGCCGTGTCGCCGGCTTGCACGGTCACACCATCGGTGGGCGTAGGGCGTGGCGCGGCCGCTGGGCGAGGCGCTGGCGCAGATTCGGCCTGGCGCGGCGTTGCTGGTGCCCGCACGGCAGGCGCGGGGGCCTGGGCTGTCGATGGCGTTGAAATCTGGGGTGAGGCGGTGACCGCAGGCGCTGGACGGCGCAGCGTGGGCGGATCAAACAGCATGGTGTAGCTGCGCACAATGCGGCCGGACCCCCAGTTGGCGTCCAGCACCAGGTCGAGGAAGGGCTCGTTCACGGGGCGATCACTCGACAGGCGCAGTACGGCCGTGCCATCGGGCCGGCGCTGCAGCTGGATCTGCAGGTTGTTCATCGTCTGCGTGTATTCCATGCCCTGGGCGCGGAAAACTTCGGGGCCCGCTGCCGTGGCACGCAGCGTGTCGGCTTCGGCCGGTGTGATCTGGGGCAGGTCAATTTCTGCGCGCAAAGGCTCGCCCAAGGCAGACTGCACGGTGATGCGCCCCAGCGCCAGGGCTGACGCATCGCTGGCATAGAAACCAGCGGAAGCCACGGCCGCAGCCGCCAGGACAGAAAATTTCCAACGATGCATGTTTGCCAACAACTGATTAGGATTTTTTGCGGCTCGGACGAGCGGTGCTTTTTTTCTCATGGTCTGATCCCCGTCCCGGCGCGTGAAAATATGTAAAAAGCACCATAGCATCAATGTTTTGCACTGACAAGCTGAGGTGGCTCCGAAGCTTTGAGTGGGGTGCCGGGGCCCCAACTTGGGGCGTACAGATGTTGCCAATTGCCAACGTACCGTAACGGAGTGTGTCCAGCCGCCAGGCGTAAAAAAGCGCGCGCAATGGGGTATGCGCGCGCTATGGGGTGGGGCTATCAGGCGTCGAGCAGGATGCGCAGCATGCGGCGCAGGGGCTCGGCGGCGCCCCAGAGCAGCTGGTCGCCGATGGTGAACGCGCCCACGTACTCGGGGCCCATCGCCAGCTTGCGGATGCGGCCGACCGGGATGGTCATGGTGCCGGTCACGGCCACAGGGGTCAGGTCCTTGACGGTGGCTTCACGGGTGTTGGGCACCACCTTGGCCCAGGGGTTGTCGGCAGCGATCATGGCCTCGATGTCGGCCACGGGCACGTCCTTCCTGAGCTTGAAGGTCAGTGCCTGGCTGTGGCAGCGCATCGCGCCCACGCGCACGCAGAAGCCATCCACCGGAATGGCGGAGGAGTCGAAGCCTTCCCCCATGCCGAGGATCTTGTTCGTTTCGGCCATGCCCTTCCACTCTTCCTTGGACATGCCGTTGCCCAGGTCCTTGTCGATCCAGGGGATCAGGCTGCCGCCCAGCGGCACACCGAAGTTGGCGGTCTCGGCACCGGTCAGGGCACGTTGCTTGGCGATCACCTTGCGGTCGATTTCCAGGATGGCGCTCTTGGGATCATGGAGCAGGTCCGCGACTTCGGCGTTCAGGGTGCCGTACTGGGTGAGCAGCTCACGCATGTGCTGGGCGCCGCCGCCGCTGGCGGCTTGGTAGGTCTGGGTGCTCATCCACTCGACCAGGCCCGCCTTGTACAGCGCACCCACGCCCATCAGCATGCAGCTCACGGTGCAGTTGCCACCGATCCAGTCCTTGCCGCCGTTGGCGAGCGCGTTCTTGATCACGGGCATGTTCACCGGGTCAAGCACGATGACGGCATTCTTTTCCATGCGCAGGGAGGAGGCAGCGTCGATCCAGTGGCCGTTCCAGCCCGCAGCGCGCAGCTTGGGGTACACCTCGTTGGTGTAGTCGCCGCCCTGGGCGGTGATGATGATTTCGCAGCGCTTGAGGGCCTCGATGTTGAACGCGTCCTGCAGGGCAGTCTCGTTCTTGGCCTGGGCAGGGGCCTTGCCGCCTGCGTTCGAGGTGGAGAAGAACATGGGTTCGATCAGATCGAAGTCCTTCTCTTGTTCCATACGGTCCATCAGGACCGAGCCGACCATGCCACGCCAGCCGACCAACCCTACCAACTTGCTCATTTCAACGCCCCTTTCAGTGTAAGAAACAGTGCCCGACCGGGACTGACTTTTGCCCCGGCTCGTCTGGGCCAGGGAGGGCGCACGACGATACCGGAGCTGGGTCAGCCCTTAATGGTCGTGGTTTTGGTGGTGATTGCGCGCACAGCCACGCCTGCCAGGGCGGCAGTAGCGGTGTTCAGGGCGAACGGGCGGGCGGCAAACATAAGGCGGGATTGTAGCGGATCGGGCCCCATCACCGTGTTTTGAGCGCTTTTTTCCCAGATTTACCGGGCTGGGCGATGCTTTCAGGACACAGCTGGATGGGCGCGCCCATGAAAAAAGCGCCGCAATGCGGCGCTTTTTGGGGAAGGGGCAGGCCCGGCAGGCCTGCATCCACCGGATCACTGGGCGGCCAGCGCCTTGACCACGGCATCCCCCATCTGCGCCGTGCCCACCTTGGTGGTGCCTTCGCTGTAGATGTCGGGTGTGCGCAGCCCTTGCGCCAGCACCTTCTGCACGGCTGCTTCGATGCGCTGGGCGGCGGCTTCCTGGTTCAGGCTGAAGCGCAGCATCATCGCGGCCGAGAGGATGGTGGCCAGCGGGTTGGCCACGCCCTTGCCGGCGATGTCGGGTGCGCTGCCGTGGCTGGGTTCGTACAGGCCCTGGTTGCTGCTGTTCAGACTGGCCGAGGGCAGCATGCCGATGGAGCCCGTCAGCATGGAGGCTTCGTCCGAGAGGATGTCGCCAAACATGTTGCCGGTGACCACCACGTCGAATGCCTTGGGGGCCTTGACCAGTTGCATGGCGGCGTTGTCCACGTACATGTGCTGCAGCTCGACGTCGGGGTATTCCTTGTGCACGTCGGTGACCACGTCCTTCCAGAACTGGAAGGTTTCGAGCACGTTGGCCTTGTCCACGCTGGTGACCTTCTTGTTGCGCTTGCGCGCGGCCTGGAAGGCCACGTGAGCGATGCGCTCGATCTCGGGGCGGCTGTAGCGCATGGTGTCGAAGGCCTCCTCGGCACCGGGGAAGTGGCCATCGGTGGCCACGCGGCGGCCGCGCGGCTGGCCAAAGTAGATGTCGCCGGTCAGCTCGCGGATGATGAGGATGTCGAGGCCGGAGATCAGCTCGGGCTTGAGGCTCGATGCACCCACCAGTTGCTCGTAGCAGATGGCGGGACGGAAGTTGGCGAACAGGCCCAGGTTCTTGCGCAGGCCCAGGATGGCTTGCTCGGGGCGCAGGGGGCGGTCGAGCGTGTCGTATTTCCAGTCGCCCACGGCGCCGAACAGGATGGCGTCGGCTTCCTTGGCGAGCTTGAGCGTGGACTCGGGCAGCGGGTGGCCGTGGGCGTCGTACGCTACGCCGCCCACCAGGGCGGATTCCATCTCGAACGGGAGTTCCAGGGCCTCCAGAACCTTGACGGCTTCAGAGACGATTTCGGTGCCAATGCCGTCACCCGGCAGAACTGCAATTTTCATTGGATTTGCTTTGTTTTTGATAGCTACTAGCGCTTATGGATAAGGCGGTAGAGGCTAATTTGATTGATGTTTTTGATGCCCACGCTGTCTTACGACACCATGGTGTGCGCCAGCCATGGCTTGGTGGCCAGGCGCTGGGCTTCAAAGGCCTTGATCTTGTCGGACTGGCGCAGGGTCAGGCCGATGTCGTCAAACCCATTGAGCAGGCAGTACTTGCGGAAGGCCTGCACCTCGAACGGGATTTCTTCGCCTTGGGGGCGCACGATGACCTGGCGCTCCAGGTCGATGGTGAGCTGGTAGCCGGGGAAGGCCAGCACTTCGTCGAACAGCTGGGCCACCGTGGCCTCTGGCAGCACGATGGGCAGCAGGCCGTTCTTGAAGCAGTTGTTGAAGAAGATGTCGGCAAAGCTGGGCGCAATCACGGCGCGAAAGCCGTACTGGTCCAGCGCCCACGGCGCGTGCTCGCGGCTGGAGCCGCAGCCGAAGTTCTTGCGCGCCAGCAGCACGGAGGCGCCAACATAACGCGGCTGGTTCAGCACAAAGTCGGGGTTGGGCTTGCGGCTGGCGGGGTCCTGGCCGGGCTCGCCGTGGTCCAGGTAGCGCCATTCGTCAAACAGGTTCACGCCAAAGCCGGTCTTCTTGATCGACTTGAGAAACTGCTTGGGGATGATGGCGTCGGTATCGACGTTCTCGCGGTCCATCGGGGCCACAAGGCCCTTGAGCAAGGTGAATTTTTGCATGGGTGCCTTGTTTACTTGTTGGCGGCGCGTTCGAGTGCGCCCCCTGCCCGTTGAACGTCCTGGCCCACGCCCTTGACGGTGTTGCAGCCGGCCAGCACACAAGCGATGGCGAGCACGATGAGGGTTGCGGTCTTTTTCATGACGGGGCTCCTTCAGGCAAATTGACGAATGTCCACAAAGTGGCCGTGCACGGCGGCGGCTGCGGCCATGGCGGGGCTCACCAGGTGGGTGCGGCCACCAGCACCCTGGCGGCCTTCAAAGTTGCGGTTGCTGGTGCTGGCGCAGCGCTCGCCGGGCTCCAGGCGGTCGGCATTCATGGCCAGGCACATCGAGCAGCCGGGCTCGCGCCACTCAAAGCCAGCAGCCACAAAAATCTTGTCCAGGCCTTCGCGCTCGGCTTGCTCTTTGACGAGGCCTGAGCCCGGCACCACCATGGCCAGCTTCACGTTGCTGGCCACCTTGCGGCCCAGGTTCTTGACCACGGCGGCAGCTTCGCGCATGTCTTCGATGCGGCTGTTGGTGCACGAGCCGATGAATACCTTGTCGATGGTGATGTCGTTGATGGCCTTGCCAGGCTGCAGGCCCATGTAGGTCAAGGCGCGCTCGATGGCGCCGCGCTTGTTGGCGTCCTTTTCCTTGTCTGGGTCGGGCACGCGGGCGTCGATGCCCAGCACCATTTCGGGCGAGGTGCCCCAGGTCACTTGCGGTTGGATGTCGGCTGCGTCGAGCTTGACGACGGTGTCAAACTTCGCGTCGGCGTCGGAGTGCAAGGTCTTCCAGTACGCCACGGCCTGGTCCCATTCCACGCCCGTGGGCGACAGGGGGCGGCCCTTGACGTAGTCAATGGTCTTGTCGTCCACCGCCACCAGGCCTGCGCGGGCGCCGCCTTCGATGGCCATGTTGCACACGGTCATGCGGCCTTCCATGCTCATGGCGCGGAAGACGGAGCCCGCAAACTCGATGGTGTAACCCGTGCCGCCGGCCGTGCCGATCTTGCCGATGATGGCCAGCACCACGTCCTTGGGCG
>JADMJR010000161.1 GCA_018780365.1 Acidovorax sp. | reverse complement strand
TCGTCCAGGTCGCGCTGCAGCAGCGCAAACTTGCTGATCAGCGGCTGCAGCGTGGTCTCGGGGTGGTCGAACAGCACGATGCCGATGGCGCCGATCACGCGGTCGGCGTCGTCGCGCAGCGGAATGCGGCTGACCACAAAGGTGCCCGCCTTGTTGGTGAGCAGGTCGATCAGCACGGGCTGGCCGGTTTCGAGCACGCGGCGCATCTGGGTGTTGGGGATCACCTCTTCCACCGTGCGGCCCACGAACTGGTCCACCGACGAAAACCCCAGGTCGGGCAGAAACCGCTGGTAGCCCTCGTTCACCCACACGATGCGCCCGCTGCGGTCCACCAGGAACATGCCCTGGCTGACGCTGGAGAACAGCTGGAACATGGAGCGTGCCGCCAGTTCGAGGATGCCCTGGGCATCCAGCGGCAGGGCGGGGGCGTCGTCAACAAGCAAGGGCATCTGCGGATGGTAGCGCGGCAAGGCACCCTGGCACCCGCCAGTGCGCAGTGGCCATGCAGGCACCACGCACCCACATTGCTATTAGTTAAATAGCAAAAAAACCAATACCATCAGGCGCTAACGGCCATTTTCAATAAAATTTTCTGCATCTTCACGCGGCCCGGCCAACCCGGCCGCTGCAGGCAGCGTTGCGGGGGCTATGCGCAAAACCACCATGGGCTGAATGGCGGCCAGTGCCTGCGCCTCGCGCACGGCCAGGGGCTGGTCTACCAGGATGCAGGGCTTGCCCGTGCGGCGGCAATGGTCCTGCACGCGCCAGTATTCGTCGTGGCTGATGCACCCCGTCTGGCAGATCACCAGGTCTGCAGCGGCCAGGCTGGCGTCAAGGGTGGCATGGTCCTCTTGCAGGCCTGGCTGCGGGCCGGCGGGCTGGAGCGTTGCACCGCCCTGCTCCACCACACGGGCCTGCGCCTTGGCGTCGGCTTCGGCCGCCAGGCGCCAGCGCAGGCATTCGCGCGACAGGGTGGCGATGCGCTCGGCCAGCGCGCCGATGTGGCGCGCCATGGCCCGGCGCCGCAACAGGCCCGGCGAGGCGGCCTGGAGCTGTGCCAGATCTTCACGCACCATGGCAAGCCGCGTATCGCGCACCACGACGGCACCACGCAGCCGCACGATCTCGCTCTGCAGCGCGTGGATCTCGGCCGCCTGGGCGGCCAGGGCGGCGCTGCAGCGCTGTTGGGCTTCGCCCAGTTGGCGGCAGAGCACCAGAAACTCTTGCGGAAGTGAATGCATGCGCCAATCCTGCAAATAAGAATTATTCGCATTTTATGGTACGATTCGCGCCGTGTTCGCAGCAAGTCACCTGGTGGGGAGGATACCGGGAGCACAAAGCCCCGGCGTCTGGCTTGCGACGAAATCGTCGGCACGAGAATCTGCTCGCACCGTCTGGACGAAAAAAAACCGCGCCCGGTGGCGCGGTTTTTTTATGGCCTCTTGCTCTTGTGGATGCCGGACCTTGAGAGAACGCGCTCAGGTCTGCGCCAGCGCCATCTTGCGTGCGGCCCAGCGGCGCAGCAGGCGCGGCACGATCAGCACGGCCAGCACGATGATGATCAGGGTCAGCGAACCGGGACGCTCCAGGAAAATCGTCCACTTGCCTTCGCCAATCGACACCGCATTGCGCATCTGCGCCTCGGCCAAGGGGCCCAGGATCATGCCCACCACCACCGGCGCGGCCGGAAAGTCGAAGCGGCGCATCACCACACCCAAAAGGCCAATCGCATACAGCAGCACCAGGTCGAACGCGCTCTGGCGCATGCCATACACACCCAGCGTGGAGAACACCAGGATGCCGGCGTACAGGTACGACTTGGGAATGTTCAACAGCTTCACCCACAGGCCCACCAGCGGCAGGTTCAGGATGAGCAGCATCACGTTGCCGATGTACATCGACGCGATCAGCGCCCACACCAGCGCACCGTTGGTGTCAAACAGCTGCGGGCCGGGCTGGATGCCGTAGTTCTGGAAAGCGCCCAGCAGGATGGCCGTGGTGTTCGACGTGGGGATACCCAGCGTGAGCAGCGGGATCAGCGTGGCCGTGATGGCTGCGTTGTTGGCGGCCTCGGGGCCGGCCACGCCTTCGATGGCGCCGGTGGTGCCGAACTCTTCCTTGTTCTTGCTGAGCTTCTTTTCGGCCGCGTAGCTCAGGAAGGTCGGGATCTCGCTGCCACCCGCAGGCACGGTGCCAAACGGGAAACCAATGAAGGTGGCGCGAATCCACGCGGGCCACGAGCGCCGCCACTCCTCCTTGGTCATGTGCGTGCTGGTCAGGCGGTTCTGGGTTTCGTCGGACTTGCCCTCGTACATCACGTTGTACAGCGCCTCGCCCACGGCAAACAGGCCCACGGCAATCAGCACCACCTCAATGCCATCCATCAGCTCGGGCACGCCCCCGGTGTAACGCGCCTGGCCGGAGATCTGGTCGATACCAATGAGGCCCATGGCCAGGCCTACAAACAGCGCCACCATGCCACGCAGCGTGCTCTTGCCCAGCACCGCGCTCACGGTGGTGAAGGCCAGCACCATGAGCATGAAGTATTCGGGCGGGCCCAGGCGCACCGCGTACTCGGCCACCAGCGGCGCAAAGAACGTGACCAGCACCGTGGCAATGGTGCCCGCCACAAACGAGCCGATGGCCGCCGTGGCCAGCGCCGCGCCAGCACGGCCGTTCTTGGCCATCTTGTTGCCTTCCATGGCCGTGACCATGGAGCCCGCCTCACCGGGCGTGTTCAGCAGGATGGAGGTGGTGGAGCCCCCATACATGGCGCCGTAGTAAATGCCGGCAAAGAAGATCATGGAGGCCGTGGCCTCGACCTTCACGGTAATGGGCAGCAGCATGGCCACGGCCACGGCCGGGCCGATGCCGGGCAACACGCCCACGGCGGTGCCGATCATGCAGCCCACAAAGGCCCACATCAGGTTGATGGGTGTTGCCGCAGTGGCAAAACCCTGCATCAAAAGATTCAACGTTTCCATGGCGTGCAGGCTTTACAGCCACCCCGTTTTGGTCAGGCCGGGCAGGTTGATGGCCAGCAATTGCGTAAACATCCAGAACACGGGTGCAGCCACGGCCACACCGATGAAGGAATCCTTGATCCAGGCCTGCAGGCGCAGGTCCAGCTCGCCTTCCGAACTCTTGAAGCCCCGCACCGACAGCACAAAACACAGCGCGCAACTCAGGATGAAGCCCAGGGTGGTGATGAGCAGGGCATTGAGCAGCAGCCCGGCCGATACCCAGGCGAAGCCCTTCCAGTGGGCGCGCGTATCGCCAGAGCCTTCCTCCAGCGCACGAAACCCCCCGGTCAGCGCGTGCACCACGCAGAGCACACCGCAGATCAGCAGCGCGACGCTGACCACCCACGGAAAGAAATTGGGGCCCACGCCTCCATAGCCCGCCTCGGAGCTGACCGAGCTGGCCCCAAAGGCTAGCCCCAGCGAGAGCACCACCAGCCCCGCCCCCACAAGGGTCTGCAAGGGCTTGGAGCGCGACGAATGTTGTTGTGTCATGTTTTTTCCTTCGCACCAACCAGCGCACTGCGCCACCGCCACCGGCCCGCTGGGCCGGTATGGGAGGCGGCTGCAGCGCCTTGCTTCCGATCAGATCATCCCGGACTTGGCCATCGTGGCACGCATGCTGGCGAACTCGCTGTCCACGAAGTTGGCGAACTCGTCACCCGCCATCCATGCGGGGGTCCAGCCGTTCTTTTCCATGGCGTCCTGCCAGGCCTTGTGTTTGAAGGTCTTGGCCAAGGCGTCGATCAGGGCCTTGCGCTGCTCGGCCGTGATGCCAGGGGCACCATACACACCGCGCCAGTTGCCGATTTCCACGTTGATGCCCTGCTCCTTGAGCGTGGGCACGTTCACGCCCTTGAGGCGGGTGCCCGAGGTCACGCCCACCGCACGCATCTTGCCGGCCGAGATGTATTCGGCGAACTCGCTGTAGCCGCTGCCGCCCACGGTGACGTTGCCGCCCAGGATGGCTGCGGTGGCCTCACCGCCCCCACGGAACGCCACATAGTTGATCTTGGCCGGGTCCACGCCCACTTCGCGGGCGATCATGGCAGCGGCAATGTGCTCGGTAGAACCGCGCGAACCACCACCCCACTTCACGCTGCCGGGGTCTTTCTTGAGCTGCTCCACCACGTCCTTCATGGTCTTGAAGGGCGAATTGGCGGGCAGCACGAACACGTTGTATTCGCTGGTCAAACGTGCCAGTGGCGTGACCTTGTCCAGGCCCACCGGCGGCTTGCCGGTGATGATGCCACCCAGCATCACGGCGCCCATCACCATCATGGCGTTCGGGTCGCCCTTGCTGGCGTTGACGAACTGGGCCAGGCCAATCGCGCCCGCCGCGCCGCCCTTGTTGTCGTAGGACACCGACGATGCGGCACCCGCATCCTGCATCGCCTTGCCCAGCGCGCGGCCGGTGGAATCCCAGCCACCACCGGGGTTGGCGGGGATCATCATCTTGAGGGCGGACGCCGTCTGGGCCGAGACGGGCAACACACCCGCAGCAGCCATGGCTGCCAATGATTTCAGAAAGGTATCGCGACGCATGGAGTCTCCTGATTGGTTTTCGGACTGCCCGATGATGCGCGCGCTGCCTGTCAAACGGCTGTCCTCAGACTCAGGGAAAACACTCATGCATCCCGCCCAACGAGACGGTGCTATGGTGCCGCGCATGCAATTGCTCCTTGTAGAAGACGACCCCACCATGCAGGCCACGCTGCACCGCGCGCTGACGCGGCGCGGCATGGAAGTGACCGCTGTGGGCGACGGGCGCGCGGCCCTGAGCCAATGGACCGCCCTGCAGCCCGACGCGATCATCCTGGACCTCACCCTGCCCGGCCTGGACGGCCTGCAGGTGCTGCAGCAGGCCCGCTCGCGTGGGCTGCGCACCCCGGTGCTGATCCTCACGGCACGGGGCACGGTGGGCGACCGCGTGGTGGGCCTGAACGCAGGGGCCGATGACTACCTGCCCAAGCCCTTTGACCTGGATGAGCTGGAAGCGCGTCTGCGTGCACTGGTGCGCCGCAGCGCCGACCCCACCGTGGCGCCCCTGGCGCCCAGCACCTTGCAGATCGGCGCCATCCGCTACGACAAGGACAGCGGCGCGCTGTACCTGAACGGCGAGGTGATGGAGCTGACCCCCCGCGAACTGGCGCTGATGCACGCGCTGCTGGCACAACCCGGCCATGCCGTGACCAAGGAACGGCTGTATGAGCTGGTGTTCCCTGGCCAGCTGGATGTGCAGTACGAAGCCATTGAGGTGGTGGTGTACCGGCTGCGCAAGAAGCTGGCCGGCACAGGCCTCACCCTGATGACGCTGCGCGGCCTGGGCTACCTGCTGCGGGCCGATGCATGAGCCAGAACACGACCCAGGCCGTGGCGCGCCACCACTCGCTGAGGCGGCGCCTGCTACTGGGCATCCTGTTGCCGGTGGCACTGTTCATCGGCATCAACACCTGGAGCCTGTACCACCAGACGCTGGCCTCACTCAACACGGCGTATGACCGCACCTTGCTGGCGTCCGCCAAGAGCATCAGCGAGCAGCTCGATGTGAAAGGCTTCGACGATGCGGCGCAACTGCGCGCCATCGTGCCCTATTCGGCCCTGGAGGCCTTTGAGGCCGACAACCAGAGCCGGATGTTCTACCGCGTATCGACCCTGAAGGGCGAGATCGTGTCGGGCTTTGAGGACCTGCCGGTCTGGCAGGGCCGCATTCCCGACCGGCCGCCCTACGCGGCCCTGGTCGACTTCTACGACGACCGGTTCCGCGACCGGGACGTGCGCGTGGCCGTGCTGCTGCAGCCTGTGGCCAGCTCCGAAGGGCGTGCCATGGCCGTGATTCAGGTGGCCGAGACCCTGGAGGTGCGCGAAACCCTGGCCCTGCAGATCCTGTGGAACACGTTGCTGCGCCAGGCCCTGCTGATCGCCGTGGTGGGCTTCACCGTGGTGCTGGTGGTGCAACGCGCCACCCGGCCCGTGCGCCAGCTCAGCCAGCAGTTGCAGGCCCGGCGCGAAGGCGACCTGAGCCCCATCGCCGCCCCCCTGGCCCCGCGCGAGCTGCAACCGCTGGTGGACGCGACCAACGAAGTGATGCAGCGCCTGCGGCACCTGCTCAGGCACCAGAAACGTTTTGTGCGCGATGCATCACACCAGCTGCGCACACCCCTGGCCGTGCTCAAGACCCAGGTGCAATCGGCCCTGCATGGCGACGTGGAACCCCGGCAGGCCCTGCATGAAATCAGCGACACCGTGGACCGAGCCACCCAGCTCGCCAATCAGATGCTGGCCCTGGCCAAGGTGGAACAGCTGCGCCAGCAAAGCGCGCCACCCACCACCCGGTTCGACGACATACTGCGCGCCGTTGCGCTGGAGATCTCGCCGCTGATCGCGCAGCGCGATCTGGACTTCGGCATCCACACCGAGCCCGCCTTGGTGCAGTCCCACGAATGGATGCTGCGCGAACTCAGCCGCAACCTGCTGCACAACGCCGTTCGCCACGCACCACCAGGCAGTGAACTGACGGTGGACCTGCGCAGCGACGGCCGGCATGTGGCACTGACCATCAGCGACCATGGCTCCGGGATTGATGACGAGCTGGCGGCGCGGCTGTTCCAGCCGTTCTCGGCGGGCGACGTGCGCACCGGCAGCGGCCTGGGCCTGGCCATCTGCCACGAGATCGTGCAGGCCCTTGAAGGCAGCATCGTGCTGACAAACCGGATGGCGGGCCACAAGATGACAGGGCTGGACGCCATCGTCCGCCTGCCGTTGCCCGTGCCCATGGCCGACAGCACGCCGGTGGCTTAAGCGCACAATCTCGCTCATGAACACGATGGAGACAATGCGGCTGGACAAATGGCTCTGGTGCGCCCGCTTTTACAAGACCCGCAGCCTGGCCACCGAAGAGATCGGCAAGGGGCGGGTCACCGTCAACGGCCAGCTGGCCAAACCCGCTCGCGACCTGCGATGTGGGGACACCGTGGCGCTGCGGCAAGGCCCGGTGGCACGCACCATACGGGTCAAAGGCCTGAGCGGCGCGCGCGGCCCCGCACCTGTTGCGCAACAACTGTACGAAGAAACCGCCGACAGCATCGCCGCGCGTGAAAAAGCGGCCGAACTGCGCCGCCTGGCCCCTGAACCCGCGGCCACGCTGCAAGAAGGCCGCCCCACCAAACGCGACCGGCGCGAGATCGACAAGGTGAACCAGCAAGGCAAAGGTTGGAACCAGCGCTGGAGCGCATCCATCGACGAGTAGCAGCGGTGCGTGCGCCGCCGCCCACTGCAACCCCCTCGCTGGCGAATCTACAGAGGGCTTGCAAACTGCAACTGGCGCATTCGAAGTTTGAACCGAGACACCCGGATCGCCGCATTCGGCGCACTGCGCGGCACTTTTTGCTCCACACAACCCGTGGCCCCCGGAGGCACAAATCCCGATGCGATGCCCCCGATAGCGGCCTTGGATGACCCGCTCCAGTCCCACCCCCACTCCGCCCCCACGATGGCACCGGCGAACAGGATGGGGCCCTTGGCCGCCTCCCCCGCGCGGATCTCGATCTGCATGTGGTGGGCCCAGGCACCGGCTCGATAGCCAGCCACGATACGCAAGGTAAAAACCGGGTGCTGCGCCGGGTCAAACACGGCCCCCGAGGTGTTGGAGATGGCCGCCAGCGCTGGCATTGCGGTGCCATTCCACCTCTCAGCCATCACCGCACCATCTCCAAAGACAATAAAACCCCGCGCAACCGACCACAGGTTTTTGCCATAACGGTAGATCGGGCCACAGTGCGGGTTGTGGAACCCCTGCCCGCCTTCGCAATCCAGCGCAAAGACCAGGTGGTGGCCGCCATTGGCAAAGAACAGTGTGCTATCCACAGTACACACCAACTCGCTGCCATGCGATGGCACCGAACTCGCAACACGCGGCAGATAACAAAAATCCAGGTCATTGAACTCCAGGCGGAGTTCACGGCAATGCGCTGGATGGCGGTGAATCATGGGGCCCTTTTTCTGTGCTTCTG
The DNA here is from genome assembly GCA_018780365.1 of Acidovorax sp. Lineage (GTDB taxonomy): Bacteria > Pseudomonadota > Gammaproteobacteria > Burkholderiales > Burkholderiaceae_C > Acidovorax. Next base: position 2,043 of record JADMJR010000161.1, on the reverse strand, counting down.
ATCGCTGCCAGCATACAAGGGCCCCGTCCATCGGCCGCGCAAAACCGAGGCCGCACCCGCCACACGAGGGCAAAAAAAAGCCCGCACGGGGCGGGCTGAAACCTTGCCTGACACACCTGGTAATCGCTGCGCCACCACCCCGAGGCGGTGTGCAGATCCTGAGGACCAGGGGAAGCTAGCAAGGCTCTTAGGACAACACCATTAGGCGCGAAACCCGGCGGACAGGCAACCCGGGAATCACCTATGCACAACGGCTATCCCGGACAGAACCCCTGAAAGGCCTGCAAAGCGCCGGGCCAGCCAAAGAAAAAGCCCCCAGTGCATGAAGCACTGGGGGCTTATCTTGGCGGAAACGGAGTCTGCCAGATTGACATTCAAAGATGTCCAGAGATAAACAAAAAATCCACCTATCACATTGTTTTGTATAGATATTTTATCCAAAGGCGTCCAAGAATCATCGACGAAGACAAGCATACGATGGCATACTGAATGGCATACCATTCAGTACTACAAATGGCCACGATCACTGACACCAAAGCCCGAAACATCAAACCAACCGACCCGGCAATACCCCACGGCAGCATCACCGGCTTGGCCTTGCACCCCTCCAGCACCAAGGGTCATGGCAAGTGGGTCTTGCGATACGTCAGCCCCGTTTCGGGCAAACGTCGAAATGCGGGCCTTGGCTCCTACCCTGAGATCAGCATCGCGGAAGTGGGCAAGCGCGCTACCGCCATGCGCATTGAACTGGCCGAGGGCAAGGATCCGTTGGAAGAGAAGGCAAAGATCGAAGACAAGCCCAAGGTTCCCACCTTCAAAGAAGCAGCTCACACGCTCCATGGAGACCTCCTTCCAGGCTGGAAGAACCCCAAGCATGGCCAGCAATGGATCAACACCCTGCAGGAGTACACCTTCCCAAAGCTGGGGAGCAAACTTCTGCATGAGATCCAACCAGGCGACGTTGCCGAGGTACTGAAGCCCATCTGGCTCACCAAGGCAGAAACAGCCAGCCGGGTCAAACAACGCATCCATGCCGTGATTGGCTGGGGTTGGGCCCACGGTTACTGCCAATCAAATCCTGTTGACGTGGTGGGACACCTGCTCGCGCAGCAGCCAGGCAAAGCCGTGCGGACTCAACACCATCCCGCTATGCCCTGGCGCGACATTCCAGAATTCGTGCATAAACACCTCAGGCCGGGCAACCGACCTGAGGTGACACGCACATTGCTTGAATTCGTGATTCTGACCGCCTGCCGCTCAGGCGAGGCGCGTGGGATGACCTGGAACGAGGTCGATCTCAAGAGCAAAGTCTGGACGATCCCTGCCGAGCGGATGAAGGCAAAGTTTCCCCATCGGGTCCCCCTCTCTCCACGGGTGATGGCGGTCCTTGAAGAGCAGAAGGGCCTGCACGAAGCCCTCGTATTCCCTTCGGTGCGGGATCAGGTCGAACTCTCCGACATGGCCATCACATCGCTTCTGCGCAGGTTAAAAGCTCACAGCGACACCCCAGAAAGGGTGGCTACGGCTCATGGCTTCCGCTCCAGCTTTCGGGACTGGTGTAGTGAGAAAGGGGTTGCGCGTGACCTTGCTGAGCGTTCACTCGCACACACCATCAAAGACAAGGTTGAGGCGGCGTACCATCGCACTGACTTGCTAGAGCAGCGGCGTGAACTCATGAACGATTGGGACGCATTCGTCTCCAGCCGAAGAGCCAACGCGTGATGATTTACCGCGACGATTTCGAGATATTGATAAATTAATTTTTATGGCCAAATCTATTCCGATCCCCCTCACAATAACACCGACGATGCTACGGACAATCAAAGAAAGCCTTGATGAGTCGGTTGAAAAATTACCGGAAAAATATGGAAGCGAGAACTCAGAAAAGCTAGAAAAATTCATCAAATCGCTTGGCCAGTCAATCATTCCTGACGAGGCCGGAATCTATCCGCTACTAACAAAGATGAACGAGCATGAAAAGAATTATCACCTAGGGAAGCTCTTCACGAATCGGTTCTGGCTGTGCCGTAGCGACGTCCGAAC
>JADMJR010000078.1 GCA_018780365.1 Acidovorax sp. | reverse complement strand
CAGCTTGTCGCCCATGGCGAGGTTGAGCGATTCGAGCAGCGGCGCATCCACCCACACCTCGCCGGGCGCGGGGATGTCGCGCGTGGTCTGCTCCAGCGCGCCCGGGGCATCGGCCACCGTGAGGCGGCCGCGCAGCGGGTAGCCCGGCTGCACGCTCTTGAGCGCCACAAGCTTGCTGGCGCCGCCCTGGGCATCGCTCGCGCGGCCCATGGTGGGAAAGCCCAGCGTGGTCACCGACTGCAGACCCAGGGCTTGGGCGCGTTCTACAAAGGCTGCGGGCGTCGGGTTGTCGCTGGCCACCACGGCATCACCACCCAGCAATTGCAGGGCATCGCGCTGCAGACCGCCCTGCAGGCGATCGGCAAAAAAACCCACGGAGGTGAGCGCGGCCACCGCCAGCGTGACCGCCACGATGAGCAGGCGCAATTCGCCCGCACGCAGGTCCCGGGCCAGGGTGCGCCAGCCAAGGCGCAGAAAAGACAGGTTCATGGCATGGGACCTTAGCGCAAAGCGAACGGGCTGGCGGGCCGTGGGGTGTTTGGGTGGGGCGGGTTATGGGGCGCGGACTGCGGGGGCGGGGGCGGGGGCAGACGCCACGCTGCTGCCGCTGGCCTCGGGCTCCACCTGGGCCGTCTGCAGCCGCTGCTCCAGCGCCTGCAGCACCGGGGTGATCTGCTTGCCCACGCGGATTTGCGGGTTCGAGAAACCATCGGCCTTGCCTGCCTCGACCTCGCGCTGCTGGATCAGTGGCACGGCCTTGGCAAACGCCTCGGTGAACGAATGGGTCTGACGCAACTGCTCGTGGAACACCGCACGGCCAAAAAAGGTCAGCTCCGACAGCCTGCCGCAGCCATACGAGGTGTGCGTGGCATCGGCCGCCGTCATGATCAAGGTGCTGTCGGTGGCCAGGGGCTCGATCCAGCCGCCCGAGAAGCAGGCCGACACCGCAATCACCCGGTGGCGGATGCCCGCTGCGTCCAGCGCCGCACGCAGCATCTCGGGCGTGGCGGGGGCCACCTGCAGCGGCCAGTGCGAGGCCGCCAGCGCGTGGTCGCGTGCGCCGTGCGAGGTCAGGTACACCACCAGCAGGTCGTGCTCGCGGTCCATGCGCGCCGCCAGAGCGGCCACGGCCCGCTGCAGGTTCTCGGGCGTGGCCCAGGCATGGGTGTCGGCTGTTTCGGCGTGGTTGAGCAGGTGCAGCACCCGGCCCTGGGCGTCAAAACGCTCCTGCAGCAAGCTGCTGACCATGGTGCTCTCACGGCGGAACACGTTTTCGTCGGCATAGGGGGCGAACACCAGCCCATAGACATCGACCACCCCGGGGCGCTCGGGCACCAGCGCATCCACCTGCTGCTGCCACAGAGTTTGCTGCTCTTCAAACATCGCTTGGGTCAAGGCCAGCGGCACGGGTTCGGGGGCCTCCGCCTCGTCGGCGGCTGCAGCAGTCTCTGCAGACGCCTCGACCATGGCCTGGACATCCGGCTCCCAGGGCTGGTCCTGGAACTGCCACATGCCCACCCCGATCACCGCCGCCATGGCCACCGCAAACGCCGCCGTGCGCCAACGCGACTGGATGAAGCGTGCACTCACCACCACCAAAGTGGCCAGCACCCACAGCATAAGCACCCCATAGGCCACCCAGAAAACAATGGCCAACACCGTGCCATCCCACAGGCCGGGCCGGTGCACGGCCGTGGCCATCAGGGCATACAGCACCAGCAGGGGCGCCAGCGGGGCCCAGGCCGTCAACACATACCAGGCGGCCAAGCCACCCGTGGGCGCGGGCATACCCGCCGACGCGGTCGATAGGGATGGCGATGACGCCGCCACCGCGTCGGCAGGCGCACGCTGGGCAGGCGCCATGGCCCACCAGGCCAGCCACAGCAGCACCAGGCCGCTCCACATCGGTGTGAGCCAGCCGCGCAGGTTGAACTGCGCGGGCCCTTCCACATGCAGCCGCGATGCGGCGACCAACAGGGCCGCACTGACCAGCGACAACACCAGCAACTGCCAGGGCGTGGGCGCTGCGGCGGCCGTGCGAGGCGGCAGGAACAGCGCGGCACGCAGGCCCTCGCGCATCCAGCCCCACAGTGACAAACGTGCGGCAGCGGCACCACTCGCAGCCTCGGGGGCCGGTGGCTGCTGCGCGGGGTCTTGCGGCGGGCGGTTCAGCGGGACTTCCACCTCGGACTGGGTCTCGGCAAGTTCGGGGCCCCATTGGCTGGGCAAGGTATCGGCCCAGGTGCTGCTGCTGGCGTTCAGGTCTTTCATGCGGGGATCATGCCATTGCGGGGTGACAGGAAATGAGGACTGTGGGGCATCAGGCGGCAAACAGCGGCCACTCTCAGAACCAGTCAAATAGTTGATTTCCGATCCAAAGCACCGTGACCAAGATTCCCTCTATACAAAGCAACCAGCCTGCCAGTTTCAGGTTTTTGCTGATGCGGGGGGCGTCGGGTTCATCGACCATGCTCAATTCCTGACGGGCAGTTTCGAGATAACGCTGAGACTGCTTGGGGCAAATTTTTCCGCTACCCTAAAGCACCTTATAGATTCTGGTGTCCAGGACTGAGGTTTGCGTCCTGTCACCCAGGAACAGAGGCGCAAAAACACGGATTGAGGCAGTTTTGGGGACGGTTACGACAGCCTCCAATTGCGCGCTCTTTCCATCGTCAATTGGTACTGGGCTTGACATAGCCAGAACTGTTCCCTCTGCTGATTGAATCACCAGGCCAACATGGCCCGGTCCTTTGAAATTCTGGGCCCGAACTTCAACAGAGAAGCGAATGGTCTCGCCCACCGCCAGCGGGTTCGCACCCGATGGAGTTGTGTGCTGGATAGCAACCGTTGGTTGAGCCTCTTGAGACTTGCCACAATTTGCAAGTGAGAGCACGAGCAAGGCACTGAAGACTACTTTTGCTATAAACATTCCTCATCGACTCCCGACTGCTTCAATGACATAGGGCCGATAGTACCCATCCAATTTGATGTGACTGTCTGCTGCCGCCGTCTCACCACCGCATGGGGCTGTGCCGGATTTGGAGTCCATAGCAAGCTCTCCACCACCTTAAACATCCCCGCCTGTTCTCGCCCCGGGCATCACTGCCAGCTCCGGCTGCAACACCAACCGGTGCGCACCGCTGTAACAAACAAACCGGCGATTCGTCGCCCGCCCAATCGCGCACAGGCCCAGCTGCTGCGCCACCGCGTGGCCCATCTGGGTCATGCCGCTGCGCGAGACCACGATGGGCACACCCATCTGTGCGGATTTGATGACCATCTCGCTGGTGAGGCGACCGGTGGTGTAGAAGACCTTGTCGGTGCCGGACATGGGCACGGCAGGCGCGCTCGCTTCCACATTGCAAGGTACAGCGCTGGCTGAAGGTGGGGTTGCCTCGGGGTTCATCCACATCCAGCCTGCGATGGTGTCGATGGCGTTGTGGCGGCCCACGTCTTCCACAAAGGTCAGCAGCTCCTCGCCCTGGAACAACGCGCAGCCGTGCACCGAGCCTGCGGATTTGTAGGTGCTCTCCTTGAGCCGGATGGCGTTGACGACGCCATAGAGCTGGGCTTGCGTCAGCTGCGCATCGGGCAGCGCAATGCGGTCTACCTCGTCCATCAGGCCGCCAAACACGCTGCCCTGGCCGCAGCCGGTGGTGACCACCTTGCTGGCGGTGCGCTCTTCGATGCGGGCAATGCCGTGGCGTGTGCGCACGGCAGCGGCGTGGACCTCCCAGTCCACGGTGATGGATTCGATGTCGAACACCGATTCAACCAGCCGCTGGTTGCGCAGATAGCCCAGCACCAGCAGCTCGGGCTGCGCCCCCAGCGTCATCAGGGTGACCAGCTCGCGCTTGTCCACATAGATGGTGAGGGGCCGCTCGGCAGGGATCTGCACCTGCTCGGCTTCGCCCCGTTCGTTGACGACCTCCACGTGGTGGGTGAGCGGCGCCTGGGCCTGGGTGAGGCGTGGCAGCACGGGCGATACAGCGGGTGAGTGCGAAGGCGTCGAAGGGCGGGTCATGGGCTGAATATACGCACTACGGCACCTCACGGTGGCCCGCAGCGCCGAACCACGGGATTCCGCAGACATGCGGCACAAATCCCTGCCCTGCACGGGCAGAGTGCACCAAAAAACACAAAAGCCGCGCCACCAGAGGGGACGCGGCTTGCTGCCCAACGGGCTGATCGGAAGCCCGTGCGCTCAGGACTTGGACGCGGGCGTGGCTGCTGCTGCCGGCACCTGGGTACTGGGTGGGCTGCTGGCCGTGCCGGGTGGCGAATGGGCGCCCGCAGCCTCGGCAGGCTTGGCCGCAGGGGGCGTGTAGGCAAAGGGGCCCGGGTCGGCACAGGCTGCACCTGCGGCAGCGGGCTTGGCCGATGGCGTGGTCTTGCGGTAATGCGCGGCCACCTTGTCTTGCGAGAGGCACAGTTTGTAGTTGTCCACCTTGCCCGCCCAGGCGGTCTTGGCAGCGGCTTCTGCGGCCTTGGCGGCGGCCTCGGGCGACGGGGCGGGCAGCTTGGCGGATGCCAGGGTGCACACACCTGCCGCGCACAGTGCCAGCGCCAGGGAGCGGGTAGTTCGTGTCATCGTCATGGTGCGGGTCCTCATACCTGCGCGGGCTGCTGGCCCGCAGATGCTGTGGCGGCATCGGCCGCTGGCTGGCTGGCGCTGCGCTGGCGCGGGATCTTGCCGGCCTGCACGTCGTCGTACCAGAGCTCGTGGTGCTCCTTGGCCCAGCCCTCGCTCACGTAGCCAGTGCGCATGGCCTTGTAGGCGCCCTTCATGCCCACCGTGCCCATGTAGATGTGGCCGCAGATCAGCGCCATCATCCAGATGGCCAGGGTGGCGTGGATCATGTGGGCGATCTGCATGTCGCCGCGCACATCGCCAAAGCCGGGGATGAGCTTGTCGAGCACCAGGCCCGTGGCCACCACAAAGATGCCGGGGATGGTGATGCCCCACCAGAAAAGGCCCTTCTCGCCCGCATTGAAGCGGTGCGAAGGCACCTCGTGCTCGCCCTTGCCCAGCATGCCACCGCCTTTGGCCAGCCAGACAAAGTCGGCGCGGTTGGCGATGTTGTCCTTGATGAAGGTAAGGATGATCACCAGCAGCGACACGGCAAACAGCGGGCCCACAAAGTTGTGCACGTTCTTGAGCGCATAGGTCAGCCAGCCAAACAACGTGGTCCCCAGGATGGGCAGCAGGAAGAACTTGCCAAACGCCATCACGATGCCGGAGATGGCCAGCGCGATGAAGGCAAACGCATTGGACCAGTGGGCCGCGCGCTCGAACGGGGTGAAGCGCTCGATGCGGCGGGGGCCGGTGCCGTCGGGGTGCTCATGCCCCAGCGGGCCCTTCACAAAGTAGAAGATGCCCAGGGCCAGCAGCACGATGGCAAACAGCGCCGCGCCGTAGGGAATGATCCAGTGGTTGCGCACCTGGCGCCAGGCCTCGCCCGCGTTGGTGTAGCGCGACCCGGGGTATTGCACAAACGGCTGGATCAGGTTGCCCGCCTCGGGCGCCTGGGTTGTGGGCAGGCTGCTGTAGCCCGTCACGCCCTGCCCCACCTGGCGCCACATGGGCGCGTTGTTGCCGGGCTGCACCTTGGCGCGCTCGCCGTTGGTCTGCTCAGCGTATTGGGGGTCGGCGCTGGCGTCGGGTTTGACTTCAAAGATGTTCTGGCTCTGGATGCCACCAGCCGCAGCGGGAGCGGGGGCGGCCGGTGCAGCAACCGCAGGCGCGGCGGCATCGGACGCGGCCGGGGCCTGGGCACCCGCTGGCCCACCGGCCAGGCCAGCCAGCAAAGCCAGGGACCACATGATGTGTTTCATGGTGGGCCTCACTTCGATTGCGTGCGGGTGTATTCGTTCTGGCCGTACTGCTGGCGCGCCTTGAGCTGCGCCTCCCAACCGGCTTTGTCCCCGGCCTTCCAGTCGGGTTGCATGAAATTGCTGCCCGTGCCCGCATAGGGCGGGGCATCACTGCGGATGCCAGCGCCCGTCTGGGGCTTTTCGCCGCAGGCGGTCAGGGCAGCCAGGGTTGCTGCGGCAACCAGGGTGGTGGGGATCAGGCGCTGGATCATCATGACTTGCCTCCTGCAGGCTGGCCTGCCTGTTTCGATCCGTAGGCCGTGCCCCAGCCCCACACTTCGGCGCCCTTGCCACGCTGCACCACACGGTTGCGGAAGATGTCGGCCACCACGTCGCCATCACCGGCCAGCAGGGCCTTGGTGGAGCACATTTCTGCGCAGGCCGGCAGCTTGCCTTCGGCCAGGCGGTTGCGGCCGTATTTGTCGAACTCGGCCTGGCTGCCGTGGGCCTCGGGGCCACCGGCGCAGAAGGTGCATTTGTCCATCTTGCCGCGCACGCCAAACGTGCCCTGCGAGGGGAACTGGGGCGCGCCAAACGGGCAGGCATAGCTGCAGTAGCCACAGCCGATGCACACATCCTTGTCATGCAGCACCACACCTTCTTCGGTGCGGTAAAAGCAGTTGACGGGGCACACGGCCATGCAGGGTGCATCGCTGCAGTGCATGCAGGCCACCGAGATGGATTTTTCGCCGGGCACACCATCGTTGAGCGTGACCACGCGGCGGCGGTTCACGCCCCAGGGCACCTCGTGTTCGTTCTTGCAGGCGGTCACGCAGCCGTTGCATTCGATGCAGCGCTCTGCGTCACAGATGAATTTCATTCGTGCCATGTATGTCTCCTTGCGCGGCGCGATCAGGCGCGTTCCACGTTGCAGATCGTGGTCTTGGTTTCTTGCATCATGGTCACGCTGTCGTAGCCATACGTCGTTGCGGTGTTCACCGCCTCGCCACGCACCACGGGCGCTGCGCCCTTGGGGTAATACGCCAGCATGTCCGCGCCCTGCCAGCGGCCCGAGAAGTGGAATGGCATCCACACCGTATCGGGGGCCACGCGCTCGGTCACCAGCGCCTGCACATTGATGCGGGCACCCGTGGGCGAACTCAGCCACACGCGCTCGCCGTTGCGGATGCCGCGATCGGCAGCCGTCTTGGGGTTGATCTCGACAAACGACTCCTGCTGCAGCTCGGCCAGCCAAGGGTTGGATCGGGTTTCCTCGCCACCGCCCTCGTACTCGACCAAACGGCCTGAGCTGAGGATGAGCGGGAATTTTTCGTACGCCTTGTCGGCCACGTTCTTGTCTTGCACGCTCTTGTAGAGGGTGGGCAAGCGCCAGAAGGCCTTCTTGTCGTCGTGTGTCGGGTACTTGGCCACCAGCTCTGGCTTGGTGCCGTACAGCGGCTCACGGTGCTGCGGGATGGCGTCGGGGAAGTTCCAGACCACCGCCCGTGCCTTGGCGTTGCCAAACGGATGGCAGCCGTGCTTCAGGGCCACGCGGATGATGGCGCCCGTGGGGTCGGTCTTCCAGTTCTTGCCCTCGGCCTTGGCCTTTTCTGCGTCGCTGAGGTCGTCCCACCAGCCCAGCTTCTTGAGCAGCACATGGTCGAACTCGGGGTAGCCGGTGGTGATTTCTGCGCCCAGCGAGTGGGAGCCGTCCTCGGCCAGCAGGTTCTGGCCATCTTTCTCGACACCGAAGTTGGCGCGGAAGTTACCGCCGCCGTCCATCACATGCTTGGAGGTGTCGTACAGGTTGGGCGATCCGGGGTGCTTGAGTTCGGGCGTGCCGTAGCAGGGCCAGGGCAGGCCGAAGTAATCGCCGGCAAAGTCGTAGCCGGTTTCCTTGTCCTTGCCGCCCTTGGCCTTCAAGGTCTTCACGTCGAACAGGTGCATGTTCTTCATGTGGGCCTTCAGGCGCTCGGGGCTCTGCCCGGTGTAGCCAATGGTCCAGACCGACTTGTTGATCTCGCGCAGGATGTCTTCGACCACGGGCTCATCCATGCCCTTGACCTTCTGCATCTTGTAGTTCTTGGACAGCTCGGCCGCAAAGCCCAGCTTTTCGGCGAACTGGTGCATGATCATGTGGTCCGAGCGGCTCTCCCACAGCGGCTCGATCACCTTCTCGCGCCACTGCAGCGACCGGTTCGACGCCGTGCAGGAGCCGCTGGTCTCGAACTGCGTGGCGGCCGGCAGCAGGTACACCGCGCGGTTCGGGTTCAGGTCATCGGCCTTGCCTGGCATGGCCGCCATGGCGGCCGTGGCCGAGGGGTACGGGTCCACCACCACCAGCAGGTCGAGCTTGTCCATGGCGCGCTTCATTTCGAGGCCACGGGTTTGCGAGTTGGGTGCATGGCCCCAGAAGAACACGCCGCGCAGGTTGGAGTCCTGGTCGATGAGCTCGTTGTTCTCCAGCACGCCGTCGATCCAGCGCGAGACCGTGATGCCGTTCTTGGACATCATCGCGGGCGATGCGTACTGCTTCTTGATCCACTCGAAATCCACACCCCACACGGCGGCGAAGTGTTTCCACGATCCCTCGGCCAGGCCGTAGTAGCCGGGCAGCGAATCGGGGTTGGGGCCCACGTCGGTGGCACCCTGCACGTTGTCGTGGCCACGGAAGATGTTGGTGCCGCCGCCGCTTTTACCCACGTTGCCCAGCGCCAGCTGCAAGATGCACGAGGCACGCACCATGGCGTTGCCAATGGTGTGTTGCGTCTGGCCCATGCACCACACGATGGTGCCTGGGTTGTTGTCGTGCAGCATCTTGGCGACCTTGAACATCTGGTCTTCCTTGACGCCGCAGGCCTCTTCCACCTTGTCGGGCGACCACTTGGCCAGCACATCCTCGCGCACCTTGTCCATGCCATAGACACGGTCGTTGATGTACTTCTTGTCTTCCCAGCCGTTCTTGAAGATGTGGTACAGCAGGCCGAACAGGAAGGGGATGTCGGTGCCCGAGCGGATGCGCACGTACTCGTCGGCCTTGGCGGCCGTGCGGGTGAAGCGCGGGTCCACCACGATCATCTTGCAGCCGGTTTCCTTGGCATGCAGCATGTGCAACATGCTCACCGGGTGGGCTTCGGCCGCGTTGGAGCCAATGTACAAAGCGACCTTGCTGTTTTGCATGTCGTTGTACGAATTGGTCATGGCGCCGTAGCCCCATGTGTTGGCCACGCCCGCCACGGTGGTCGAGTGGCAGATGCGCGCCTGGTGGTCGCAGTTGTTGGTGCCCCAGAAGCTCACGAACTTGCGCAGCAGGTAGGCCTGTTCGTTGTTGTGTTTGGACGAGCCCACAAAGTACACGCTGTCGGGCCCGCTGGCCTTGCGCAGCTCCTGCATCTTGGCCGTGATCTCGTTCAGGGCCGTGTCCCAGCTGATGCGCTCGTACTTGCCGTTGACCAGCTTCATCGGGTAGCGCAGGCGGTATTCGCCATGGCCGTGCTCACGCAGCGCAGCGCCCTTGGCGCAGTGCGCGCCCAGGTTGATGGGCGAATCGAACACGGGCTCCTGGCGCACCCACACGCCGTTCTCGACCACTGCATCCACCGCACACCCCACCGAGCAGTGGGTGCAGATGGTGCGGCGCACTTCGATCTTGCTGTCGCCGATGCCAACCTTGGCGCCTTCGGCAGCACTGGATTTCTTGACCAGTGTCAGCTGCGATGCGGCAATACCCACGCCCACACCCAGACCGGAACGGCGCAGGAACGAGCGCCGGTCCATGGTGGGCAAGGCCTGCGAAAGGCCACGGCGCAGGCTATGAACAAAGGGAGAGGCAGACGACGATGCGACCTGCGCAGCGTGTGAGGACTTCTTGGTGAGCAACATGGAGCGCCCCGCTGTCAGAGTTGGGTGGTTTTGTAGTACTGCTTCACGTGGGCAGACAGGTGGTAGCCACCGCCTTTTTCTGGTGCCACGCGAGCTGGCTCAGCCACCGCTGCATCGGAGGGAACAACCTTGGGAAGCGCCACAACGGCTGCGGCTGCAGCCCCTACGGTGGCGGCGCCAGAGAAGAAGCTCCGGCGTGAGGAATTGGGCTGGCGGTTCTGCATGCTTGTCTCCAGAATGGCTGGCAGCTATGAAACGGAATGCATACGAGTCTATGTCAGGGTGTAAAACACTGCAATGGCGCTTTACACCTCCCACTAACGCACTCATCTTTTATAGCAACCCAGGCAGGTTTTTCCGGCCTCCCGGAGGCTAGTCGAGCATGTCAAAGCCCTGGGTTTCTACCGATACAAAGGCCCGCGTGAACTGGGCCAGCGCGGCATAAAACTGCGCCTGCGGATGGGCAGCGAGGGCATCACACAGCAGCAGCACCCAGGGCTGCAGATGCGTTGCAAAAAAGTCGCGCTGCGCCGTCAGGTTGCAGA
>JADMJR010000295.1 GCA_018780365.1 Acidovorax sp. | reverse complement strand
ATCCTGTGCAACTTGTCTTGATTCATGGGCAGAACCATACAAGCTTGTCGAAGCCTTGCACACACACGGCAAGCCCTGGCTTCGACAGGCTCAGCCCGAACGGGTAGGTCGGTCTCTGAGGCAGGTACATAGTCAGGCAAAAACTGCCTCTACCGCCCGCCCATCAAGCGCAAGCAGCTATACAAAACATAGCACCCTACGACACAGGCGCAGGCGCCACCTCGCGCAGGAAGCGCTCCTCGAACAGGTGGGCGGGCACAGGCTGGCTGAGCAGGTAGCCCTGGATTTCATCGCAACCCAGCTGTGCCAGCCGCCGGGACTGGTCCTCGGTCTCTACCCCTTCGGCCACCACCTTCAGGCGCAGCGAGTGCCCCAGGTTGATGATGGTGGAGACCAGCGCCAGGCCCTGCGGCCCCGCGGCCATGTTCATGATGAAAGAGCGGTCGATCTTGAGCGTGTCCACCGGCAGCCGGGCCAGGTAGCTCAGCGACGAAAACCCGGTGCCAAAGTCGTCGATGGCGATGGTGATGCCCATCTCGCGCAGGGCGTGCAGGCTTTGGGTGCTGCGCTCCACGTCGTCCATCACCATGCTTTCGGTGATCTCCAGCTCCAGCCCCTGGGCCGTCAGGGCGTCATGGGCCACGGCGTCGCGCACCTCGTCGATGAAGCCCCGGTGCCGCAGTTGCAGGATGGAGACGTTGACCGCCACCCGCAGGGGCGCCAGGCCCGCCTGGCGCCAGTGCAGGTTGTCGGCCAGCGCCTGCCGCAGGGCCCAGCGGCCCACGTCGTAGATCAGGCCGGTTTCTTCCAGGATGGGGATGAACTGCGCGGGGGGCACCAGGCCCCGGCGTGGGTCGTTCCAGCGGATCAGCGCTTCGGCCCCTGCCAGAGTGCCGCTGGCCAGGTGTTGTTTGGGCTGGTAGTGCAGCACAAACTGGCCTTGTGCCAAAGCCTCGCGCAGGCGCCCTTCCAGGCTCAGCGTCTCGGCCACGCGGGTGTTCATCTCCGAGGTGTAGAACAGCAGGCTGTCGGCCGACGCCTTGGCCTTGTTGACGGCCGCCTCGGCGTTGCGCAGCAGGGTTTCGGCATCGGCGCCATCCATGGGGTACAGGGCCACACCGGCCTTGGCCGCCATGCGCAGCTCGGTGCCCCCCACCACAAAAGGCGTGTCGAAACAGGCACGCATGAGCAAGTCCACCGCCACCGCCACGGCCCCGGCGTCCCGGGCCTCGGTCACGGCAATGCCAAAGCTGTTGATGCCGATGCGCGCCACATCGTGCAGGTTGCCCGCCGCATGCTGCAGCCGCAGTGCCACCTGATTGAGCAGTTCGTCGCCCACCTGGCGCCCCAGCGTGTCGTTGACGATGCGAAACCGGCTGATGTCCATGAGCGCCACGCCCTGCAGTGTCTTGGCGCCTTCGCGGGGCCGCAGGTGCTGCCCGCTGCGCTCCAGAAACAGCGTGCGGTTGGGCAGGCCGGTGATTTCGTCGTAGTAGGCCAGGTAGCTCAGCCGGTCTTCCTTGTCGAGGTGGTCCATGGCAAAACCGATGTCCCCGGCCAGCTCGGTCAGCAGCCGCATCTCGGCATCGTCAAAAAAACCCACCTCGTCCGCAAACAGTGCCAGCACCCCGACCACCTCATGGGCCACCAGCAGCGGCAGCACGGCCATGGATGCCACGCCGCGTTCGGTCAGTTGCTGGGGCAGCAACACGCGCGGGTCGCCCAGGATGTCGTCGCACACCACGGGGCGCTGGGTGCGGACCACCACGGCGCTCAGGCTCTCACCCGGGGTGGGCACATCGTGGAGCCACAGGCGATCCTTGATGTGCATGAGGAAGTCCGCCCCGGCGCCCGACAGCGCCACCGGCACCACCTGGTGGCGGCTGCGCTCCACCCGCCCGAGCCAGGCCAGCTTGAACTGGCCATGCTCCACGGCAATCCGGCAGGCCTCGCGGAACAGCTCATCGCGCTGGCGCACGCGCACGATCAGGGTGTTGATGCCGCTGAGCATGGCGTACACGCGGTTGAGCCGCTTGATCTTGCACTCGGCCTCGCGCCGCTCGGTGATGTCTTCGCCCAGGCTGGCCACGCCGGTCACCTGCCCGCCCACCGAGCGCAGCACAGTGTTGTTCCAGTGCACCAGGCGCCGCTCGCCCGTGCGGGTGAGGATTTCGTTGTCGTAGTGCCAGGCCGAGGGCCGGTCGGCCAGCAGGTCGGCAAACACATCGCGCACATGGGCTGTTTCAGGGGGCACAAACAGCTCGAACCAGTTGCGGCCAAACACCTCTTCGCGCTGCCAGCCCGTCAGGCGCAGCAGGTAGTCGTTGCAGTAAGTGATCAGGCCATTGCAGTCGAGCATCAGCGAGATCATCTCGACCTTGTCGAGCATGGTGTTGAAGCGCCGGTCGCTTTCGTGCAGTTCTTCTTCGGCGCGTTTTTCCTTGGTCACGTCCTGGATGGTGTTGAACCAGCGGCCGCCCTCCCCCCGGCCCGCATCGTCCTCCAGCGGCTCCATCACCTGGCGCAGGTACTGCAGCTCACCGGCCGGGGTCACCACACGGTAGGTAAAGTCCACGCGCGTTTGTTGGCGCGCGGCCTGCAGCGCATGCTGGCGAAAGGTTCCCCTGTCGTGGGGGTGCACCAGCGCCAACCAGTCGCGCGCAGACCGGGGCACCAGGTCGGCAGGCAATCCCAGAATGTCCGGCAGGGTGTCCTGCCAGCTCTCGAAAGCCCCATCGTGCCCGCTGATCACGTGGGTGATCTTGGCCAGGGCCTGTGCCCTGCGCAGGCTGACCTTGCTGGCGCGCAGTTCATCCATGGCGCGCTGGCGCTCGAACACCTCCACCTCCAGTTGCTCGGCGTGTTTCTGGATCTCCATGTAGAGGCTGCCGTTTTCGTAGATGCGCCCCACCTGTGCGCCCAGGATGGCCAGCACTTTTTCGTCGTCGTCGCTGAACTCTTCGGCCCCTTCTTTGTTGGCCAGGCAGATCCAGCCATACGAGAACGACAGCGAGGTGACGGGCGCAATCAGGCCGGTGTGCAGCGGTGGGTAGCCCGCCGGCAGGCCGATCACGCTGGGGTTGCCGCTGGGGTTGGCCAGGCGCTGCGAGCGGCGGTCGGCACGCAGCTGCCCCAGCAGGCCGTGCGAGACCACGGGCAGATCGAGCGGCTGGTCTTGCCGCCCCGTGAGCGCGGGATCCATGCCGCTGGTGCAGGTGATGGCGCTGTCGCTGTGTTTGCGCACCACACACAACACCGCATACTGCGCGCCCACCAGCTCACGCGCGCCCCGGCACACGTTGGCCAGCAGCACCTGCGGGTCGCGCTCGGAGGCCAGCTGCAGGTTCAGATCGGTCAGCGCGGCCAGGCGCCGGTTCATGGCCTCCAGCTCGGCCATGTTGCCGGTGAGCTTGTCGGTCATGAGCTGCAGGTGGCGGGTCTGGAAGCCGTGCTCCAGCGACACCGATGGCCGGGGCGCAATCTGCGTGAGCGCCTGCTCAATGGCGGCCAGGATGTCCTGGGGCTCGCAAGGTTTGACCAGCACCTGCGTGACCCCACACGCCAGTGCGAGGCTGCGGGCCTCCTGCTCGCGGTAGTGTGCGCTGTAGAAGATTACCTGCGTGGCCGCCAGGTGGTGGTCGGCCCGCAGCTGGCGCACAAACTCGTAACCGTCCATGGTCGGCATCAGGATGTCGGAGATCACCAGGTCGGGCCGCTCGGAGCGCACCAGGGCCAGCGCCTCAGCGCCATCGGCGGCCTCCAGCGCCTGGTGGCCGCTGTGCCCGATGAGCGTGACCACCAGCGCCCGGTTGGCAGGAAGGTCGTCAACAACAAGAATCTTTGCCATGCCCGGCCCGATGTGGTGTCAGCCCTCGGTGGGGGGCAGGTTGAAAGAAGGCCCCAGGAACGCTTCGACCTGCTGGACGAAGGTTTCCGGGGTGATGGGCTTGGGCAGGTGGTCGTTGAAACCCACGTCCAGCGCCTTCTCGCGGTCACCCGGCATCGAGAAGGCCGTGACGGCCACCAAGGGCACCACGCGCCAGAGCAGGCTGGTGCGCAGGCTGCGCGCCACCTCATAGCCATTCATCACGGGCATCTGCAGGTCGCACAGGATGATGTCCGGGCTTTCTGCCAGCGCGATGCGCAACCCCACCGCGCCGTTTTCGGCGGACAGCACACGGTGGCCGGCGGCTTCGAGCAAGTAGGTGACCAGCTGCCGACTGGCATCGTCGTCTTCAATGACCAGGATGGTGGCTTTGGTCATGCGCTGTGCTCCTGGAGTTCAAGGACGAAGGTGCTGCCCCGCCCTTCCTCGCTGTCGAAACCCAGGGTGCCGCCCAGGGCCTCGGCCAGCTTGCGGCTCAGGTGCAGCCCCAGGCCCGTGCCTTCGTGGTGGCGGCGGTCTGCGCTTTCCACGCGCGAAAAGGCCTCGAACAGGCGGGGCAGCTCCTGCTGCGCAATGCCGAGGCCGGTGTCCTGCACCCGCAGCTGCACGGCACGGCCACCGCCCGGCAGCGGCAGCTCATGCAGCGCCACATCGACCCGGCCCTCCTGCGTGAACTTGATGGCGTTGCCCACCAGGTTGATGAGGATCTGGCTCAGCGCCCGCCGGTCGGTCGTGAGCAACACGGGCTCTGAAGGCGTGTGGACCGAAAATGCCAGGCCCTTGCGCCGGGCCTCCAGCTCCAGCGCGGCAGACACTTCCTCGATCAGGGTCCTGCAGTCCACCGGCTCCAGGTTCAGCGTGACCTTGTTGGCGCTGAGCTTGGCCACATCCAGCAAATCGTTGATGAGGGACAGCAGGTGCTTGGCGCCCGTCTGCACGATGCGCAGCTGCTTGTCCTGCTCGGCATTGAGCGGGCCGGGCAGCTTCATGAGCAGCGTGCCCGTGAAACCGATGATGGCGTTGAGCGGCGTGCGCAGCTCGTGCGACATGCTGGCCAGGAAACGGTCTTTGACCAGGGCCGCGTTCTCCAGCTCCAGGTTCTTGTCGCGCAGCACCTGCTCGATGCGCTTGCGCTCGGTCACATCGCGGATGGCGCTGGAGACAAACAACCCTTCCTCGGTCTCCAGCGGGCTCAGGCTGATCTCGACCGGGAACTCGGATTTGTCCTTGCGCAGGCCATACAGGTCCAGCCCCGCGCCCATGGAGCGCGAACGGGGCTCGGCAAAAAACCGGTGCCGGTGCTCGGGGTGGCGGGCACCAAAGCGCTCGGGCACCAGCAGCTCGATGGCTTGCCCCAGCAGTTCATCGCGGCTCCAGCCAAACAGCTTCACGGCCTGCGAGTTGACGAGCACGATGCGCCCCTCGCGGTTGACGATGACCATGGCGTCGGGCGCGGCTTCCAGCAGGTCCTTGAACTTCTGGTCGGCCCGCTTGCGGTCGGTGATGTCGCGGATGGCACTCATCACCATCGTGCCCTCTTCGGTGTCGATCGGGCTCAGGCTGATCTCTACCGGGAACTCCGAGCCGTCCTTGCGCAGGCCATGCAGCTCCAGCCCGGCCCCCATGGTGCGTGTGCGCGGCTGGCCAAAAAAACCACTGCGGTGGCCCAGGTGGGTGCCGCGATAGCGGTGTGGCAACAGCACCTCGACCGCCTGGCCCAGCAGCTCGGTGCGGGGGTAGCCAAACACACGCTCGGCCTGCGAGTTGACGAGCACGATGCGCCCCGTGACATTGACCATCACGATGGCATCGGGGGTGGATTCGAGCAGGTCACGAAACCGCGCCCCCAGGAGCTTGGCCTCGCGCTGGACCTTGAGCTGGGTAACGTCTTTCTTGCTCGACAGAAAGTACAGCAACTGGCCGTCTGCACCACGCACCGCCTTGGTCGAGACATTGACATGGACCAGGGACCCGTCCTTGCGGCGGCGCACGGCCTCTTGCACTGACGCACCCAGGCGCAAGGCCTCCGCACGGATGACATCCTCTTCCGGTGCCCGGTCCTTGGGCACGATGAGATCAAGCAGGGCACGCCCTTGAACCTCGGCCTGTGTGTAGCCAAAGATCAGCTCGGCCGCCGGGTTCCACTCCAGCACCAGGCCGTCGGGTGACAACACCAGCAATGCATCGGGGTTTTGCTCCCAGTACGCGACGGAAAATTCAGATGCCATTCAGCCCTCTTGTGTCTTGTGGAGCGATCGCCCCCCGCTCTCCGATCCGTGCCCATTGCCACTTTCCGCAGGCCCTGGGGCAAGTCCGTGCCATGCCCAAGGCGCCGAACCATATTAGGTGGGAACGCCCGAAAACACCAACACAGAAATGCCAGCGTTGTAGCGCGGATGCAGGCCCAGGCGCGGCAGAGGCGGCTCCGCAAAAAAGCCCCTGAAGCCGCAAAGGGTTTCAGGGGCTTCAAGGCGCCAGGGGCTCCGGTGAATCAATCGCGGATGTCGTAGTGAAACACCTTGGAAACGATCTGCCAGCGCCCATCCAGCCAGAGCAGCGTGAGCAGGTCGATGAAGTGTTTGGGTGCGATGGAGCACTGCAGCCTGGCCAGTGCCGTCACGGGGCCCACCAGTTCGATGGAAAGCACGCTGTCGGTGCGTGTCTGGCCGCTCGCGGCCGGTGCCGGGCGGGCGTCCACCACCGGGAAGTACTCGTGCATGCGCCAGAAGATGGGCTGATCACCCACCGCCGTGGCGTACAGGGCCTGCGGATGGAACACCTGGGCCAGGCGTGCTGTGTCGCTGTGGTACAGACCATCGAGGTACAGCTCCAGCACCGCGTGGATGGCGGCAAAGTCGGCAGCGGTGCTGTTGGCCGTGCCGTTCATTGCGCGCCCCCTTGTCTGGCGCGCTCGCGCAGCACGGTCACGGTGTCACCCGCAATGCCCCAGTGGTCGGTGTCCACCTCTTCGATCACGACAAAGGTGGTGGCCGGGTTCTTGCCCAGCACCTGCACCACGAGGTCGGTTGCGCCACGGATCAGCTGGGCTTTCTGTTCACGCGATGCACCCTCGCGGGTGATCTGGATGTTGATGTAGGGCATGGTCGCGCTCCTCAGCCCACCAGGCCTTCGGCTTGCATTGCGGCCTTGACCTCGGGGCGGGCTGCCACGCGCGCCATGAAGCTGCCAATGTGCGGTAAGTCGCCCAGGTCGATCTGCACGAACTTGGCCCAGCCGAGCACCACAAACAGATAGGCGTCGGCGGCAGTGAAATCGTTGCCCGTGAGGTAACTTTTGCTTGCCAGCTGCCCGTTAAGCCAGACCAGTTTTTTGCACAACACGGCAGCCAGCGCCTTCTTGGCAGTGGCATCCACGTCGCTGTGGAACAGCGGCGTGAAGGACTTGTGCAGTTCGGCCGTCACGTAGTTTTGCCACTCCATGACGCGGTAGCGCTCCAGGCTGCCCGCAGGCGGCATCAGGGTGTGGGCGCCCGCGCGGTCGGCCACGTACTAGGCAACCACCGGCCCTTCGGTGATCCGCGTCCCGTCAGGGAGTTCGATCACCGGCACCTGGCCTTTGGGGCTGATGGCATAGAAATCGCCACCGCCACTGGTGGTGTGCTTGCTGGTATCGACCTTCTCCAGCGTGAAGGGCGTGCCGGTTTCGCGCAGAAGAATGTGCGTGGCCAGCGAGCATGCGCCGGGGGCGTAGTAGAGCTTGATTGAGGTCTGCATCGGGGGACTCCTTATGTCCTGGGTGGGTGATGCAGTGACTTTATTTGCGATGTAATTAACAATAAACCTGATTAATTTCAAATCACTAATTACACGCAAATCACCAATGAACCGGCAATTCGACAACCTTCGCCTGGGCAGCATCGAGTTGTTCTGCCTCACGGCGCAGCACCAGGGGTTCACGGCGGCGGCCAAGGCCACGGGGCTCACGGCGGCGGCTGTGAGCCGATCGGTCGCGCGGCTGGAAGAGCGCCTGGGCGTGCGCCTGCTCATGCGCACCACGCGCCAGGTGCGCCTCACGGAGGTCGGGCAGCGCTATTACGACCAGTGCCGCAACGCGCTCACCCAGCTCAGCGAGGCCGAGCGCGAGGCATCGGGCCAGCAGCTCAAGCCTGCCGGCCTGGTGCGCGTGAGCCTGCCCACTTCGTACGGCCACCACCGTGTGTTGCCGCTGCTGCCCGCCTTCAGCCAAAAGTACCCCGACATCGAGATCGAGCTGCAGCTGTCCAACCGCAACGTGGACTTCACCGAGGAAGGCTTCGACCTCGCCATCCGGGGCCGCACGCCGCCCGATTCGAGCCTGGTGGCCCGCAAGCTGGAGGACGCGGGCCTGGTGGTGGTCGCGGCGCCCGCCTACCTCCAGCGCCACCGCGCACCGCAGACGCCCGAGGAGCTGGAGCAGCATGAATGTGTGCAGTTTGTGCTGCCCAGCAGCGGGCAGGTGGTGCCCTGGCTGTTGGTGCGCGACGGCCAGACCATTGAATGGCCCACACAAGGCAAGCTGCGCTGCGCCGACGACATCCTGGGCCAGGTCACGCTCGCCCGCGCGGGCGCGGGGCTGGTGCAGACCTATCGCTTTCTGGTCGAGGACGATCTGCGCAGTAGCCAGCTGGTCGAGGTGCTGACCGAATACACGGGCGCATCGCGGCCGTTCTCGCTGATCTACCCGAGCAACCGGCACATGCCCTTGCGCGTGCGGGTGCTGATTGACTACCTAGTGCGTGCGCTGGGGCGTTAAGGGGTTAAGGCACTGAGGCGCTGAGGCAGCACCAAGAAAAAACCCTGGTCCGATCAACGCACCAGGGTTATTTATTTGGGGCGTTTTGAGCCGCCCCGAAGCCAGAGGGCTCCGACTACATGTTGTCGATCATGACCTGCCCAAAGCCCGAGCAGCTCACCTGCGTGGCGCCGTCCATCAGGCGCGCAAAGTCGTAGGTCACCTTCTTGGAGGCAATCGACTTCTCCAGCGAGCTGATGATCAGGTTGGCAGCGGCGGTCCAGCCCATGTGGCGCAGCATCATCTCGGCCGAGAGGATTTCGGAGCCAGGATTCACGTAGTCCTTGCCTGCGTACTTGGGGGCCGTGCCATGGGTGGCTTCAAAACAGGCCACCGAGTCGGACATGTTGGCGCCGGGCGCAATGCCGATGCCGCCCACCTGGGCCGCCAGCGCGTCAGAGATGTAGTCGCCATTGAGGTTGAGCGTGGCGACCACCGAATACTCGGCGGGACGCAGCAAAATCTGCTGCAAGAAGGCGTCGGCGATGCTGTCCTTGACGGTGATGTCCTTGCCCGTCTTCGGGTTCTTGAGCTTGCACCAGGGGCCGCCGTCGATCAGCTCGGCGCCAAATTCCTTTTGCGCCAGCGCGTAGGCCCAGTCGCGGAAGCCCCCTTCGGTGAACTTCATGATGTTGCCCTTGTGCACGATGGTCACGCTGGGCTTGTCGTTGTCGATGGCGTACTGGATGGCCTTGCGCACCAGGCGCTCCGTGCCCTCGCGCGAAACAGGCTTGACGCCCAGGCCCGAGGTGTTGGGGAAGCGGATCTTCTTGACGCCCATCTCTTCCTGCAGGAATTTGATGAGCTTCTTGGCCTTGTCGGACTCGGCCTCGAACTCGATGCCAGCGTAGATGTCTTCCGAGTTCTCGCGGAAGATCACCATGTTGGTCTTCTCGGGCTCTTTCAGTGGCGATGGCACGCCCTTGAAATACTGCACCGGGCGCAGGCAGACGTACAGGTCCAGCTCTTGGCGCAGGGCCACGTTGAGCGAGCGGATGCCGCCACCCACCGGCGTGGTCAGTGGCCCCTTGATGGAGACCACGTACTCGCGCAGCACCGCCAGGGTTTCTTCGGGCAGCCACACGTCGGGGCCATAGACCTTGGTGGATTTCTCGCCCGCATACACCTCCATCCAGTGGATCTTCTTCTTGCCGCCATAGGCCTTGGCCACGGCCGCATCGACCACCTTGATCATCACCGGCGTGATGTCGAGGCCCGTGCCGTCGCCTTCGATGAAGGGGATGATGGGCTCGTCCGGCACGTTCAGGGACATGTCGGCATTGACGGTGATTTTCTGGCCTGCGGCAGGCACCACGATGTGCTGGTAGGTGGTCATGGGGGAGTCTCCGGTGTGCGCCGACGGGGATTCGGGCGATGAAGGGGCAAAGCGAGGAAAAGCGAGAAAAAAGGAACACCGCCACAGGTATGGCGTTGTGGTTTCAAACCATTCTAATGACAAAAATTTTCGGCCAAGCCCCTGTCAACGCGTTGGGCGCTGCTATCGTTGCGAGTGGAGCCGTGCGGTTCTCGTGCGGCCCTTCAACCTTCGTTCACACTGGAATCGGCATATATGAAAAAACTCCTCGCTGTCCTCGTGGCCGGTCTGTTCACTGCTGG
>JADMJR010000211.1 GCA_018780365.1 Acidovorax sp. | reverse complement strand
TCATCGACCAGCAGCAGGACTACGCGGGCGCGGCCCGCCGGGTCAGAGCCCTCATGTTCATTGCGCGATTTGCGGACGATATTGAACGCCGCCGAGAGCAACTGGGACAATAGAGCGGTTTTGCTTTCCCCCTGGGGCCTCCTATCGCTTGCTGATGTGATGGCGCGCCCCGCCACGTTGAGACACGAAATTTCATGGCGCTTCTGCAGATTTCCGAACCCGGCCAGTCCCCCGATCCGCACCAGCGGCGCATTGCCGTAGGCATCGACCTGGGCACCACCCACTCTTTAGTGGCCGCCGTGCGCAATGGCGTGTCCGAATGCCTGCCCGATGCGCAGGGCAGGGTGCTGCTGCCCTCGGTGGTGCGTTACCTCGAAAACGGCGGTCGCCAGATCGGATACGACGCCGTGGCCGCGCAGGCCCAGGACGCACGCAATACCATCGCCTCGGCCAAGCGTTTCATGGGGCGGGGCCTGAAGGACGTGGCAGAGGCCGGCAAGCTGCCCTACGACTTTGTTCCCGCCAGTGACGCGGGCGCAGAGGGTATGGTCAGCCTTGCGACGGTGGATGGCCACAAGTCGCCCGTCGAGGTCAGCGCCGAGATTCTGGCGACCTTGCGCTACCGGGCTGAAGACACCTTCAATGACGATCTGTATGGCGCGGTGATCACCGTGCCCGCCTACTTCGACGACGCCCAGCGCCAGGCCACCAAGGATGCGGCCAAGCTGGCGGGCATCCACCTGCTGCGCCTGATCAACGAGCCTACGGCGGCTGCGATTGCCTATGGACTGGACAACGCCAGCGAGGGGATCTACGCCGTGTATGACCTGGGCGGGGGCACTTTCGACATCTCGATCCTGCGTCTGACGCAGGGCGTTTTTGAAGTCATTTCCACGGGGGGCGATTCGGCCTTGGGTGGGGATGACTACGACGCCGTGCTGGCCGACTGGGTGCTGCAACAGCTGGGACTTCAGGCGATCACTGCCGCGGACAAATCCGCCGTGCGCATGGCTGCCCGCGCCTGCAAGGAAGCCTTGACTGCTACTGATTCGGTAGCATTCAGCGCTTTACTATCAAGCGATGAAGCCCGATTTGATGTCAAACGTTCGGATTTTGAGGCGATCACGGCCGACTTGACGGCACGCTCCATGGCCGCAGTGCGCCGTGCCTTGCGCGACGCCCATCTGGCCCGCGACGAGGTCCAGGGTGTGGTGATGGTGGGAGGCTCCACCCGCATGCCGCAGGTGCAGCGCACCGTGGAGGAATTTTTCGCCAAACCGCCGCTGACCAACCTCAACCCCGATGAGGTAGTGGCCCTGGGTGCTGCCATCCAGGCCAACCAGCTGGCGGGCAACAACACGGCGGGGGACCTGCTGCTGCTCGATGTGATTCCACTGTCGCTGGGCATCGAAACCATGGGCGGGCTGGTGGAGCGCATCGTGGCGCGCAACGAGACCATTCCCACCGCCAAGGCGCAGGATTTCACCACCTACAAGGATGGTCAGACCGCCTTGGCGATCCATGTGGTGCAGGGCGAGCGCGACCTGGTGCAAGACTGCCGCAGCCTCGCGCGTTTTGAGCTGCGTGGCATCCCGCCCATGGCCGCAGGGGCCGCACGCATCCGCGTGACCTTTACCGTCGATGCTGATGGCCTGCTGAGCGTGAGTGCGAAGGAGCAGGGCAGCGGTGTGGAGGCGCGCATTGACGTGAAGCCGTCATATGGCCTCTCCGATGACCAGATCGCGCGCATGCTGCAGGACGGTTTTGCCACGGCAGCGCAGGACATGAAAGCCCGCGCCGTGGTCGAAGCCCGCGTGGACGCCGACCGCATGCTCATCGCCACCCAGAGCGCGCTCGATGCGGATGGCGATGTGCTGAGCCCGCAGGAGCGCGCCGCCATCGATGCCCTGATGGTGGCCCTGCGCCACCAGCGCGATGCCGACGATGCCGCCGTCATCGAAGCCGCTACCGATGCCCTGGCCAAGGGTACCGAGGCGTTTGCCGCCTTGCGCATGAACCGGGGCATTCAGCAGGCCCTGGCTGGCAAGAACGTGCAGGCCCTCTGACCTCTGAGCCCGCCGAACGCATCTCTTCGAACAAAAAGCCACCCCATGCCCGTCATCAAAATCCTTCCTCATCCCGAATACTGCCCCGCAGGCACCGAAATCACGGCCCCCGCAGGCACGTCAATCTGCGAAGCCTTGCTCGACAACCACATCAACATCGAGCATGCCTGCGACATGAGCTGCGCCTGTACCACCTGCCACGTCATCGTGCGCCAGGGGCTGAATTCGCTCAACGAGGCGGAAGAAGAGGAAGAAGACCTGCTGGACCGCGCCTGGGGCCTGGAGCCACAATCGCGGCTTTCGTGCCAGGCCATCCTGGCGCAAACCGATGTGACCGTGGAAATTCCCAAGTACACGATCAACCATGCCAAGGAGAACCACTAGATGAGCGCAGCGCCGGGCCGCCCCAAGCAAGCTCGCGCCCCCTTTGGGGGCAGCGAGGACACGAAGTGCCGAGCGTGGGGGCAGGTATGACCCGCCAGATCGTTCTCGACACCGAAACCACCGGCCTCTCGGCCGAGGGCGGCGACCGCATCATTGAATTGGGCTGCGTGGAGCTGCTCAACCGCAAGCTCACCGGCAACAACCTGCACCTGTATTTCAACCCGGGCCGCGACAGCCACGAAGATGCGCTGAAGGTGCACGGCATCAGCAATGAGTTCCTGAAAGACAAGCCCAAGTTTGCCGAGGTGGTGGACGAGATCGTGCAGTACCTGCAGGGCGCAGAGATCATCATCCACAACGCCGCGTTCGATGTGGGCTTTCTGAACAAGGAGCTGGAGCTGACGGGCCGCCCCGCATTCCGCACCTATGTGGAGAGCGTGACCGACACGCTGGCCATGGCCAAGGAGATGTATCCGGGCAAGCGCAATTCGCTCGATGCCCTGTGTGACCGCCTGGGCGTGGACAACTCGGGCCGTACCCTGCACGGCGCCTTGCTGGATGCGGAGTTGCTGGCCGACGTGTACATCAATCTCACGCGCGGCCAGGATGCTTTGCTGATTGCCGACGATGCCCAGGACAGTGCCGATGGCGTGAAGGTGGCAGCCATCGATTTGCGCGGCCTGGTGCTGCCGGTGCTGCGCGCCAGCGAGCAGGAGCAGGCCGCGCATACCGAGGTGCTCACGCAGATCGACAAGGCCAGCGGAGGCAAAACAATTTGGCGAACTTCTCAGCAGGCCTGAAAAGCTGTGCCATAATCGAAGGCTTGTCACAGCGACACGGGTGATTAGCTCAGCGGTAGAGCACTGCCTTCACACGGCAGGGGTCACATGTTCGATCCATGTATCACCCACCACGCTTCTTGACAGACTTTCGCGCAACGGCCTTGGGTTTCAAGGTGTGTGCGACGGGTGATTAGCTCAGCGGTAGAGCACTGCCTTCACACGGCAGGGGTCACATGTTCGATCCATGTATCACCCACCAATTTGAAAACCCCTGCAGATTTTTGGTCTGTAGGGGTTTTTTCTTGGCCGTATGGATGTTGCCAAGGTTGGGCTGCGGCGCCTTGCCAAGCCGCTACAGTGTTGGGCTTGGTTTTCTGCGGCGGCGCATGCCCGCTGCGTCCTTCTCCCACCGCTTGCTGGCGCTGTACCCATGATCACTTTCCACAATCCCCTGCACCAGGGGCATGCCCCTGCCCACGAATTCTTCCGTGGCGAGCGGGTGCCCTGTTTCGAGAAGCCCGCGCGGGTGGACTATGTGGAAGAGGCGTTGCACGCACGCGGCCATGGCATGGTGGCCCCGGATGTGGACAGCAGCCCGGTACTGGCGCAGGTGCACGCACCCCGCTACCTTGCCTTTTTGCAGACGGCCTGGCAGCAATGGCTGGCGCTCGACCCTGTTGCCAACGCGGCGGTTCAGCCGTTTCCTTCTGTCTGGCCGGTGCGCACGCTGCGCAGCGATGTGGAGCCCGACAACTTCGTGGCGCGCCTGGGGCTGTATTCCATGGACAACGGCACGCCCATGGCCGCAGGCACCTGGGCGGCCGCCAAGGCCGGGGCCGATGCCGCCGCGAGTGC
This sequence comes from Acidovorax sp., assembly GCA_018780365.1. Lineage (GTDB taxonomy): Bacteria > Pseudomonadota > Gammaproteobacteria > Burkholderiales > Burkholderiaceae_C > Acidovorax. Next base: position 6,243 of record JADMJR010000211.1, on the reverse strand, counting down.
GGCAGCGCGCATAGCGCAGGGGGCCCGCGCAACGTTTTGCTGCACACGTCCGCCTGGCCACCATGCCGGCCCCGACTTCATGGGTGGCTATTGCTTCCTGAACAACGCCGCCGTGGCAGCGCAGGCGTTGCGCAACCAGGGCGCCCGGCGCGTGGCCTTACTCGATGTGGACTACCACCATGGCAATGGCACGCAGAGCATCTTCTACCACCGCGATGACGTGCTGTTCGTCAGCCTGCATGGCGACCCCCGCACGGAATACCCGTTCTATCTGGGCCATGCGAACGAAGTGGGCGAGGGGCCGGGGGCGGGCTACAACCTGAACCTGCCCTTGTCTGCCGGCACCAGCGCTGCCACCTGGTTTGCCGCCCTGGAGCAGGCCTGCACCCGCATCGCGGGCTACCAGGCCGATGCGCTGGTGATCTCGCTGGGCCTCGATGCCTTCGAGGGCGACCCCATCTCCCGCTTTGCCCTCGCGTCTGCCGATTTCACCCGCCTGGGCGAGCGGCTGGCCCGGCTGGGGATACCCACGGTGTTTGTGCTGGAAGGCGGGTACGCTGCGGCCGAACTGGGGACCAATGCCGTCAATGTGCTGGATGGCTTTGAGCAGGCGTAGCGCCCGCCCGAGTGAGATGGGTGCAGCCCCGCTTTGATAGGGATGAGCGAATGACCGATGTGGTGGATTGTGTGGTGGTAGGTGCTGGCGTGGTGGGCCTGGCCGTGGCCCGCGCGCTGGCGTTGCAGGGACGCGAAGTGCTGGTGCTGGAGGCGGCCGATGCCATCGGCACCGGCACCAGTTCGCGCAACAGCGAGGTCATCCATGCCGGGCTGTACTACCCCACGGGCTCACTCAAGGCGCAGCTGTGTGTGCAGGGCAAGGCGCTGCTGTATGCCTATTGCACCGAGCGCGGGGTGCCACACCGGCGCTGCGGCAAGCTGCTGGTGGCCACGTCGGCTGCGCAGCTGGCCAGCGTGGAGTCGATCCAGGCGCGTGCACGGGCCAATGGGGTGCTGGACCTGCAGTGGCTCCGCCGTGATGAGGCCCTGGCGCTGGAGCCTGCGCTGGAATGTGTGGGCGCCTTGTATTCGCCCAGCACGGGCATTGTGGACAGCCATGCGTTCATGCTGGCACTGCAAGGCGACCTGGAGAACGCGGGCGGAATTGTGGCATTAAATTCCCCCCTTGCGCGCGCCCAGTGCGCGGAGGATGCTATCTATTTGGAAGCAAATGACGGCACGCGCCTGCAGGCCCGCACGGTGGTGAACGCCGCTGGCCTGCACGCTCCGACCCTGGCCGCCCGTTTTGTGGGACTGGACCCGACCCATGTCCCTGCAGCCCGCTTTGCCAAGGGCAGCTATTTCACGCTGACCGGCAAGGCCCCGTTCAGCCGCCTGATCTACCCGGTGCCCGAGGCTGCAGGGCTGGGTGTGCACCTCACGCTCGACCTGGGCGGGCAGGCCAAGTTCGGGCCGGATGTTCAGTGGGTCGCGTCGGCCGACGACCTGCTGGTGGACCCGGCACGGGGCGATGCTTTCTATGCCGAGGTGCGCAAATACTGGCCCGGTCTGCGCGATGGTGCGCTGGCCCCGGGGTATGCCGGCATCCGCCCCAAGATCCATGGTGCGAGCCAGCCTGCGGCCGATTTTGTGATCCAGGGGCCTGCAGTGCATGGCGTGCCCGGGCTGGTGAACCTGTTTGGCATTGAATCGCCTGGCTTGACAAGCGCCCTGGCCATTGCGGAGCATGTGGCTGCGCTGGTTTGATGTTTGATCTGGGGCAAGCCGGTTGCAATCGGTAACCTCTTGCGCCCCCGTCTTGCGAGGGGTCTCTGGGTGGGTGGCTAAGATGAACCGAAGTCCCCGCTGCGGGGTTTTCCAAACCGCTTGTTGATTGAAAGAAAGGCTGCTTTTATGACTGCTTCCGACACCTCCACCACCCAAGGCGAACTGGAAAAACTGGTTTCCGATCTGCGCGGCTTGCTGGCCAACAAGGACCTGGACACGGTTCCAGAAATCCGGCTACTGCGCCAGCGTCTGGACGATGGCATGCACAACGTGCGCGAATCCGCCGTGCGCGCCGCGCAAGATGCAGCCCGCCAGGCCAAGGACGCCGCGCTGGCAGCAGACCGCTATGCGCACGACGAGCCCTGGCGCGTGGCGGGTGCTGCATTGGCCGTGGGAGCCCTGGTCGGGTTTCTGCTGGCACGCCGCTGATTGTTGCCTCGCATGAACTGGCTTTCGCTTCTGGGCCTGGAAGGCTTGTTCGCGCGCTGGCGGGCCCATGTGATCGAGGGGGCCATCGCCGCCGAGGACCGCATGGACCTGGTCCGTCTGGAATGGGCCGACCTCAAGCAGCGCCTTCAGCAACTGCTGGTACTGACCATTGTGGTCGCCGGGCTCACGGTGGTGGCGCTGATCATGGTGTCGCTGGCGGTGCTGGTGCACTTCTGGGATTCGCCGCAACGCGTGCTGGTGGCCTGGCTGGTGGCAGGCTTGTGGGCCTTGGGGTGGGCTGGCGCCTTGGCCGTCCTGATGTCCGTGGCGCAGCGTGCGGGCAATGGCTTTGCCCTCACGCGCCATGAACTGGCCCAGGACTGGCGTGACATCAAGGAGCGCCTGTGAGTACGCCGTCTACCCGCCATTCCCTGCCAACCCCCGCAAAACCTGTGTTGCCCGTGCCCACGGCAGCACAGCAGCGCATTCTGGACCGCATTGCCCTGCAGCGTGAGCGCTTGCGCGCGCGCCGTGTGGCCAGTGCCCAGGCGTTGGTCCTGGCTGAGAACAACCGCGCTGCAGCAGGTGGCGGGGCTGAGGATTCACTGGCCTGGCGTGCCGCAGGATTCGCGCGTGAACATCCTTGGGCAGTGGCCGCCATGGCGGGGGCTGCTGTGGTGGCCGGACCGCGCCGGCTGATCCGTTGGGCCGGGGTTCTTCTGCCCATGCTGCTGCGCCTGCGGCGATAAACAACGGGTGCGCCCGGTTGTGTTGCTGCAGGTGGGCCTTGCCATAAAAAAACGGAGCCACTGTTGCCAGTGGTTCCGTTTCTGTGGACGTGCGCAGCAAAGCCCGGGGTTTTTCAGGCCATGGCCTTGATGGCCTTGGCGGCCTTCACGACCAGGGCGGGCCCTTCGTAGATCAGTCCGGTGTAGATCTGCACTACATCGGCGCCAGCGCGGATCTTGCTCACCGCATCTTCGGCGCTCATGACACCGCCCACGCCGATGATGGGAAAGCGGCTCCCGAGGGCTGCACGCAGTTGCCGGATCACCTGGTTGCTGGCCTCCAGCACGGGGGCGCCGCTGAGCCCGCCGGTTTCTTCGGCATGGCGCATGCCTTGCACTGCGGCACGGCTGATGGTGGTGTTGGTGGCAATTACGCCGTCCATGCCATGGCGCTGCAGCGTGGCGGCAATGACGGACACCTGGGCTTCGTCCAGGTCGGGGGCAATTTTCACAAACATGGGCACGCGTTTGGCATGCCGGGTGGCCAGCAGCTCGCGGCGCTCGGCGATGGCGGAGAGCAGGGCGTCCAGTGCCGCGTCGCTTTGCAGCGCGCGCAGGTTTTGCGTGTTGGGCGAGCTGATGTTGACCGTCACATAGTCGGCGTGCGGGTAGACACCTTCCAGACAGGTGAGGTAGTCGCTGGTGGCGTTTTCGATGGGGGTGGTGGCGTTCTTGCCGATATTGAGGCCCAACAGCAGAGGGTTTTTGCGGCTTTGTGAACGAAAGCGCGCCTGTTGTACGTTGTGTAGGAAGGCGTCCAGCCCCTCGTTGTTGAAGCCCAGGCGGTTGATCAGGGCCCGCGCCTCAGGCAGCCGGAACATGCGCGGCTTGGGATTGCCGGGCTGGGCCTTGGGGGTGACAGTGCCCACTTCCACAAAACCGAAGCCCATGGCGCCCAGTGCGTCGATGCAGCGCGCGTTTTTGTCCAGGCCCGCCGCCATGCCCACCCGGTTGGGAAAGGTCAGTCCGGCCAGCGTGACGGGATCATGGACCGTTTCGTTGCACCAGGCCCACTGCAGCGGCGTGTGTTGTCCGCGTGCCAGCATGTCCATGGTGAGTTCGTGGGCAGCTTCGGCATCCATGCCAAAGAGAAAGGGGCGGGTGAGGGCGTAGGGGATCAGGGACATGGGGGGATAATTCAGGAACTATCCCCGATTTTCTCCTATGACGACGATGACCCCCCTGACCCAAGACGAACTCAAGACCCTGGTTGGCCAAGCCGCACTGCAATACGTGGTACCCGGCGAGATTGTGGGGGTGGGCACCGGCTCTACCGTCAACAAGTTCATCGACGCCCTGGCGGGCATGAAAGACCAGATCAAAGGTGCGGTGTCCAGCTCGGTGGCGAGCACCGAGCGCCTGAAGGCGCTGGGTATTGCGGTGTTTGACGCCAACGACGTGGAGTCGCTGTCGGTCTACATCGACGGCGCCGACGAGATCGACGGCCGGGGTCACATGGTGAAAGGCGGCGGTGCCGCGCTGACGCGCGAGAAGATCGTGGCCGCGTTGGCCACGCGGTTTGTCTGCATTGCCGACGAGTCCAAGCTGGTCCAGGCACTGGGGCAATTTCCCTTGCCGGTGGAGGTGATTCCCATGGCGGCCAATCACATCGCCCGCCGTTTTGCAGCCATGGGCGGCGAGGCAAGCCTGCGGCTCAAGGACGGCCAGCCGCTGGTCACGGACAACGGGCAGCACATCCTGGATGTGAAGGGCCTGTCCATCGCCGATCCGTTGGCGTTCGAGTCGCAAATCAACCAGTGGCCGGGCGTGGTGACCGTGGGCGTGTTTGCCCACCAGAAGGCCTCGGTGTGCCTGCTGGGGACGGCCCAAGGGGTCAAGACGCTGGACTATTCCCGCTGAGCTGCCTGCCGCCAGCAGGGCCAGGCGCTTGCGCGATAGCACCAAAGCGCTCTGTAAAAAAGAAGGGGTCCCACGGGACCCCTTCTTTTTTGATGCAGCTGGCGCAGCGGCGTGCTGGTGTCTGTCAGAAACGGATACCCGCCGGGTTGCTGGGGGTTGGTCCATCCACGGGGCGGGCCGCAGGCGCTGGGCGCGTGGGGGCTGCGGTTTTGGGTTTCTCTGCCGCAGGAGCCACTTCTACCGGTTTGACCGCCACCAGCGGCGTGGCCGCAGGTGCACGGTAGCTGGACGGCAGCTGCGACTGCTTGGGATAGCCCGCAGCATCCAGGTATTGCGTCCATTCCGCGTCCGAGAATCCGACTATCTGCTGACCACCAATGCTGCCAAAGGGCAGGCTGGCCGATCCGCTCAGGCGCTGCAGTGCCGCCGCATCTTCGCTGGTGGACACGGTGCGCTCGGTAAACGGCACACCGCGGGATGTGAGTGCGTTGCGCAAGCTGATGCAGGGTGCACAGTCGTTGCCCGTATAGATCGTGACCGGAAAACGGTTGGCGATCTGCCGCAGATCATACGGAAGGGCCGCGCCAGCGGCGGCTGGTGCGGTGCCAGCGGACCGTGTGGGTTGTAGTGGCTCCTTGGCATCCGCAGGGGGGCGGTCGGAGAAGGTCACCTTGCCGTCTGGTCCCACGATGCGGTAGACGCCCTGCGCCTGGGCGCCGGTGCAGGCCAGCATCATCAGCAAGGAAGCCAACAGCGGGGCACACAAGGTTTTCTGCATGGTTTTTCTCCTCATTCCAATAGGTCTTCGGCAGGCTGCAGTGCTCAGGCAGTCAACTCTTGGGCCATCCCCTGGTGGCGCAGCAAGGCATCCAGGCTAGGTTCGCGGCCCCGGAAGGCCTTGAAGGACTCCATGGCCGGGCGGCTGCCACCGGCTTCCAGAATGGCTTCGCGGTAGCGGCGCCCGGTTTCGGTGCTGGGCAAACCGTCGCTGCCTGCCGTTTCTTCAAACGCCGCATAGGCATCGGCGCTCAGCACCTCGGCCCATTTGTAGCTGTAGTACCCCGCCGCGTAGCCGCCCGCAAAAATGTGGCTGAACGTGTGTGCGGTGCGGCTGAAGGCGGGAGGCGCCAGCACAGACACTTCAGCGCGTACCTGCTGGAGCAGGGGCATGAAGTCTTGTGCCGGGTCGTGTTCGGTGTGCAGCAGCATGTCGAACAGCGCGAACTCGATTTGGCGCAGTGTCTGCATGCCACTCTGGAAGTTCTTGGCCGCGATCATCTTGTCGAACAGTGCGCGGGGCAGGGGTTCACCCGTGTTCACATGGGCAGTCATGTGCTTGAGCACATCCCATTCCCAGCAGAAGTTCTCCATGAACTGGCTG
>JADMJR010000113.1 GCA_018780365.1 Acidovorax sp. | reverse complement strand
TGCGCGAAGACGGCTACGAGACCATCATGGTCAACTGCAACCCCGAGACCGTCTCCACCGACTACGACACCTCCGACCGCCTGTACTTCGAGCCTGTGACGCTCGAGGACGTGCTGGAGATCGTGGACAAGGAAAAGCCGGTCGGCGTGATCGTGCAGTACGGCGGCCAGACGCCTCTGAAGCTGGCCCTGGGCCTGGAAGCCGCTGGCGTGCCCATCATCGGCACCAGCCCCGACATGATCGATGCCGCCGAAGACCGCGAGCGTTTTCAAAAGCTGCTGGGCGAGCTCGGCCTGCGCCAGCCGCCCAACGCGACTGCGCGCACCGAACCCGAGGCCCTGGAAAAGGCCGCCGCCCTGGGCTACCCCCTGGTGGTGCGCCCCAGCTACGTGCTGGGTGGCCGCGCGATGGAAATCGTGCACGAGCAGCGCGACCTGGAGCGCTACATGCGCGAAGCCGTCAAGGTGAGCAACGACTCGCCCGTGCTGCTGGACCGCTTCCTCTCCAACGCCATCGAGTGCGATGTGGACTGCGTGCGCGACTCTGCCGGCGTCACCTTCATCGGTGGCGTGATGGAGCACATCGAGCAGGCAGGCGTGCACAGCGGCGACTCCGCCTGCTCGCTGCCGCCGTACTACCTGTCGCAGCCGACCATCGACGAGATCAAGCGCCAGACCGCCGCCATGGCCCAAGGCCTGAGCGTGGTCGGCCTGATGAACGTGCAGTTCGCCATCCAGGAAGTCGACGGCAAGGACGTGATCTACGTGCTGGAAGTGAACCCGCGCGCCTCGCGCACGGTGCCCTTCGTGAGCAAGGCCACCGGCATCCAGCTGGCCAAGGTGGCCGCGCGCTGCATGGCGGGCCAGACCCTGGCTTCGCAAGGCATCACCAAGGAAGTGACGCCGCCTTACTTCAGCGTGAAGGAGGCCGTGTTCCCGTTCGTCAAGTTCCCCGGCGTGGACACCATCCTCGGCCCCGAGATGAAGTCCACCGGCGAAGTCATGGGTGTGGGCAAGACTTTTGGCGAGGCCTTTGTGAAGAGTCAGATGGGTGCTGGCACCAAGCTGCCTACCTCTGGCCGTGTCTTCCTCACCGTGAAGAACAGCGACAAGCCACGTGCGGTGGACATCGCTCGCCAGCTGGTGGCTCTGGGCTTTGATCTGGTGGCGACCAAGGGCACAGCGGCGGCTATTGAGGCTGCTGGTGTGCCGGTCAAGCTGGTCAACAAGGTCACCGAAGGCCGCCCGCACATCGTGGACATGATCAAGAACAACGAGATCGTGATGGTTATCAACACGGTGGAAGAGCGTCGCAATGCGATCGCCGATTCGCGTGCGATCCGTACCTCGTCGTTGCTGGCCCGTGTCACCACCTTCACCACCATCTTCGGCGCCGAAGCGGCCGTGGAAGGCATGAAGTACCTCGACAAGCTCGATGTGTACTCGGTGCAAGAGCTGCACGCCCAATTGGTCGCTTAATCGCGGCCTGATGGTGGCTTGTGCCGCTGTAAAAGCGGCATAATCTGCCCTTGACCAGACACCGCCGCGCGGCAACGTGCGGCGGTTTCCTTTTGTAGATTGGCCATTCACATCACCCGGCATGCTCCGGGGTGTGGCATGGCAGCTGACCGGTGGAAGTGCTTTGCGCTTTCACCGTTTTGATTTGTGGAGTCTCAACCAAATGGCCACTATTCCGATTACCAAGCGCGGCTCTGAAAAGCTCAAGGAGGAGTTGCACCGCCTCAAGACCGTGGAACGGCCTGCCGTGATCACCGCGATCGCCGAAGCCCGTGCGCAAGGCGACCTGAGCGAAAACGCCGACTACGACGCGGCCAAGGATCGCCAGGGTTTCATTGAGGGCCGCATTCAGGAGATCGAGGGCAAGCTCTCTGTGGCACAGGTCATTGACCCCAGCGGTGTGGACGGTGGTGGCAAGGTGGTCTTTGGCGCCACGGTCGAACTGGAAGACGAGGAGTCTGGCGATACGGTGAAGTACCAGATCGTGGGCGAAGATGAAGCGGACCTCAAGCAAGGCTTGATCAATATCTCCAGCCCCATCGCCCGTGCGCTGATCGGCAAGGAGGAGGGCGATACGGCGGAGGTTCAGGCGCCCGGCGGCATCCGGCGCTACGAGGTGGTGGCTGTCAGCTACCTGTGAGCACTATCAGGCAGCATATGCGCCACCGCCTTCCTGCTCTGGTCGCTGCCCTCTGGTGGGGCAGTCTGACCACGATCGGCTTTCTGGTCGTGCCGCTGCTGTTTGTGCACCTTCCGTCTCCATCCATTGCCGGCAGCATGGCCGCCAAGCTTTTTGCGGCCCAGACCTGGGTCACCGTCGTCTGCTGTGTGCTGCTGTTGATGTTTTCCAGGCCAAAACATGCCCTGGCGCAGTATCTATGGGCACAAGCTGCTATGTTTTTTGTGCTGGGTGGCATGCTGCTCGCGCTGCTTTCCCAGTTTGGTGTGGCGCCACGCATCGTGGCCCGGCAAGATCTGCGCTTGTGGCACAGCGTGGGGTTGGTGATGTACGTGCTGCAGTGGTGTTGTGCAACGGCGGTGTTGTGGCACACCTTAGGCCCTGGGGCGATGCAGTTGCCGTCAGACGGCGAAATGGACGCTGCGGAATAGGGATGGAGAAGCAGCCCGTTGAGGCTGCGAACCGAGCAGGGGTTAGAGGCACGGTGGAGTAGTCAGGCCTTGTGCCAGCAACCGTCATTCGTGCCAGTGCTCCGCCACCCAGGTTGCGGGCCGTATGTAGCGAAAGCGCCGGTTGCGCCGGCCTGCCAGCGCATCTGGCGGATTGCATTCCCCGTGAAAAATCACGATGCGTGCACCGGGTGGCACAAAGGGGGCACGCCAGTAGTTGGTGGGCCAGCCCGGGATGCCATGGTATTTGAAGCTCGGGCACCAGGCCGCAGGCCAATAGGCGAGCTTGCCTTGGCGGTGCAGGAAGTCTGACAGGTAGGCTTGCTCGTTGCGGAACTGGGTGCGAATTTCAGCAAAATGCCCGCGAAAGTGCTCCAACACATCAGGGTGCGTGCCCAGTTCAAAGCGGTACACCGACGAATTGCCTGTGATGCGCCAGGGGCGCTTGTAGTCATGGATGATTAGAAATTCACCAGGCTGGGTGAAAAAATCATCCAGGCTGCCTGTGATGACGACGTCCACATCCAGGAACAGAGCTGTTCCCTTCAGGCCATGCAAGTCCTGGCTGAAGGTGGCCAGCTTGGTCCAACCCCGCTCGGGAATGCCAGGCGGCAGATCCAGTGGGGGGATGGGCAAGCACTGCACTTCGCTGCGGATGCCGGCGCTGTTGTCTGTCAGGCAGACGAAGCGGAAGTCGCCAGCGAGATGCCGCCGGACCATCGCATACAGCCGGTTGACATACTCGGGGCCGTATTTCGTGCCCCACTTCATGCAAAGGATGTGACGGGTGGGGGCACTGCGGGCAGGTGCTGCAAAGGTTGCAGGGACTGCTTCAGGGCTCATCAGTCCGCCTGGCGCTTCTTGATGGATTTTTGTTTGGGCTTGGCGCGCTTGATCTGCCCACCCGAAGTGAGGCGCTGGTTGCCCAGCACGCGCAGTTGCTTGATCTCGGGGCGCTGGCCGCCGCGCTTGCTGTACTTCAGGACCTTGACGTCGCGCGGGCCGGGCATGCGGCCCTCATCGACGGTGCGCTCCTTGACAGGTTGGGGGCGCCACAGCACCAGCAGCTTGCCGATGTGCTGGATGGGGGCAGCGTTGAGATCGGCCGTGAGTTGCTGGTACATCAGCTCGCGGGCGGTGCGGTCGTCGTTGAAAACGCGCACCTTGATCAGCCCGTGGGCGTTCAGCGCGGCGTCGATCTCCTTTTGGACGGCAGGGGTAAGGCCATCGCCGCCGATCAGGACGACCGGGTCCAGGTGGTGGGCATTGGCGCGTTGTTCCCGGCGCTCTGCGGGAGTCAGTTGAATTTGGGGCATGGCCGTATTATCGAGGCAGGAAGAAAAAAGTAATGAAAGTCAAAACCCAAAGCAAGAAGGTCAATAAGGCGTGGCTCAATGACCATGTCAATGACACCTATGTCAAATTGGCGCACAAAGAGGGCTACCGCGCTCGTGCCGCCTACAAGCTCAAAGAGATCGATGAGCAACTCGGGCTGATCAAGCCCGGCTACACCGTGGTCGATTTGGGATCGACACCGGGCGCCTGGAGCCAGTACCTGCGCCGTCGCATGTCACCTTCTGGCGCAGCAGCGGGGCAGCTCAACGGCGTGATCATCGCACTGGACCTTTTGCCGATGGAACCCATCGAAGGCGTCACCTATCTCAATGGCGATTTTCGGGAGCCCGAGGTGCTGGAGCGCCTGGAGCAGGCGCTCGACGGCCGGGTGGTGGATGTGGTGGTGTCGGACATGGCCCCCAATCTGTCGGGTATCGAGTCGGCAGATGCGGCCCGCATAGCCCACTTGGTGGAGCTGGCGGTGGATTTTGCGTGCAACCATTTGAAACCGGATGGCGCGCTGGTGGTCAAGCTGTTTCATGGCAGCGGCTACAGCGATCTGGTGACTTTGTTCAAGCAGACCTTCAAGGTGGTGAAGCCTTTGAAGCCCAAGGCCTCGCGAGACAAGTCCTCGGAGACCTTTTTGGTGGGTATGGGACTCAAAAAGTCGGCCTGAGCAGGCCTGCCTCAGGTCAAGAATCCGTGAAATACGGCGGCAAAGTCCGTGCTGATTCCATGGCCGTGAGGGGGAATAAGAGTGGCCTGGCGGCTTGAAAGACCTAAAATGGTCCACACATACGCCGTGACGGCAGTGTGTCCGTTTTCTGTTCCCTGCAACTGGAGCCCCGCTTGAACAATCAGTGGTTTTCAAAAATTGCCGTATGGCTGGTCATCGCCATGGTGCTGTTCACGGTGTTCAAACAGTTTGACACCCGAAGTGGTGCCAGCGCAGGGCACATCGGCTATTCCGAATTTCTCGACGAAGTCCGGAACAATCGTATCAAGAGCGCCACCATCCCTGAAGGCCTGAGCGGTGGCGAAATTGTGGCCATCACCACCGACGACCGCAAGATCCGCACCAATGCTTCTGTGTTGGACCGGGGCTTGGTGGGCGATCTTCTCAATCACAACGTCAAGTTTGACGTGAAGCCCCGCGAAGAAGGCTCCCTGCTCATGACCCTGTTGGTCAGCTGGGGCCCCATGCTGCTGCTGATCGGCGTGTGGGTGTACTTCATGCGCCAGATGCAGGGCGGCGGAAAGGGTGGAGCCTTCAGCTTTGGCAAGAGCAAGGCGCGCATGCTTGACGAGAACAACAACCAGGTCACGTTCGCTGACGTGGCTGGCTGTGACGAGGCCAAGGAAGAGGTCAAGGAAGTCGTGGATTTCCTGAAAGACCCGCAGAAGTTCCAAAAACTCGGCGGCCGCATTCCTCGTGGCCTGCTGCTGGTCGGCCCTCCCGGTACCGGTAAAACTTTGTTGGCCAAGTCCATCGCGGGCGAAGCCAAGGTGCCGTTCTTCAGCATATCGGGCTCTGATTTCGTGGAAATGTTCGTCGGCGTGGGTGCTGCCCGCGTGCGCGACATGTTCGACAACGCCAAGAAGAATGCCCCCTGCATCATCTTCATCGATGAAATCGACGCCGTGGGCCGTCAGCGCGGTGCTGGCTTGGGTGGTGGCAATGACGAGCGTGAGCAAACCCTCAACCAGATGCTGGTCGAGATGGATGGCTTTGAAACCAACCTGGGCGTGATCGTGGTGGCTGCCACCAACCGCCCTGACATCCTGGACGCTGCCTTGCTGCGCCCTGGTCGCTTCGACCGCCAAGTCTACGTGACGCTGCCCGACATTCGTGGCCGCGAGCAGATCCTGAACGTGCACATGCGCAAGATCCCGATTGGTCAGGACGTGGCCCCGGGCATCATCGCCCGTGGCACCCCTGGGATGAGCGGTGCTGACTTGGCCAACCTATGCAACGAAGCGGCCCTGATGGCTGCGCGCCGCAATGCCCGCACTGTGGAGATGCAGGACTTTGAGAAGGCCAAGGACAAGATCCTCATGGGCCCCGAGCGCAAGAGCATGGTCATGCCCGAGGAAGAGCGCCGCAACACGGCTTACCACGAGTCTGGGCACGCGCTGATCGGCAAACTGTTGCCCAAGTGCGACCCGGTGCACAAGGTCACCATCATCCCTCGCGGCCGTGCCCTGGGTGTGACGATGAGCTTGCCCGCGCAGGACCGATACAGCTATGACCGCGAGTACATGCTCAATCAGATCAGCATGCTGTTTGGTGGACGCATCGCCGAAGAGGTGTTCATGAATCAGATGACCACCGGCGCCAGCAACGACTTCGAGCGTGCCACGCACATTGCCCGTGACATGGTCACCCGCTACGGCATGACGGATGCGTTGGGCCCCATGGTCTATGCGGAGAACGAAGGCGAAGTGTTCCTGGGCCGCTCGGTGACCAAGACCACCACCATGAGCGAACAGACCATGGAAAAGGTGGACATGGAAGTGCGCCGCATCATTGATGAGCAGTACAACCTGGCCCGCCACCTGATCGAAGAGAACAGCGACAAGATGCACGCGATGGCCAAGGCCCTGCTCGAATGGGAAACCATCGATACCGAGCAGCTCGACGACATCATGGCTGGCAAGGAGCCTCGTCCTCCCAAGGACTGGACGCCACGAACACCGCCCTCAGGTGGCGACAATTCCAGCGGTGGCACGCCTGCGGTAGCTACGGACACCGCTCCTACGGCAGCCTGAGGGGCTTTGCCGGTCCAGCCGTTCCAACGGGGCCTTGTGCCCCGTTTTTCATGGCGATGGTTTTGGCGTTAGCGTTTTGTTGTGCCGATGGCGACGCAATCGCGCCTCGTTGCTTCTTTTGATGAATTCATGATCTGGCAGACCTCTCGCTTCTCCATTGACCTTGACCGGCCCCAGGTCATGGGCATTGTCAACGTTACACCTGATTCCTTTTTCGATGGCGGGCGCAATGGCACCACGGCGGCGGCCCTGCGGCACTGCGAGCAACTTCTCAAGGACGGGGCCGATATCCTGGATATTGGAGGGGAGTCCACCCGCCCCGGTAGTCCGGCGGTGCCTCTGGACGAGGAGCTCGCCCGTGTCGTGCCGCTGGTGAGTGAAGCCGTTGCCCTGGGGGTTCCTGTGTCTGTGGACACCTACAAGCCCGCGGTGATGCGGGCTGTGCTGGATCTCGGGGCTGACATCGTCAACGATATCTGGGCCTTGCGGCAGCCGGGTGCGCTGGGCGTGGTGGCGGAGCACCCGCAATGTGGGGTGTGCCTGATGCACATGCACCGCGATCCTCAGACCATGCAGACTGCGCCGATGGATGGTGATGTTGTGTCTCAGGTGCTATCATTTTTGGAGCTGCAGGCGCACAACTTGATGGCCCGGGGGGTCGAAAAGACGCGGATTCTCTTGGATCCGGGTATTGGTTTTGGCAAAACGGTGGAGCAGAACTTTGCCTTGCTGGCCAAGCAAGACGCCTTGCTGACCGCAGGCTATCCTTTGCTGGCCGGCTGGTCGCGCAAGTCGTCTTTGGGCGTTGTGACCGGGTGGGAGGTGGGTCAGCGCATGGTGCCTAGCGTGGCCGCCGCCGTTTTGGCTGTGGAGCGCGGTGCATCGGTGGTGCGCGTGCATGACGTGAGAGAGACGGTGGCGGCGCTGGCCGTGTGGTCTGCCATGCAGCGGGCTGGCTGACGATGACTTAGGGGGCGACCACCCACCGTGCGTGAGGTGATGCCCCGCCGCCGGCCATGAGAGCAACAACGAGATCAACACGAGGAGACGCTACAACATGACGCGCCAGTATTTTGGAACCGATGGCATCCGTGGCACGGTGGGGCAGCCGCCCATCACGCCAGATTTCGTATTGCGCCTGGCCCACGCGGTGGGCCGGGTGTTGCGTCAGACAGAAGAGCGTCCAACGGTGCTGATTGGCAAGGACACCCGCATTTCGGGCTATATGCTGGAGAGCGCGCTGGAGTCAGGTTTCAACTCTGCTGGGGTGGATGTGGTGCTGCTGGGGCCGCTGCCGACCCCCGGCGTGGCCTACCTGACCCGTGCCCAGCGGGCCAGTTTGGGTGTGGTCATCAGCGCGAGCCACAACCCGTACCCCGACAACGGCATCAAGTTCTTCAGTGCACAGGGCACCAAGCTGTCAGATGCCTGGGAGCTCGCGGTTGAGGAGGCCCTGGGGGAGTCTCCGGTGTGGGCCGACTCGGCCAGCCTGGGCAAGGCGCGGCGGTTGGATGATGCAGCGGGGCGTTATATCGAGTTCTGCAAGAGCACCTTTCCGCAGGATCTGACTCTCAAGGGGGTGAAGATCGTGGTGGATGCCGCCCATGGCGCGGCTTACCAGGTGGCTCCCAAGGTGTTTCATGAGCTTGGCGCCGAAGTCCTTTCGATCGGGTGCGCGCCCGATGGTCTGAACATCAACCATGAAGTGGGAGCAACACATCCCGATGCCCTGGTGCGTGCTGTGCGCGCCAACCGTGCGGACTATGGGATCGCGCTGGATGGCGATGCGGATCGCCTGCAGGTTGTAGACGCCATGGGGCGCCTGTACAACGGCGATGAACTGCTGTACCTGATGGCCTCGGACCGCATGGGCCGTGACGAGCATGTGCCTGGTGTGGTGGGTACCCTGATGACCAACATGGCTGTCGAGGTAGCTTTGCAGGCCCGAGGCGTGAAGTTTGTGCGCGCCAAGGTGGGCGACCGCTACGTGCTTGAAGAGCTGGCACGCCACCATTGGGTGCTTGGAGGCGAAGGCTCTGGCCATTTGCTGGCTTTGGACCGCCACACCACGGGTGACGGCCTCGTAAGCGCTCTGCAGGTGCTGCAGGCCTGTGTGCGCAGCGGCCAGACGCTGGCGCAGTTGTTGAGCGGTGTGACGCTGTACCCACAAGTGCTGCTCAATGTTCGCCTGGCCCCGGGCCAGGACTGGAAGTCCAACCGCCTCTTGGCAGACACGACCCAGGCGGTGGAGCAGGACCTGGGTGCCTCAGGCCGCGTGCTCATTCGCGCCAGTGGCACAGAGCCTTTGCTGCGTGTAATGGTGGAGGCCCAGGATGCGCAACTGGCCAGCTCCTGTGCGCAGCGGCTGGCAGACGCCGCCCGCGCGGGGTGATGCGGCTAGGCGTAGCGCCAGGAGCCCACAGCACCGCCATTCTCATCGTCGTGAGCCGCTGGAGTGAACCGTGACACAGATTTTTTCCACAACACCCCGCATCACCGTCCGACGGGTGGACTACGCCGACCCCCGTGACGCCACCGCGTTGGTGGCGTTGCTCGACGGGTATGCGCAGGATGCGGCAGGCGGTGGCCAGCCCCTGAGGGCCGAGGTCCGGCAAGGGCTGGCCCAGGCGCTGCACCAACGTCCCCAGGCATTCAGCATCATGGCCTGGGTGGACGATGCGACCTCGACACCAGGGGCGGAAACTGCTGTGGGGTTGATCAACTGCTTTGAAGGGTTCTCGACCTTCGCCTGCCGACCTCTCGTCAATGTGCACGATGTGGTGGTGGTTTCGGCCTGGCGTGGGCACCGTATTGCGCAGCGCATGCTGCAGGAGGTCGAGGCCATGGCCCGGGCGCGTGGGGCCTGCAAGCTCACGTTAGAGGTACTGTCGGGCAACCGGAGTGCGATCCGCTCGTACGACCGGGAGGGGTTTGCGGCCTACACGCTGGACCCGCAGATGGGGTCGGCGCAGTTCTTTCAGAAATGGCTGGATTAGGCGGGGCGGTTGTCTGCCCCACGGGGTCTCTTTCGCCAACTGTTCAGTGCAGGTGCTGGCGCATGAAGACCTCCAGCTCCGCTGCAGGCAGCGGCGTGCTGAAGTGGTAGCCCTGGGCCTCATCACATCCTTGCGCGTGCAGGAACGCCAGTTGGCATTCTGTTTCGACCCCCTCGGCCGTGGTTCGGATGCCTAGCGCCTGTGCCATGCGGATGATGGCGCTCACGATGGCGCGGTCGTTGCTATCGTTGCCCAGGTCGCGGACGAACGACTGATCGATCTTGAGCTTGAAAATCTGGAACCGTTTGAGCTGGCTCAGTGACGAGTAACCGGTGCCAAAGTCGTCCATCGACATGCGGACGCCTCGCGCGTGCAATTGGTCCATGGTGGCCACAGCGGCGTGTGGGTCATCGACGGCCACGCCCTCGGTCAGTTCCAGCTCCAGTGAATCGGGCGGCAGGTCAAACTCCGCCAGCATGCGGCTGACGAGTTCGGGCAACTGGGGCTGGCGGAACTGGATGGCAGAAAGATTCACTGCCATCGTGAGCCCTGGGAAGCCGCAGGTGCGCCACGCCTTGAGCTGAGCCAGTGCGGTGCGCAGCACCCATTCGCCAATCTGCAGGATCTGCCCACTGTCTTCGGCGATGGGGATGAACTCAGCGGGTGAAACTTGCCCCAGCTGCGGGTGTTGCCAGCGCAGCAGGGCCTCCACGCTGCGCACGGTGCCTGTGGCCAGGCTCATCTGGGGTTGGTAGTGCAGCCGGAGCTGGTCGCGTTCCAGGGCTCGGCGCAGCGCATTCTCCAACTGCAAGGCGCGCACCGACTGGGCCTGCATTTCGGGGGTGAAGAACCGGAAGGTGTTGCGGCCATCGAGTTTGGCTCGGTACATGGCCACGTCCGCCGACTGGGTGAGGGTGTCGAAGTCGGCACCATCCTGAGGAAACAGCGCGACCCCCATGGACGGGGCCATGGTCAGCTCGTGGTGATCGATCTGATAGTGCTGGCGTGATGCCTCTTGCAGTTTTCCAGCCACGCGGGCCGCGCCATGGGCATTGGCGCCGGGCAGCAGCAAAATGAACTCGTCGCCACCAAGACGCGCCACGGTGTCCTTGTCGCGTACCACGCCATGCAGCCGCTTGGCGATCTCGACCAGCAGCGTATCGCCCACGCGGTGGCCCAGCGAGTCGTTCACATGCTTGAAATGGTCCAGGTCCAGAAAGATCACGGCCAGCGGCGTGTTGTTCTCCTGGGCTAGCTGGATGGCTTGCTGCGCACGCTCTGCCAGCAGCGCGCGGTTGGGCAGGCCGGTGAGGGCATCGTAGTGCGCCAGCCAGTAGATGCGCTCCTGGTCGGCTTTTCGGTCGCTGATCTCGCGGTGCAGGTTGTCCACCGTCTCGCGCAACTCGCGGGTGCGGTCTTGTACTTGCTGTTCCAGCTCCTCGTGCGCGCGGGCCAGCACGGCCTGGGCCTGTTTGCGGTCGGTGATGTCCATGGTGATCCAGATGGACCCTTGGGAAGGATCGGTCGGGTCGATGGACTTGCTGCGCACTTCGCAGATCACTGGCGTGCCATCTTTGCGGCACAGTTCCACTTCACCTTCGTAGGACTGTCCGGAGGCCAGACTAGGGTAGCAGCGGTGGCCCACTTCCTCCCAGGCTTCATCGCTGGCATACCAGCGTCGAGACGAACTGCCCATGAGTTCGCCGGGCTGGAAGCCGAGCATTTGCTCAAAGTGGTCGTTACACCGGGTCAGGTGGCGATCGCGCAGAAATACGATGCCTACCATGGCGCTGTCAAAGAGCAGCTGTTTTTCGCGAACCGCCGCACTCAGGGCTGCCTGGGCACGCTTTTGCTCGTCGATGTCGTCCAGGATCCAGATGGAGCCTTCGGTGGTGTCGTGCGGGTTGATGAGCCTGCCCGTGAGGCTTCCCCAGAAAAGCGTGCCATCGCGGCGGCGCAGTTGGCGTTCCACGCGAAACGACTGTCCTTGTGCGAGCACGGGGTAGGCTGAGCGCCCCAGTTCCCGGAACGCATCGCGGTTGGGGTAGAAGGCTTCAGTGTTGAGTCCTACCAGCCGGGCTGGGCTGGAGTAGCCGAAAATTTCGGCGTACCGCTGGTTGCAGCGGACAACGCTGCGCTGGCGCAGGAAAACAATGCCTACGCCCGCGCTGTCGAGCAGGATCTGCTGTTCACGCAGGGTGCGTTGCAGGGGGGGATCGGGGGCAACTCCAGGACGCTGCAATTCCGGAGCGCTGTACAGCGGAGACATAGAGACCAGTACGGGCGGCAGGGCCAGACGGCCTCAATAACTTGTACCAAAGTGTAGCAGTGCCGGCTTACAACCCTACTGCGGGTATGTCGCAGGGGCGGGAGCGCTGTTCCGGGTGTAGCTGGGCCGGGTTCTTAACTGCCCAGGCGCTCACGCAGATAGGCCTCGAAAGCATTTGCGGGCAGGGGGCGACTGAAGAGGTAGCCCTGGCCCTCATCGCAGCCCTGCTCACGCAGAAATTCGAGCTGACCGTCAGTTTCTACGCCCTCGGCTGTGGTCTGCATGCCTAGCGCCTGAGCCATGCGGATGATGGCGCTCACGATGGCACGGTCATTGGCATCGTCGTCCAGGTCGCGAACAAATGACTGGTCTATTTTTAGTTTGTAGATCTGAAAGCGCTTGAGGTAGCTCAGTGAGGAATAGCCGGTGCCGAAATCATCCATCGACAGGCGTACCCCGCGGTCGTGCAGTTGGTCCATCATGGCCAGCGCGGCGGCTGGGTCATCCACAGCCGCGCCTTCGGTCAGCTCCAGTTCGAGTCGGCGTGCGGGAAGCCCGGCCTGCTGCAGGCAGCGCGTCACCATCTCGGGAAGCTGCGGGTGACGGAACTGCACGGCAGAAAGGTTGACCGATATGGCCCGCAGGGGCAGTTGCATGTCCAGCCACCGCTTGGCATCGTTCACGGCGGTATGGAGCACCCACTCGCCAATTGCCACGATCATGCCGCTGCTTTCGGCGACGGGGATGAACTCTGCAGGAGACACCATGCCCATTTCTGGGTGGCGCCAGCGCAGCAGTGCCTCGGCGCCAACGACCTGGCGCGTGATGAGCGACACCTGGGGTTGGTAGTGCAATTCAAACTGGCTGCGCTCCAGGGCGCGGCGCAGGGCATTTTCTATCTGCAGGGCGCGGGCTGTGCGGGCCTCCAGATCTGCCGTGAAGAAGCCATATCGGTTGCGCCCGCTCTGCTTGGCGCGGTACATGGCGGCATCCGCACGCTGGTACAGGGTGTCGAAGGAATCCCCATCGGCCGGGTACATCGCAATGCCTACAGACAGTGTGGTGGTGAGTTCGTAGGGGTCGATCTGAAAAGGCTGAGCCACGGCGGCCAGCAGCCGGGTGGCCACTTCGGCCGCATGGGCTGCCGAGGCTGACGGTAGCAGCAGCAGAAACTCGTCGCCCCCCAGGCGTGAGACAGTGTCCTGGGGGCTCAGCAAGGATTGCAGCCGGCGCGCAACGGCCACAAGCAGGATGTCGCCGATCCGGTGGCCTAGCGAGTCGTTCACGTTCTTGAAGTGGTCCAGGTCCAGGAACAGCATTGCCAGCGTGCCGCCCTTGGCCTGCTCATTGCTAATGTGCTGCCGGGCTCGTTCGGCGAGCAGTGCGCGGTTGGGCAGGTCGGTCAATGGGTCGAAATGGGCCAGGCGCTGGACACGGTCCTGCGCTTCGCGCTGCAGGGTGATGTCGCGGAACAGCGTGATCGAATGGGTGGTGGACCCATTGCCGTCGCGCACACGGCTCACCGACAGCCACTGTGGATAGGTGGAGCCATCCTTGCGCCGGCCCCAGGCTTCGCCCTCCCAGTGCCCCTCCTGGGTGAGTCGGGCGTAGACGGCATCGGCGTTGAAGTCTTGCGTGGATTCGGCCACGGTGAGCAGGCGCACGGACTGACCCACCGCCTCGGACTCCGGGTACCCGGTGATGCGGCTGAACGCCCGGTTGATGCGCACGATGGTATGGGAGGCGTCGGCGATCACTATGGCCTCGCTGCTCTGGTCGAACACCTGGGCGGTTAGCTGCAGTTGCTCCTGCGATCGTTTGCGCTCTGTGATGTCGCGCGACAGCAGGATGAAGCGGGGAGTGGTGCCAGCAGAGCCCGGTTTGCGGGCTGCTGACAGTTCGAACCAAGTGGTCCCTAGGCTTGGCAAGTCCAGCATGATCTGCCGCCCGGTGGACCAGCCCTGGGTTTGGGCTTCGTTCAACACGTCCATGACCGACAGCGCTGCCAGGGCGGGCAGCACCTCGGTCACATTGCGTCCGATCAGCTGGTCGGCTGGCTCCATCAGCAGCTCAGCGCGCTGGCTGTGCACGCTGCAATAGCGCCCTTCCTGATCCAACTCGAACAAGGGGTCAGGGATAGCATCAATGGTGGCCCGCAGCTGCTGTTGGGTGGCCTGGATCTCGGAAGTGCGCTGGGCGACCTGGAAGGCCAGACCGCGTTCGTGTGCCTTCAGGGCCACGAGCAGGCGGGCGAGGTAGGCCATCAGCAGTGCGAAAAGTAGACCCAGGGTGCAGCGCAGGGCCAACACGGCCGGCGCACCCCAGCCCTTGGCGGGTGCGAGGCTCAGCGTCCATTGTCCGTTGGGCAGTGTCAATGAGCGGCCCTCTGCATCGTTTCCGGGAGGAGGGCTGGAGGCGGTAATGGTCTGCTCTTCGCCAGTGTCGGGCCGTACGCGCCACAGGCGGTAGTGATAGCCGCGTTCAGTGAGCTGGGGTAGCCGGGTGGCCGCCAGCACCTCGGGCAGGCGGATGGTGACGTAGGTAAACCCCCAGAAGCTGCGCCGCCCCTGGCCGTCGTCCAGGTACACCGGCTGGCGGCCCACGACTCCCAAGCCGCCCTGGACGAGCTCTATGGGGCCAGCCAGTGTGAGCAGGCCCGTATCCCGTGCGCGGATTGACTCGGCGCTTTGCCGTGGGTCTTTGAGCTGATCAAAGCCGATCAGGTTCTCGTTGCCCTGCCGGGGCACCACCTGCCGCACGACCCCTCCGGGCGAGAGTCCCATGGCTGCGATGCCTGGGTAGAACGGCAGCATCTGCGTGCCCACTTCCTCGAACTGGGTGACATTCCCCTGCCCCTGGCGGACCAGGGCCACCAGTGCGTTGTTGGCCGACAGGCCCAGTTCTATGGCCCGTTGCAGTGCTTGCACATGGTCACCGGCCATGTCTGCGGCCTGCGTGCGTTGCTGAGCGCGCTCCTGACGCTCCAGGGTCCATATCAACGCGCCCGCACAGATTGCCGTCAATACAAATACCGCCATAAAGGCGGTCATGGGTCGACGGGAAGGGGTGGGGGTAGATGCGGGCACGGTGCGGTTTCCTGAGCCAATTATGCAGGCCAGCAGGCCGCCAGGAACGGGGGAGTGAGGGTGCTTTTTGTCATGACATTGACATGTTTTCGACACGGTGACGTCATGTGCCAATTCGACACTTCAGCCCAGGGAAACGAATTCCCCGAGTGGCTGGAGCTTCCAGCCGGCCCCGTCCTCACAGAAGGAGACGCTGCACCATGAATGAACTGCCCCACCTGACGCTTTCCCCCGCTCCTGATGCCGTCGCCAATGGATCGGCCCATCGCCCGGTCGCAGCCCCCGGGGTTGCAAAGCCCTGCCAGGAACGCGGTGCCATCCAGGTGGCGTGGGCCCGGCATCTGGATGAAGTGCGTGAGGCTCAGCGGCTCCGGTTCGATGTTTTTGCGGCAGAGATGGGCGCTCGATTGACGACCCCCATCCCCGGCCACGACGCGGACCTGTTCGACGACTACTGTGAGCACCTTCTGGTGCGCGATGCCCAGAGCCAGCAAGTCATTGGGACTTACCGCGTGCTCACGCCCGCGCAGGCAAAACGGGTGGGTGGTACCTACAGCGACACCGAGTTCGACCTGACTCGCCTGCGCACCCTGCGTCCCCGCATGGTGGAGCTGGGTCGCAGCTGCGTGCATCCCGATCACCGCCATGGTGGCGTGATCATGGCCTTGTGGAGTGCGTTGGCAGACTTCATGGTGCGAAACCAGCTCGACACGATGATTGGTTGCGCCAGCATTCCAATGCTCCACAACGGTGTGGTCAGCGGCGACGCTGCGGCCAGCATCTGGCAGCAGGTGCGCAAGACCCACCTCGCTGCGATCGAATACCACGTGCTGCCGCGCTTGCCACTGCCTGTGGAGCATCTCGATGGTTCCATTGCCGTGGAGCCTCCGGCCCTGATCAAGGGCTACCTGCGTCTGGGTGCACGCGTGCTGGGCGCCCCCGCTTGGGATCCTGATTTCAACACCGCAGATCTGCCGATGCTGATGCGCCTGGCAGACCTGCACCCCCGCTATCGCAAGCACTTCCTGGGGGCTTGATGCGCGCCGCGTTCGACGCACTGGGCCCCTGGTTGAACGAGCCCCTGGGGCCGGATGATGCAGGGCCCGATACGCATGCGCCTCCTGGTGGGCCTCGCCGATACCGTGCGGTGTTCATTTCAGACCTGCACCTGGGCACGCCCGGTTGCCAGGCAGCCGCCTTGCTGGATTTTCTCAAGCACCATCCCAGCGACCATCTGTATCTGGTCGGCGACATTGTGGATGGCTGGCAACTGCGCCGAAAATGGTTCTGGCCTCAAGCTCACAACGACGTGGTGCAAAAGTTGCTGCGCCGTGCGCGCAAGGGTTGCCGGGTGGTTTTTGTGCCGGGCAATCATGATGAGTTTGCCCGGGCCTTCGTAGGCCACTCGTTTGGTGGCATTGAGGTGGTGGCGGATGCAGTGCACACCACGGCCGACGGACGCAGCCTCTGGGTCACGCACGGGGACCATTTCGATGGCGTTATCCAGTGCGCCAAGTGGCTCGCCTACCTGGGCGACAACCTGTATGAATTCACGCTCAAGCTCAACCGCCACCTCAACACGCTGCGCGCGCGCATGGGGTTGCCCTATTGGTCGCTGTCGGCCTACCTCAAGGGCAAAGTGAAGAAGGCGCTCAACTACGTGACCGACTTCGAGGTGGCGGTGGCCACGGAGGCGCGCCGTCGTGGCCATGACGGGGTGGTGTGTGGCCACATCCACCGTGCAGAGATGCGGGTGATCGGTGGCACGCTGTACTGCAACGATGGTGACTGGGTGGAAAGCCATACGGCGTTGGTCGAACACCTGGATGGTCGGCTCGAACTCCTGCAGTGGCCGGCTGTATCTGTGGCAAGTACGACCCGTACGAACGCTGGAGTCACCGCATGAAAATCGCTTTGCTGACAGATGCGTGGTTGCCGCAGGTCAATGGGGTGGTCACGACCTTGCTGGAGCTGGTGCGTGAACTGGAAAGCGCCGGGCACGAGGTGCAAGTGCTGCATCCTGGCCAGTTTTCTACCCGACCTTGCCCGGGCTATGCGGGCATTGACTTGGCCGTACGTCCGGGTCAACTGGTGGGCAAGATGCTGGATGCCATGCAGCCCGACGCGATCCACCTGGCTACCGAGGGGCCGCTGGGGTGGGCGGGGCGCCGCTATTGTTTGCGTCGCGGTCTGGCATTCACGACCGCGTTCCATACCAAGTTCCCGGAAATCCTCCATGCTGCGCTGCGTGTTCCGTTGGCATGGGGGTACGCGCTGTTTCGGCATTTTCACCGGCCATCGTCTGGTGTGATGGTGCCCACGCATGGGGTGTTGCAGATGCTGGAGCAGCGGGGCTTTCGCAACCTGCGCCCATGGACCCACGGCGTGGATACCCAGGCCTTTCCTTTCCATGGGGCGGTCTGTCAAAGCCCACTTACCGGTGCATTGGCCCATCCTGTGTCTTTATATGTGGGGCGCATTTCCTACGAAAAGAACATTGAGGCCTTCCTGCAACTCGACATGCCTGGAACCAAGGTGGTGTGTGGTGTGGGGCCGCTGGAGGCCCGGCTCAAAGCGAAGTACCCACAGGTCCGCTGGCTGGGCATTTTGGACCGAGCAGCCCTGGCGCAGGTGTATGCAGCGGCAGATGTTTTTGTCTTTCCCAGTCGCTCCGAAACCTTTGGCCTCGTGATGCTGGAAGCCATGGCTTGCGGAACCCCTGTGGCTGCGTTCCCTGTAGATGGGCCCATGGAGGTGCTTGGAGTGCACAAGGGGCGGGCGCCGCAAGGCGGTGTGCTGCATGACAACTTGCTGACAGCCAGTCAGCAGGCATTGGCCACCCCGCGTTCAGAGGCACGCAGCCGTGCGCTGGACTTCACCTGGGCCCAGGCCGCACAATTGTTTCAACAGCACCTAGTGCCTGTGCGCAGCGCCAGTGCGGGTGCTTTTGTGTCTGTCACAAAGACTGTCACATCATTGTCATCTGGTCGCTAAATACTGGAGCCATCCTGCACTTGCCGCATCCGCGTATCCATGTTGCCCTTGCTTCCTATTGATGCTGTTTCTTTGCAGCGCGAGCGTTTAGACGCTCTGGCAGATCCATCCCTGGCCCTGTTGCCAGACCATGAGCATGTGCTGCCCGAGGTCACAGCCCCTGGCGCGCCACCGACCATGTTTTTGGACCGTGATCACAGCATTCTTGCGTTCAACGAGCGGGTGTTCGATTGGGCGGTTCGTACCGATGTTCCCTTGCTGGAGCGCTTGCGCTACCTGTGCATCGTGTCTTCCAACCTGGATGAGTTCTTCGAGGTGCGGGCGGCTCCCCACATCACCGCTGCCAAGAAGGGGGAGACCAAGGGGCTCTACACCACGGGATCGTTCGAGGCGCTCTCTGCCAAAGTCCACGATCTGGTGGAGCGGCAATACACCTTGTACAACGATGCCCTGGTGCCTGCGTTTGCCAGGCACGGCATCCGCATCGTGGGCCACGGAGACCGATCGCCCGAGCAAAAACGCTGGGTGCATGATTACTTCGTGCGTGAAGTCCGTCCCCTGCTGATTCCGGTGGGGCTAGACCCCGCACATCCGTTCCCGCAGGTCGCCAACAAGTCGCTGAACTTCATTGTCCGCCTTAAGGGGCGCGATGCCTTTGGCCGAGAAAACGAAATCGCCATTGTCAAGGTGCCGCGTGCACTGCCGCGCCTGATCCGCATGCCCGCCAAGGTGGCGCCCAAGGGGGCGCTGTTTGTGAGTTTGTCGAGCATCGTCCGCGCGCATTTGGAGGACCTCTTTCCGGGCCGGGAGGTGACCGAGTTCTCGCAGTTTCGTGTCACGCGCCACTCTGATCTGGCACTGGATGAAGAGGATGTGCGCAATCTGCGCACGGCACTCAGGCAGGGGCTGCAACATCGCCACTATGGGCAGGCAGTGCGGCTGGAAGTGTCAGCGGGCTGCTCGAAGTTCCTGTCAGATTTTTTGTTGGAGCAATTCGGTCTGCCGACCGCGGCCCTCTACCGAGTGCATGGCCCTGTGAACCTGGTGCGCTTGACGCAGTTGGTGGATCTGGTGAACGACCCGGCCTTGTTGTTTCCGGCCTGGAGCTCTTCGTGGCCGCGGCAACTGCAGCCTGGGGCTTCCATCATGGAGCAACTGCGCCAGCGAGACGTTGTGATCCACCAGCCTTTCGAGAGTTTCGATGGCCTGCTGGCCTTTTTGCGCGAGGCCGTCAACGACCCGCAGGTGCTGGTCATCAAGCAGACCATCTACCGCACGGGTGCTGACTCGGAACTGATGGACTTGCTCTCCGAGGCGGTCCGGCGGGGCAAGGAGGTCATGGCTGTTGTGGAGCTGAAGGCGCGTTTTGATGAGGAAGCCAACATCAACTGGGCTGAAGCCTTGGAGTCGATTGGTGCGCAGGTGGTGTATGGCGTGGTGGGGCTGAAGACGCATGCCAAGATGCTGCTGGTCACACGCCGGGAAGGGCGGCAATTGCGGCGTTATGGACACCTTTCCACGGGCAACTACAACGTGCGCACGGCCAAGCTCTACACCGACCTGAGCTACCTCACAGCCGACGAGGAAACCACCGCCGACATGGATGGGGTGTTCAACCATCTGGCCAGCCAGAACCGTCCACCCAAGCTGCGCAAGCTCATGTTGGCGCCCTTTCATCTGCACCGCCGCATGATCGAGAAGATTGAGCAGGTCGGCCTGGCTGCAAGCCGTGGTGAGGATGCGCGGATCGTCGCCAAAATGAATGCGCTCACGGACGAGTCGTTGATACGCGCGCTGATCCTGGCAGGCCAACGCGGGGCGCGGATTGACCTCATCGTGCGCGGTGCCTGCATGTTGGCAGCGCAGGTGCCTGGTGTGACAGACAACATCCGTGTGCGCTCGGTGATCGGCCGCTTTCTGGAGCACACACGTGTCTTTTATTTTTGCTCGGGTGCGGAAGAAGACTTGTACCTCTCCAGTGCTGACTGGATGAACCGCAACATGATGCGGCGCGTGGAGCTGGCCTGGCCAGTGACTGACCCCGGCCTGCGCCAGCAGATCGTGGATGAATGCCTGGTTGCCTACTTGCACGATGACCGGGATGCCTGGACGTTGAACGCACGCGGCACTTACGACCGTGCGCCGCGTCCAGTGGATGGGCTGGGTGCGCAGGACGCCCTGATGGTGCGCTACGGGCCCGACTCCTCTATCTCCCGCGTGGCGCAAAGGACGGCATGATGGACCTGATCCTGTGGCGCCATGCTGAAGCAGAAGAAGCTCAGGATGGTAGTGACGATCTGGCGCGGGCCCTGACCTCCCGGGGGGAGAAGCAGGCAGCGCGCATGGCTGCGTGGCTGGACCGCCAGTTGCCCGAAGGCCTGCGTGTGCTGGCCAGCCCCGCGCGGCGCACGGAGCAGACGGCCAACGCACTGGGGCGAAAATTCAAGATGAGGTCGGAGTTGTTGCCGGACGGGAGCGTCCAGGACCTGCTGGAGTTAGCCCAGTGGCCCCGAGCCAAAGGTGCGGTGCTGGTTGTCGGGCACCAGCCGGTGCTGGGGCAGACCATTGCCCAGTTGCTGGAGCTGAAGGCTAACGAATGTGCCGTTCGCAAAGGCGCTGTGTGGTGGCTCCGTCAGCGCCATCGACTGGACCAGAGCCAGACGGTGCTGTTGACCGTGCAGTCGCCCGAGTTTCTCTAGCCAAGCAAGCCTGTGGGAGGGCGCGGGAGACGTCACTACCTCGCTGCGCCCTGCAAACCGCAATCAACTATTTGCTGCGGGCCGATGATTTGGCGCTGGCCTTCGCTGCGGGGGCCGGTGCTGTGGTCTCAGCCTTTGGGCGCCCGGTCTTGATAGAGGGCACGGCCTGCAATGCACTGCGCAGAGCGCTGTCAGACAGGCCAGCAAGAGCCTTGAGCCCCGCACGCAGCAGTTCGCTCTTCTTGACGGGTTGGGCCAGGGCGGCCGCGCGTTGCTTGAGTGTTTCAATCACTGCGTACTCATCCTTGGGAATGGTGAAGCTGTCGCGCACCAGCTTGGGCTTCTTGACCTTGGGGGCTTTGGTGCTTTTCGCAACTGCGGGTGCTGCAGTGTTGGGGGCTTTGGGGGCTGCCGCCACGGGCTTCTTGGTTGCAGGCGTCTTCTTGATGGCAGCCTTTTTGACTGGCTTCGGTGTCGAGGCAGCGGCTGGCGTCGTGGCCTTGGTTGGCTTGGCGGCTTTGACTGGTTGTGTAGCGGGGGCTGGCGCGGCAGGCGTGGAAGGAGTGCTTGGCGTTGTGCTGGAGGTGGTCATGGCAATATCAAAATAAACGGTATAAACAGTTTATATAGTTTATTGCTGATCCTCAGGGTAGGTCAAGGGACAGTTCCCACGGTGTTTTTTGCCAGGCTTGCGCTTCTTCGCGCAGAAGGTGTGCCGACTGCGGATAGGCCGCAGCCCAGCCGGGCCGGGCGCTGGCGTAAAAACGTTGCCCATCGCGTTGCAGTCGTAGGCTTGATGTGTCCGGGTCGCGGCGTGCGTGGCACAGGGCCACGGCAAGTCGCAGACTCAGCAGTTGCAGCACGAAGGTGGGGTCATCCAAGTCTGCGCCGAGCTTGCGGACTTTGCCGCGTTGCCCTTGCACCAGCACACCCAGCCGGTGCAATTCGGGCACGGCGAAGCCTGCGGCATCGGTGTTGTCGAGGATGTAGGCGCCGTGGCGGTGGTAGTCGCTGTGCGATACGAGGCAGCCAATCTCATGCAGGCGGGCGGCCCAGTCGAGTTTGCGGGATGCGCGCTCACTGTCTGCGGGGGCTGCCTGGTCAAACAGCACGCAGGCCGTGTGTGCCACCCGCTCAGCATGCTCCATGTCTACACCAAAGCGCTGCATGAGCCCGTTGACGGTGGTGGTGCGCAGGTCGGTTCCAGGTTGCTCGCGGTCCAGCAGGTCATAGAGGGCACCTTGGCGCAATGCCCCTTGCGCAACCTGCATTTCGTTGATGTCCAGCAGGTCAAAAATGGCGCGCAACACACTGATGCCGCCCCCGATGACTGCGCGTCGCTCCTCTTTCAGCCCGTCCATGCGCAGGCGGTCGGCGTTTTGCGCGCGCAGGATGCGGTCATGCAGCCAGTTCAAGCCATCGCGGGTAATGAGACCTTCGGGGCCACCTGCGGCCGCAAGCACATCCCCGACGGCACCCGCCGTGCCCGACGAGCCATAGGCAACCTCCCAGGCATCCGGCCGGAAGGTCGCCAAGGCTTCGTCCAGCACCGCTTTTGCAGCGATCTCGGCGGCCAGGAAGGCCTGGGCGGTGAACTCGCCGTTGGCAAAGTAGCGCTGTGACCAGGCGACGCTGCCGACGCGGAACGACGCCACCGCATGGGGGGTGAACTGTTGGCCGAGGATCAGTTCGGTGGAGCGGCCCCCGATGTCGACCACCAGTCGGCGTTCATCCGATTGCGGCAGAAGCCGCGCCACACCCTGATAGATCAGTCGGGCTTCTTCAGGGCCTGACACCACGTCGATGGGGTAGCCCAGCACCTCGCTGCCTCGGGACAGAAATTCCTCGCGGTTGCGGGCTTCCCGCAGGGTCTGTGTGGCCACGGCCCGTACCTGGGCGCGGGGGAAGCCGGCTAGCCGCTCGCCAAATCGCGCCAGACAGGCCCAGCCGCGCTCCATGGCGTCTTGTGTCAGGTTGCGGTCTTCGTCCAGCCCGTTGCCCTGGCGCACGGTTTCCTTGATGTATTCCACCCGCTGTATGTGGCCGAACTCATAGCGCCCGATTTCAAGGCGAAAGCTGTTGGAGCCGAGGTCGACCGCGGCGAGGCGTGTGCCGTTCTGCATGTTTTTCTGGTGGGAGCTTCGTTCGGCATCGTACCGCGAGCTTTCTGAAAGGCTGTTGCTGCAGCCTTTCAGCAGGTGGGAGAAGGGGTTTAGAACCTTGGAAGTGTGTTCCAGATTTGTGACAAATGAGTGACCCATCCAGGGGGTTACTCGGTGTGTTTGTGGCAATGCCCTGAAGGTTGCTATTTGTGTCACTGAATTGTCATCTTGCCGCCCTAGAGTTCGTGCTGTTCCTGTTAACCCTAGCCGAAAGGTAATTAATGAAACGCGCATTTCTCAAAACCGTCGCTGTAGCACTGGCCTCGATGGCTGTCGGCAGTGCTTTTGCGGCGGACATCACCGGCGCAGGCGCAACTTTCCCGTTCCCCATGTATGCCAAGTGGGCCGAAGCCTACAAGAAGGAAACCGGAACGGGTCTCAATTACCAGTCCATCGGTTCCTCCGGTGGCATCCGCCAGATCCGTGCCAAGACCGTTGTCTTCGGTGCCACGGACGCTCCGGTATCAGGTGCAGACCTCGACAAGGACGGCATGGTGCAGTTCCCCGCGATCATCGGTGGCACGGTGCCTGTGATCAACCTGGACGGCTTCAAGCCCGGCGAACTGCGTGTGACCGGCCCCGTGCTGGCAGAGATCTTCCTGGGCAAGATCGCCAAGTGGAATGACGCCAAGCTCTCCGCCCTGAACCCTGGCAAGACCCTGCCTGACCAGAACATCACCGTGGTGCATCGCGCTGACGGTTCAGGCACCACGTTCAACTGGACCGACTACCTGTCTGCCGTGAGCAAAGAGTGGGCGGATTCCGTGGGCAAGGGCGCAGCGGTGAAGTGGCCAGCAGCTTCCTCGGTCGGTGGCAAGGGCAACGAAGGTGTTGCTGCCAACGTGACCCGCGTGAAGGGCGCTGTTGGCTACGTTGAGTATGCCTACGTCAAGAAGAACAACATGAACTTCCTGCAGCTCCAGAATGCGGACGGCAAGTATGTGAGCCCTGACGACACCACGTTTGCAGCAGCCGCCGCCAGCGCCGACTGGTTCAGCGCTCCTGGCATGGGTATTTCGATGGTGAATGCCAAGGGCGCCAACAGCTGGCCGGTGAGCACCGCCTCCTTCATCCTCATGTACAAGGATCCGGCGGACAAGGCCCAGTCGGCCGAGGTGCTGAAGTTCTTTGAGTGGGCTTTCAAGAACGGCAAGGGCATGGCCGCAGATCTGGACTATGTGCCCCTGCCTGACAGCCTGACCGCCGAGATCCGCTCCAAGGTCTGGTCGCAGATCAAGAAGTAAGTTCGTTTGCTCCAGAATACCCCCCATCGGCCGGCCGGTCTGGCCGATGGGTGCTGGTTTGTGGAGTCTCCAGAAGCCAGATGGGAGTCAACATGAGCGTGGGAACCACCATGAGTTCGCAACCTGTGTCCGCCAAGACGACGGACGTCCCCACAAAAACCATGGTGTCGATTGCCAGGCGGCAGCGCCTGCAGGACATCTTCTTCCACCGGTTGACCCAGAGCCTCTCTTTGCTGGTGCTGGCCGCGCTGCTCGGCATCATCGTTTCGCTCTTTATCTACGCATGGCCGGCGTTTCACAAGTTCGGCGTCCAGTTCATCTGGCGTGTGGAGTGGGACATCGTCAACGAAGAATTCGGTGCAGCCATCGCCATCGTTGGCACCCTGGCCAGTGCGGGCATTGCGCTGCTGATTGCGGTGCCACTCGCCTTTGGTATTGCCCTGTTCCTGACCGAAACCTGCCCTGTGTGGCTGCGTCGCCCGCTGGGCACGGCGGTGGAGCTGCTGGCAGCCGTGCCTTCCATCATCTACGGCATGTTCGGCCTGTTTGTTTTTGCTCCGCTTTTTGCTGACTACCTGCAGGTGCCTGTGCAAAAGCTGCTGGGCTCCATGCCACTGGTGGGCTTCCTGTTTGGTGGCAGCACCAACGGTTTTGGAATTCTGGCGGCGGGCATTGTGCTTGCGTTCATGGTGTTGCCCTTCGTGGCGGCCGTGATGCGGGATGTGTTCGAGATTGTGCCGCCCATCCTGCGTGAGTCCGCTTACGGCCTGGGTTGCACCACCTGGGAAGTGGTGCGCCGCGTGGTGCTGCCTTACACGCAAAAGGGTGTGATTGGGGGGGTCATGCTGGGCCTGGGCCGTGCGCTCGGCGAAACCATGGCGGTGACCTTCGTGATCGGCAACGCCAACCGCATGCCCACGTCGCTGTTCTCCCCTGGAACTTCCATTGCCTCGACGCTGGCCAATGAATTCGGTGAGGCTGCAGACTTTCATCTGTCCACGCTGTTCGCTCTCGGTTTCCTGCTTTTCGTGATCACCTTCGTGGTGCTGTCGGCCGCCAAGATCATGTTGCTGCGCGCCGAGAAGGCCAAGGGCCTTTGACAGCCAACAGCGCAGACCATGAACCCACTCTTTTGAGACAAGCCCCATGGAATTCAACCAACAACTCTACAAAAAGCGCCAGCGCTCCAACGCCATCGGCCTGACCCTGTCTCTGGGCGCGATGGTGCTGGGTCTGTTCGTGCTGCTCTGGATTCTGAGCGTGCTGCTGTCCAACGGCTTTGCCGCACTGGACTGGAACATGTTCACCCAGTCCACACCCGCCCCGGGCTCAGAAGGCGGCGGCCTGGCCAACGCCATCGTGGGCAGCCTGATGATGGTGGGTTTCACCGTGCTGGTGTCCACACCCATCGGCGTGCTGGCGGGTGTGTATCTGGCCGAATACAGCGGCCAGAGCAAGACGGCTGAGCTCACGCGCTTCGTGACCGACATCATGCTGTCCGCTCCCTCCATCGTGCTGGGGCTGTTCGTGTACGCGATTGCCGTGGCCACGGTGGGCAACTTCTCCGGCTGGGCCGGCAGTCTGGCCCTGTCGCTGATCGCCGTGCCCGTGGTGGTGCGCACCACCGAGAACATGCTGCGCCTGGTGCCCGGCAGCCTGCGCGAAGCCGCCTTTGCGCTGGGCGCGCCGCGCTGGAAGGTGTCCATCATGGTCACCTTGCGTGCGGCCCGCAGTGGTGTGATGACCGGCCTGCTGTTGGCTGTGGCCCGCATCAGCGGTGAAACGGCGCCCCTGCTGTTCACGGCGCTCAACAACCAATTCTTCAGCACCAACATGAATGCGCCCATGGCCAATCTGCCCGTGGTGATCTTCCAGTTTGCGCTGAGCCCCTATGAAAACTGGGTGCGTTTGGCCTGGGGCGGGGCACTGCTCATCACGCTGTCAGTGCTGATCCTCAACGTCGTGGCGCGGGTCTTCCTGCGCGAGAAAAACCGCGTGTGATCCCGCCAGCTGTTTCTGCTGAAGACACCGACAAGATCGCCTCCATTTTCAGGATTTGACAATGAACGCCACTGCTACCGCCACTGCCACCGCCAGCAAAAATGCGCTGGAACTGCGTAACCTGAGCTTTTTCTACGGCAAGTTCCAGGGCCTGCGCAACGTGAGCCTGAACATCGCCGAGCACAAGGTCACCGCCTTCATCGGCCCGTCGGGCTGCGGCAAGTCCACCCTGCTGCGCACGCTCAACCGCATGTACAGCCTGTACCCGGGTCAGCGGGCCGAGGGCACGATCAACTTCTACGGCCAGGACATCCTGGACGCCAAGCAAGACATCAATCTGCTGCGTGCGCGCATCGGCATGGTGTTCCAGAAGCCCACGCCGTTTCCCATGTCGATCTACGACAACATTGCCTTCGGCGTGAAGCTCTACGAGAGCCTGAGCAAAAGCGAGATGGACGACCGCGTGGAATGGGCGCTGTCCAAGGCCGCGCTGTGGACCGAAGTGAAGGACAAGCTGCACCAGAGCGGCCTGTCGCTGTCCGGCGGGCAGCAGCAGCGTTTGTGCATTGCACGCAGTGTGGCGGTGAAGCCTTCGGTGCTGCTGCTCGACGAGCCCACCTCGGCGCTGGACCCTTTGTCTACCGCCAAGATTGAAGAGCTGATCGACGAACTCAAGCACGACTACACGATTGCCATCGTGACCCACAACATGCAGCAGGCCGCCCGCTGCAGCGACTACACCGCTTACATGTACCTGGGCGAGATGATCGAGTTCGGTGCCACCGAACAGATCTTCTTCAAGCCCGAGCGCAAGGAAACCGAGGACTACATCACGGGCCGTTTCGGCTAATGGGTGATTGCTACTCTATTTATAGCTACTAGCGCTTGATGGATAAGCGCCAGGGCCAGATTTGATTCATAACCGTGAGGTTGTACGCCAAATGCCAGACAAACATCTTTCCTCCCAGTTCGACAGCGAACTCAACAGCGTCTCCGCCCGCGTCATGGAAATGGGCGGCCTGGTGGAATCTCAAATCCGCCAGGCGGTCTACGCACTGTCCCAGTTCAGCCTGGAGGCCGTGGAGACCGTGGCCTCGATGGAAACCCGCATCAATGCGATGGAGGTTGAGATCGACCAGGAGCTGTCCTCCATCATCGCCCGCCGCCAGCCCACTGCGCGCGACCTGCGCCTGCTGCTGGCCTTCTCCAAGGCGACTGCCAACCTGGAGCGCATGGGCGACGAGGCCAACAAGATGGCCCGCATGGTGCGCTCCATCATTGAAGGCGGGGCACCGCGCTCGCTGCCGTCGAGCGACCTGCGCACGGCGGCCGAGCTGGCCTCGGGCCAGCTGCGCAAGACGCTGGATGCGTTTGCGCGCCTGGACGTCAAGGCGGCCGTGGCCATCCTCAAGGAGGATGACCTCATCGACAAGGAGTTCGACGGCTTTGTGCGCAAGCTCATCACCTACATGATGGAAGACCCCCGCACCATCTCGCCCAGCCTGGACCTGCTGTTCCTGGCCAAGGCGATCGAACGCATCGGAGACCACTCCAAGAACGTGGCCGAGCTGATCATCTATCTGGTCAAGGGCAAGGATGTGCGCCACACTGCCCTCGACGAGATCGAGTCGGCCGTGCTGTAAGAAAGGGCTTTGGCAACACCATGAGAAAGCTCCCACGCGTCCTTATCGTCGAGGATGAACCCGCGATTGCCGAGCTGATTGCCGTCAATCTGCGCCACAACGGATTCCAGCCCTTCTGGGCGGAAGACGGAGACTCGGCCCAGCGTGAGCTGGATGCCGTGCTGCCAGATGTCATCCTGCTCGACTGGATGCTGCCTGGACAAAGCGGCCTGTCGCTGGCCCGCAAATGGCGGGCCGACAGCCGCACCAAGCCCATCCCCATCCTCATGCTGACGGCTCGGGGCGATGAGCCCGACAAGATTGCCGGGCTGGATGCAGGTGCCGACGACTACATCACCAAGCCATTCTCCACGCAGGAGCTGCTGGCCCGTATCCGGGCCGTGCTGCGCCGGCGTGCGCCCGAGCAGGTGAGCGACAGCGTGACCATTGGTGAGCTGGTGCTGGACGCCGCAACCTACCGTGTGTCGTTCCAGGCGCAGCCCCTCAAGGTGGGCCCCACTGAATTCAAGCTGTTGCATTTTTTGATGAAGCACGCAGAGCGCGTGCACAGCCGCTCGCAGCTGCTCGACAAGGTGTGGGGTGACCATGTCTTCATCGAGGAGCGGACGGTGGATGTGCATGTCAAGCGCTTGCGCGAAGCCCTGGGCGCTGCGTCCGTGATGGTGGAAACCGTGCGCGGCGCGGGCTACCGGCTGACAGCCCAGCCACAGGTGCAGCTGCAGGCCTGACGACGCGGCGCAGACGGGCGCTGGAGGCCTGATGTGGTCGGTCTGATGCATTCAATGGGCGCGCGTGCCGCGTTCCCGGTTTTCTGAGAAGGCTTTGCTATCCGCATGCTGTGGCGTATTTCGTATTTCCTGCTGTGGCAATTGGCGGGTGGTGGTGTGGGTTGGTGGTACAGCGGCTCCTGGGGGGCTGCGCTGGGTGCCGCCGTGGCAGCCTGGGCCTGGTTTGTGTGGGACCTGTTGCGTGGCGCGCGCGTGCTGCGCTGGCTGCGCACCGGCGATCTGGCGGAGGTTCCGTCCATGCGTGGCATCTGGGGCG
This sequence comes from Acidovorax sp., assembly GCA_018780365.1. GTDB lineage: Bacteria > Pseudomonadota > Gammaproteobacteria > Burkholderiales > Burkholderiaceae_C > Acidovorax. The sequence continues at coordinate 18,373 of JADMJR010000113.1, read as the reverse complement.
AGGCGGCGGACCGCGCACGGCGCCTGCTGCGCAAACAGGAGGCCCTGGTTCGCGACAGCCAGGACCGGCTGCAAGAGATCCTGGCCGCCCTGCAGGCCTCACCCAATGGCGTGGTGCTGCTCGACACCCAGGGCCGGATCGAGTGGTGTAACCAGATGGCGGCCAACCAGTTCGGTTTTGATGCCCAGCGCGACGTGATGCAGTCCATCGGCAACCTGCTGCGCAACCCGGAGTTCACGGCCTATTTCGCGGCCAAGGATTTCTCCAGCGACGTGGTGCTGGAAGGGCGCCTGAGCACGCCCTCGCGCCCGGTGCGCATTTCGGTGCACCTGCACCCCTATGGCGATGGGCGTACCTTGCTGCTGTCGCGCGATGTCACGGCACTGGAGCAGGCAGACGCCATGCGGCGCGACTTCGTGGCCAATGTCTCGCACGAGATCCGCACACCCCTCACGGTGCTGACCGGCTTTGTCGAGACGCTGCAGACCTTGCCCCTGAGCGCCGATGAGCGTTCTCGCTACCTGGGCATGATGGCGCAGCAGGCGCTGCGCATGCAGAGCGTGGTGCAGGACCTGCTCACCCTGTCGCGCCTGGAGGGCAGCCCGCCACCCGGCATGGCTGAGTGGACACCGGTGCAATCGCTGATGCAGCGTTGCGAGGAAGAGGGCCGCGCCCTGTCTTCCCTGCTGACGCAGACCCAGCAGCGCCCACACGCGATGCGGTTCCCGGCTGTAGAGGCCTTGCGCTCTGAGGGCGAGATTGCAGGCGTGCCCGCCGAGTTGCAGAGCGCGCTGTCGAACCTGGTCAACAACGCCGTGCGCTACACGCCGGCGGGTGGCTCCATCGCTGTGGAGTGGGTGCGCAAGGACGACGGCCGTGCCGTCTTTTCGGTGCACGACACGGGCCCGGGCATTGCCCCCGAACACATTCCGCGCCTGACGGAGCGCTTCTACCGCGTGGACCGCAGCCGATCGCGCGAAACCGGGGGCACGGGCCTGGGGTTGGCCATCGTCAAGCATGTGCTGCAGCGCCACGGCGCCACACTGGACATTTCCAGCACCCTGGGCAAGGGCTCGGTGTTTTCGGTCACCTTCCCGGCGAACCGGCTGCGTGGGTTTTTGCTGCCGGGCTGATGGCTCGCCAGAGCATGGCGACAAACAGCACGGCCGTGACCGCCAGGGCGATGGCACTCGCTGCCCAGAATGGCGTGGGCGAAGGGACCCCGGCCCAAGGGCCGTGGCCCGTGTAGGCCAGCCAATAGCCACCGCCCAGGCCCGCACCCCATAGCAAGGCGCAGTACACGGCCAGCGGGGCCAGGGTAATGCGGTAGCAGCGCAGCACAAACACGCACAGGGTCTGCAGTGCGTCGGCCGCGTGGTACGCAGCCACCCACACCAGCACACCCCCCGTCATCGCCACCACACCGGCGTTGGTGGAGTAGACACCGCCAAGATGGTCTTTTGCTATAAATAATATAGCTGCTAGCGCAATACCAATAAGCGCGGACAGTCTAAAACCTATAAAAACCACCTTGCGCGCCTGCGCCGGGTTGCCTGCACCCAGCCAGTAGCTGACCCGTGCGCTGGTGGCGATGGCCAGCGACAGCGGCACCATGTAGAGCACGGCGGCCAGATTGGCAGCAATCTGGTGGGCCGCAGAGGCCGTGGTGCCCTGGCGTGCAATGAACAACGCCATCAGCGTGAACGATGTCACCTCGACCATTACGGCCAGACCGGCCGGAATGCCCAGCCGGGCAAAGCCGGCAATGGTGGGCCAGTGCGGCGGCTCCATGCGGCGCCACAGGTCCAGGGGTTCGTAGAGGTCCTGGGTGCGCAGCAGCCAGACTGCCAGTGCAAGCATGCTGCCATTGACCACCAGCGTGGCCCAGGCGCAGCCCACCACGCCCAGCGCGGGCAGGCCCGCACCACCAAACGTGAACCACACCGACAGCGGCAGCTTGATGAACAGCGAGCCCACCTGCAGCCAGGTCACCAGCTGGGGTCGGCCCAGGGCCTGGTTCAGGGTGCTGTAAATGCGAAAAAGCAGGGCTGGGGGCAGCGCCAGTGCCAGCACCGCCAGGTAGTTCTCCACGTCAGCGCGCAGGGCGACCGGCACCTCGGTCCAGTGCAGGATGGGGCCCGGGGACAGCAAGACCGCCTGGCCGATCAGCGAGGCCGCGCCACACAGGTACAGGGCCTGGCGCAGCGAGCGGCCAACACCCTCGGTCTCGCGTGCGCCACGCAGCTCCGCCCATACGGGCAGCAGCGCCTGCAGCACACCGATCAGCGCCACATAGACGCTGATGAAAATGGCCGAGCCCACGGACAACGCTGCAAGCGAGGATTCGCTGTAGCGGCCGGCGACGATGGTGTCTGTCACGCCGAACGCCATGACAGCCAACTGCCCGGCCAGCACCGTGAGGGCATGCCGGGTGATGGTGGAGCGCTCCGACATCAGCGCGCCGTGCCCTTGCGGTGGAACAGCAGGAGGTGGTCGTTCTTGTCTGTCGGGCGGGGGAGGGTGGCTTTGGGCTCCCACAGGACGGCGTTGACCATGCGCTCGGATGCAGGCCAGGAGGCAATGTCTGCCAGCAGCCATTGGCACTCGTCCTGCAGGCCCGCGCGTTGCAGCGAGAGCTGGCCGTGGTACTGCAGCGCGGCCACCTGGGCGCGGTTGAGTCCCGCGGTCTGGATGCACCCGGGGGCGGGGCCCAGGGCCACCACAACACTGCGCACCTGAGGGCTATAGCTGCGCGCATAGTCCAGCAGTGGCAGCCACAGTGTCATCAACAGCACCCAGCCCAGGGCTGCACCCCCGGCGGGCAGCACCAGGCTCTTCCAGATAGGGGCACGGTCGCGGGACGCGCGCCACCAGACCAGGCTGCACCAGCCCACGGTGGCAGCCAGGGCCACCACCAGCGCCAGCGCCGAAAACTGGGGCACAAACCCGGGCGCGAGCTTGGCCACGTTGGCGGCCGGTTTGGCGGGTACGCCGGTCTGCATGGCAATCCAGATCACCCAGATCGCCAGCGCGGACACGGTGAAAAACAGCAGGGTGAACCAATCGATCAGTGCGCCCACGCTGCGGCGCAAGGTGGGCAGCGCAAAGGCCGCCAGCGAGGCCATGGCGGGCAGGCCCAGCAGCAAGGCCCGGTCTGCGGGCTGGGTGGTGATGGTGGCGGCAATGGACACAGCCGAGAACCACAGCGGCAGCAGCAGGTGCCGGTGGCCTTGGCGGTTGACGATCTGCTTGCGCCAGCGCCACAGCGTCCAGAGCGCCAGGGGCCATGCGGGCCAGCCAAACCACAGCAACAGGCGCGCCAGGCTCTGCCACTCCTTGCCGCCCGCATTGGTGCCGACGATACGCCAGCGCCACAGGTCCAGTGTCCAGGCCAGCCACGCGGCGGCCAGTGTGACAACCGCCAGCGCCAGGGCCCAGTGCCACCTGCGGTCGGTGTTGCTGCCAGGGGCCAGCACCACCAGCACCATGCTGCCCACGCCCAGCATCGCGGCCAGCGCGGGGGCCCCCGCCAGCGTCAGCCCGGCCAGGCCCGCCACCAGTGCCACCGCAGGCGCCACGGTGCGGTGCGGCATGGCAGCCACTGCGAAGAAGAGCAAGGCCGTGCAACTGAGCTGCACCAGATAGCTGGTGACCTCGTGCGATAGCTGGGCGAGGCCCAGGCAGGCGATCAGTGCCAGCAGCGCACCGTCGGCAATGGCGCGGGCATAGTCAAGGGGCGGGGCCTCACCGCCAAACGCGAAGGCCACGGGCTGGGCGCCGGGGCTGCGTGCCAGGTAGTACACCCCGTACCAGGTGGCGATGAGCGTGAGGACCAGCAGGCCGGCAAAGGGAATGCGCACCGCCATCTCGGGCGACAGCCATTGCGGCGCGATCTGCATGGCCCACGCCCCGATCCAGTAGGGCAGCAGCCCCTCGGTTTCCGGTGGCATACCACCCAGCAGAGGGCTCAGCCACGGGGTACGCCCCTGGGCCAGTTCCAGCATGTAGCCAAATGCCGTGACGTCCGCACTCTTCCAGGGATCACGTCCGACAAAGCCGGGCACCACGTAGGCAAGGCACAGCAGCAATAGCGCCCAGCGTGGCAGGGGGCTCACAGCATTCTGGGTAACGATGGCGGGGGTGGGTGGAGTCACGCGTCAGTGGGCAGCAGGGCGAAGGAGCCACCGAGAATAAGGGCAAAAACAAAGAAAAAGGCAGCCCGGTTGCCCGGGCTGCCTTTCTGGCGGGAACGCAAGGGCGAATTACTTCGCTGCGGTCTTGCCGAAACGGTTGCGGAAGCGCTCCACGCGGCCACCCATGTTGTCCACCGACTTTTGCGTACCGGTGTAGAAGGGGTGCGATTCAGAGGACGTATCCAGCTTGAACAGCGGGTATTCCTTGCCTTCGAAGGTTTCCATTTCCTTCGTGTTCACGCACGAACGGGTCACGAACTTGAAGCCGTTGGACAGGTCCGAGAACAGGACTTCGCGGTAGTTGGGGTGAATGCCTTCTTTCATGATCAATCCTTGTCAAGTGCGGGAGCCGTGCTGAACCCGGTGCAACCTTTGCGCCGTGGAACATTCAGCGTACTTTCCGCAGAAAAAGCCCTCCATTATGGCACAGGGCAAATTGGGATCCTTTCGAGTGCCGGTAACTCAGGGCGTGACGCTTGAAACTGGCGCGCCCTGAGACCAGTGCCACCGTGGATCTGGCTTTGCCAGTCCACCGGTGGCATCCCCCTCAGGGGGAAGGCGCGAAGCGACTCAGGGGGAGCTTATCCACCCCTTCGCATCATGTCGAAGAAGTCCACATTGGTCTTGGTGGCCTTCATGTTCTTGATCATGAGCTCCATCGACTCGATCTCGTCCATGTTGTACATGAACTGGCGCAGGATGCGGGTCTTTTGCAGGATCTCGGGCGCCAGCAGCAGCTCTTCGCGGCGCGTGCCGCTCTTGTTGAGCTCGATGGCGGGGAACACGCGCTTTTCGTACAGGCGGCGGTTCAGGTGGATTTCGCAGTTGCCCGTGCCCTTGAATTCTTCAAAGATCACTTCGTCCATGCGGCTGCCGGTGTCGACCAGCGCGGTGGCGATGATGGTCAGCGAGCCACCTTCCTCGACCTTGCGGGCGGCACCAAAGAAGCGCTTGGGGCGCTGCAGCGCGGCGGCGTCCACACCACCCGACAGCACCTTGCCGCTCGACGGCACCACGTTGTTGTAGGCGCGGGCCAGGCGGGTGATGGAGTCGAGCAGGATCACCACGTCCTTCTTCAATTCGACCAGGCGCTTGGCGCGCTCGATCACCATCTCGGCCACATGCACGTGGCGTGCGGCGGGTTCGTCGAAGGTGGAGGCGATGATCTCGCCCTTCACCGTGCGCTGCATTTCGGTCACTTCTTCAGGGCGCTCGTCCACCAGCAGCACCATCAGGTGCACGTCGGGGTTGTTGGCCGTGATGGCGTGGGCGATGTGCTGCATCATCACCGTCTTGCCGCTCTTGGGCGGGGCGACGATCAGCGCGCGCTGGCCACGGCCGATGGGCGCAATGATGTCGATGATGCGGCCTGTGATGTTTTCTTCGCCCTTGAAGTCGCGCTCCAGCTTCATCTGTTCCTTTGGGAACAGGGGCGTCAGGTTTTCGAACATCACCTTGTGCTTGTTCTGCTCCGGCGGGCCACCGTTGACGGAGTCGAGCTTGTTCAGTGCGAAGTAACGTTCCCCGTCTTTGGGGGTACGGACTTCACCTTCGATCATGTCGCCGGTGTGCAGGTTGAAGCGACGCACCTGGCTGGGACTGATGTAGATATCGTCCGTGCTGGCGGTAAAGCTCGTGTCCGGGCTGCGCAGGAAGCCGAAGCCGTCGGGCAGGATTTCCAGCACGCCGTCGGCAATGATCTGCTCCCCGGTCTTTGCACGCTTCTTGATGATCGCAAACATCAACTCCTGCTTGCGCATGCGGCCCGTGTTTTCGATTTCGAGTTCTTCGGCCTGCTTCAGGACTTCAGACACGTGCAGTGCCTTGAGTTCGTTTAAGTGCATGGAATGACTCCTTGGCGGAGCTGGTAAGAATCTTGGGGGAGGGGGGCTGGTGCCGGATGGGCTGCTGTTTGCAGGTCCGGCTCGCCGGGGATCTTGGTCCGGCTGCCAATGCATGCATGCCGGTGATCTGAGGGAATTATGACAGGAAAAAATGCAGGGGCTTCATGGGGCCGCAATTGGGGCGATCACTGCGGTGTGCCCCTGGCGCCGGTGCGCGCCGCAGGCATCCCAAAAAATGCCCCGCAGGCAACAAACCGGCGGGGCATTTTGGGGGATCAGGCCAGTTGCTGATCGATGAAGGCGGTCAGTTGCGCCTTGCTCATCGCGCCGACCTTGGTGGCGGCCAGCTGGCCGTCCTTGAACAGCATCAGGGTGGGGATGCCGCGGATGCCGAACTTGGCGGGGATCTCGCGGTTTTCGTCCACATTCATCTTGGCGATCTGCAGCTTGCCTTGGTAGGTGCCTGCGACTTCGTCCAGGATGGGGGCAATCATCTTGCAGGGGCCGCACCACTCGGCCCAGTAGTCCACCAGCACGGCGGAGCCGGGTTGGAGCACGTCGGCTTCAAAGCTGGCGTCAGAGACATGTTTGATGAGTTCGCTGGCCATGGCGGATTCCTTGATCTTGGGCGGGTTGGGACCGGTGTACGTTTAAAGTCAGGGCATTGTGACAGAAACCAATCCCCCATTCACCGGTATGGCCGGGGCTTGCGACGCTATGACAGTCATAGCGAAAAGTGATCAGTGCGTCGACTATGCGGCCTCATGCGCTGCGCTGTGGCGGCGTGCGCTGGCCCAGGTGGCTGGGCATGCCCGGGCCCAAGGGGGGCATCTGGCACGCACCGTGGTGCTGGTGCCCTACGCCCAGCTCATGCCCTGGGCCCAACGCCACTGGGCGCTGCAGTTTTCGCAGGGTTTTGCCCCGCGCTTCGAGACCTCCCGCAACTGGGCGCGTCAGTTGCAGGTGTTTGAGCCTTCGGCCGACGACTTTGCGGGCGACGTGGCGCGCGACACCCTCACCGCCCGCGCCTTGCTGGAGCGCGTGGGGCAGAGCGCCCAGCGCGAGATGCTGGCCACGCCCCTGCAAGAAGCTGCAGCCCAACTGGCGCCAGTCGTGGCGGCCGTGCCCCCCGCGCAGCGTGCAACCTGGGGCGACGAGGCCCGCAAACTGCTGACCAGCGCGGAAGAGGGCAGCACCCTGCATTACGAGGCCCTGGTGGCGCGCCTGGCGCTGGAATGGGTGCTGGCCTCGCGTCACGCCACCGATGTGCTGTTTGAGCCTGGCGTGCGCGCGGCGGTGGATGCTGTGGTGGTGCTCGAAGGCTTTCAGTCCGACGCACTGACCCCGGCCCTGATGGCCCATTGGGGCGAGCAAGGCACCTGCATTGCGTTGCCTGCCCTGGTCGGTGATGTGGTTGGAGATGCCCCCGCACCGCCGCAGTGGGCCTTGCACGCTGCCACCGATGCCGAAGACGAAGCCCACCGCGCCGCTGCCTGCGTGCTGGCCCATGTCCGCGATGGCCGGGTGCCCGTGGCGCTGGCCGCCACCGACCGGGCGCTGATCCGCCGCGTGCTGGCCCACCTGGACAGCAGCGGCGTGTTGGTGCGTGATGAAAGTGGCTGGATTCTTTCCACCACACGCGCTGCTTCACGGGTCATGGCCGCGCTGAAGGCTGCGGCGTGGAACGCCTCTTCCAACGCGGTGCTGGACTGGATCAAACACACCCCTGCGCTGATGCCGGGCGAGGTGAATCGGCTGGAGCAATGGCTGCGCAAGGGCGTGGTGCAGCACTGGAGCGCTGCCGCTGCGCGCGACCTGAGCGCCCAGCCCCACCTGGCCCGCACCGTGGCCACGGTGGAGGCCTGGCGCGACACCCTGCGCACCGCTCGCCCGCTCGCGCAGTGGCTGCCCGCCCTGCGCGCCGTGCTGGAGCAAGCCGGCCAGTGGCAAGGCCTCTCGGCCGACCCGGCCGGCATGCGCGTGCTGGCGGCCCTGCGCCTGCAAGACGGCCAGCAGGCCGAGCTGGACGGCTGGGGCGACAGCGCGGGCCGCCGCATGGCGCTGGCCGAGTTCACCCGCTGGGTCAAAGACGTGCTCGAAGCCGGGCGCTATGTGGCCGCGCAGGCGGCCGATGCCCCCGTGGTTGTGCTGCCGCTGCCCCAGCTATTGGCCCGCCCCTTTGCTGCCGCCGTGCTGCCGGGCTGCGATGAAAAGCGTTTGCAAGCCGCCCCCGAGCCCGCTGGCGACTGGTCGCAGACCCAGCGCGAGGCCTGGGGCCTGCCCACGCGCGCATCGCTCGAAGCCGCCCAGCGTGCCGCCTGGGCCCACGCCCTGCGCACGCCCGTGGTGGATGTGCTGTGGCGCACCGGCGACGAGGGCGGCGAGCCCCTGCTGGCCAGCGCCCTGGTGCTGGCCCTGCAACTGGATGGCACCGCGACGCCCGGCACGGACGACCGTGCGGCCCGCGCAGTGGCTGCCACGCCCACGCTGCGCCCCCAGCCCGTGGGCCAGGCGCTGCCGGTGGCGCACCTCTCGTCCACCGCGTATTCCGACCTGCGCCACTGTCCCTACCGCTTCTTTGCCCAGCGCCAACTGGGCCTGCGCGAGGCCGACGAGCTGGACGCCGAGGTGGACAAGCGCGACTTTGGCACCTGGCTGCACGCCGTGCTACAGCAGTTTCATGAAGCCTTGCTGGCCGACCCGACCGACCACGCGGAGGAGCGCCGCGCCCGCATGGACGCTGCCGCCGAGGCCGTCACCCGCGAGCAGCGGTTGCAGGACGGCGACTTCCTGCCCTTTGCCGCGGGTTGGGCGCAACTGCGCGACGGCTACCTGCAATGGCTGGCCGGGCACGAGCAGCAGGGCGCCAGCTTCCGCCAGGCCGAGGTCAAGGCCCGCCAGCCGCTGGGCGACCTGGAGCTGGTTGGCACCCTCGACCGCATCGATGGCGTCTCGTCCACCGGTGAGCCCACGGTGCTGGTCATCGACTACAAAACCGAAAGCGACAGCGTGACCCGCCAGCGCATCAAGAGCGGAGCGGAGGACACGCAACTGGCCTTCTACGCCGCCCTGTTGAGCCACGACACCCTGCGCGCCGCCTACGTCAACGTGGGCGAGCGCGGCGAGACGCAAATGCACGAACAGGACGAAGTGGTGCACCTGCGCGATGTGCTGGTCGAAGGCATTCAGCACGACATGGCCCGCATCGCCGCCGGTGCGCCGCTGCCTGCGCTGGGCGAGGGCTCGGTGTGTGACTACTGCGCCGTGCGCGGGCTGTGCCGAAAGGACTTCTGGAATGACTGAGCGAGCGCAGGCCGCCTACGAACACAACGGCCGTCCCGTCTCGCGCGAGGCCTTCTACGCCATCGCCTGCGACCCTGCGCGCAGCGTGGCGGTGGAGGCCTGCGCCGGTGCGGGCAAGACCTGGATGCTGGTCTCGCGCATGCTGCGGGCGCTGCTCGACGGCTGCGCGCCGCACGAGATCCTGGCCATCACCTTCACCAAGAAGGCGGCCGGAGAAATGCGCCAGCGTTTGCAGGAATGGCTGGAGCAGTTCAGCCACAAGCCGCTGGAGGAACTCACGGCCGAGCTGGTTGCACGCGGAATCAGCCCCCAGGGCTCACTGAGCAAGCGCGAGGCGCTACAAAATCTATACCGCCAGTTGCTCGAAGCAGGCCGCCCGGTGCAGATCCGCACCTTCCACAGCTGGTTTGCCGCGCTGTTGGGCACAGCGCCGCTGGCGCTGCTGCAACAACAAGGCCTGCCCGCGCACTTTGAGCTGCTCGAAGACGATGCCGAGGCCGTGCGCGAGGTGTGGCCCCCGTTCTTGCAGACCGTGGCCGACAGCGCCAGCCTGCGCGCCGACTACGAAGCCGTGGTGGCCCGCCACGGCCGCTCGCAAACACACAAGGCCCTGGCGGCGGCGTTGGCCAAGCGCGTGGAGTTCGATCTGGCGGACGAGGCGGGCGTGGTCGATGCCTCGGTGCCGCCGTTCCAGCAGGCCTACACCGAACTGGCCGCGTTGGCAGAGCCCGCCGATGCTTTGCAGACCGACGCGGCTCTTCAACGCTGGCGTAGCCGTGCCAGCGCGTTGGGCGCCGAGGCCAACAAGACCCCCCAAAAGGCGGCCGACGCCATCATCGACGCACTGGCCTGCGCTGATCTGAACCAGCGCCTGGACCAATTGCGCCGTTCGATGTTCGTGGCCAAGGAAGACCGCCTGTCCAAGAACCTGGAGAAGTTCCCCGCCGCGCAAGAGGCCGAGCCCGAGCTGCAGCGCCTGCTCACCGCGCGCCGCCAGCACGAGGCCTGGCAGCACCAGCAGCGCATGGCCCGGCTGGCGCGCTGCCTGATTGCGCAGTTTGTGGCCGTCAAGCAGCAGCACGGCTGGGTGGACATGAATGATGTGGAGCGCACCGCCCTGGTCATGCTCGCCGACCCCATCCTCTCAGGCTGGGTGCAGGAGCGGCTCGATGCCCGCATCCGCCACCTGCTGGTCGATGAGTTTCAGGACACCAACCCGCTGCAGTGGCAGGCGCTGCATGCGTGGCTGTCGGGCTACGCGGGCTCGGGCGGTGGTTCGGCCGCGCCCAGCGTGTTCATCGTGGGCGACCCCAAGCAGAGCATCTACCGCTTTCGCCGCGCCGAGCCGCAGGTGTTCATCGCCGCGCAGGCGTTTGTGCGCGATGGGCTGGGCGGCGACCTGCTGAGCTGCGACCACACGCGCCGCAATGCGCAGGGCGTGATCGGCGCCGTCAACGCTGTGATGGGCCAGGCCCAGGCGCAGCACGAAACGAGTGGTTTTCGCGACCACACCACAGAATCCAAACACCCAGGCAAGCTGCTGCGCCTGCCCGCCATCACCGATGCGGACGACGGCAGCCAAGGCGCAGGCCGCGACCCTCTGGCCTGGCGCGACAGCCTGACCGAAGCCCGCCACGAGGCCGAAGAAACCCAGCGCATGCGCGAATGCACGCAGGCCGCTGCCTGGGTGGCCGCGCAGATTGCCAGCGGCACGCCGCCCAAAGAGGTGCTGGTGCTGGCCCGCAAGCGCGACCGCCTGGCCAGCATGCAAGACGCCCTGCGTGCCCTGCACCTGCCCTGCGTGCAGCCCGAAAAGGCCGACCTGTTCGACGCGCCCGAGGTGCAGGACATGGTGGCGCTGCTCGACGTGCTGGTCTCATCCACGCACGACCTGTCTTTGGCCCGCGCGCTCAAGTCGCCCCTGTTCGGCCTGGGCGACGAGGCCCTGGTGGCCCTGGCCACGCTGCGCCGCCAGAGCGAGCATGCGGGCAGCAGTTGGTTTGATTTGCTATCAAAAAGTGAGCATCAAGGGCGTGGCCATCAGGCGGTAGGGGCTGTTTTGACCCAATACCAGGCCTGGGTGGGCAGCCTGCCGCCGCACGATGCGCTGCACGCCATCTACGAGCATGGCGACGTGCTCGCCCGCTTTGCCGCCGCCGCACCCGCCACCCAGCGCCAGGCGGTGCAGGCCAATCTGCGCGCCCTGCTGGCAGCAGCGCTGCAGCACGATGGCGGCCGCTACCTCACGCCCTATGCCTTGGTGCGGGCCATGAAAAAAGGCGGCGTGCGCGCGCCCGGCCGGGCCAATGCGCAAGCCATCCGCCTGCTGACGGTGCACGGCGCCAAGGGGCTGGAAGCCGACTGCGTGCTGCTGCTGGACACCGACACCCGCCCGCAAAAAGCCGAGACCATGGGCGTGCTGGTGGACTGGCCGGGCGAGCAGACCGTGCCCTCGGCCTTCGTTTTTTTGGCCAGTGAATCGAATCCCCCGCCCAGTGCCGAAGCCGCGCTGGCCGCTGAGCAGCAGGCCCGCAGCCGCGAGGAGCTGAACATGCTCTACGTGGCGATGACGCGCGCCAAACACTGCCTGGCGCTGTCATCCGTGTTGCCCAGCAATTCGGCGCCGGGCAGCTGGTGGAACCGGCTGGCGCCCTTGGCTCCGTTAATGACCGAGGTGGATGTGGGCACCGCCCCGGCACCCGCCGCCGGGGCTGGGGCGACCCCCGACACCTTCACCATCGCCGCGCTGCAACCCTTGCCCGAGGCCCTGCAAAGCGCCCGCACCAAACCGGGTGCAGCGGCCGCCGCCGACCCCAGCGGCGCCACGCCCGTGGCCATGCCTGGCGACGGCGATTCCACCCCCCTGTCGCGCCAGGGCGATGCCATGCACCAGCTGCTGGAGCAGGCCGGTGTGGCCGGTGCCCCGTTGGCCGACTTGCGTGCCCACGGCTGGCCTGCTGCGCGCATCGCCCGGCTGGCCAGCGACCATGACATCACCCCCGCCGCCGCCGAGCTGGCCGCGCGCATGGCACAGGGCATCCTGGCCGGGGAGGGGGCCTGGGCCTGGGACCCAGCCCAGGTACAGACCGCCATCAACGAAGCCCCGCTGCACTACCAGAGCCAGAGCCTGCGCATCGACCGCCTGGTGTTGCGCCGCGCGACACATGCCGACGACGCGGCGGCAGGCTGGTGGGTGCTGGACTACAAAAGCGCCGCCCAGCCCCAGCGCCAGCAGGCGCTGGTGGCGCAACTGCAGCGCTACCGCGAAGCCGTGTCGGCGCTGATGCCGGGCGAGGCCGTGTACGCGGCCTTCCTCACGGGCGATGGGCGCTTGGTGCCCGTGGGCGAAGCGCCCGGTGCGGGAGGGGCATCGGTCGCCCAGGCGCCTGCGGTGGGGCATACTCTCGCCCCCGTTGCGCTGGTCGCCCCGGCAAAGCCCGAGCGCGCCTGCGCTGCGCCGGGGCCTGCGGATTCTCCGCAAGGCTCCTTGTTTTGACCGGTCCTTCCGGTCCCCACGCAGCGCAACGCCCCCTTTTTTAGCAAGGCCTCCCGTGTCCCACACCCTTCCTTCTTCCGATACACCCACCCTGTCTACGGAGACCTTGCAGTGCGATGTGGCCGTCATCGGCGGTGGCCCGGCGGGCCTGATGGCCGCCGAGGTGCTGGCCCAGGCGGGTGTGGCCGTGCATGTGTTCGATGCCATGCCCTCGGTGGGGCGCAAATTCTTGCTGGCGGGCAAGGGTGGGCTCAACCTCACGCATTCCGAGCCACACGAGCCCTTTGTGAGCCGCTACGCCGGGCGTGAGCAGCAGATCGAGCTGCTGGTGCGGGCCTTCGGCGGGCCCGCGCTGCGCGCCTGGGCTGAGGGGCTGGGTGTGGAGACTTTTGTGGGCACCTCGGGCCGTGTGTTCCCCGCAGATATGAAGGCGGCGCCCCTGCTGCGCGCCTGGCTGCAGCGCCTGCGCGGGCAGGGGGTGCTGTTCCACATGCGCCACCGCTGGCTGGGCTGGTCGGACGATGGTGCCCTGCGTTTTGCCGCCCCTGCGGGCGAGGTGCCAGTGGCCGCCAAGTCGGTGGTGTTGGCGCTGGGCGGCGGCAGCTGGGCACGCCTGGGGTCCGACGGTGCCTGGGTGCCACTGCTGGCGCAGCGCGGCGTGGTTGTGGCGCCGCTGCGCCCGTCCAACTGCGGTTTTGATGTGCTGCGCGCCGATGCCCCGGCAGGCGAAACGCGCCGCGCCTTTTTGCAAGAGCTTCTGGGCCGCACGCCCGCACCCACGGTGGGTTGGACGCCGCATTTTGCCGAGAAGTTTGTGGGCCAGCCCTTCAAGACCGTGGTGCTCAGCTTCACCGACAGCCAGGGCCGCAGCTTCAGCCGCCGGGGCGAATTTGTGGTCACGGCCACGGGGGTGGAGGGTAGCCTGGTCTACGCCGCATCGCACCTGCTGCGCGACGAGGTGGAAGCCCATGGTCACGCCACATTCCACCTCGACCTGCTGCCCGACCACAGCGCCGAACGTGTGCTGGTGGAAGTGCGCCACCCGCGCGGCTCCCGGTCGCTCTCCAGCCACCTCAAGAGCCGCCTGGGCCTGGATGGCATCAAGGCGGGCATCCTGTATGAACACCTGGGCAAGGACGGCATGAACGACCCTGTGGCCCTGGCCCATGCGATCAAGGCGCTGCCCATCACCGTGGTGGCAGCGCGCCCGCTGGACGAGGCCATCAGTACGGCGGGCGGAGTGGCCTTTGAGGCGCTCGATGCGCACCTCATGGCCACGGCGCTGCCGGGCGTGTTCTGCGCGGGCGAAATGCTGGACTGGGAGGCGCCCACCGGGGGCTACCTGCTCACCGCCAGCATGGCCAGCGGCCGTGTGGCGGGCGCGGGGGCGCTGCGCTGGCTGGGGCAATCCGCAGGGGCTTGAGCGGCCGCTGAAGCGCACGGCGCGCGATGGAAATACTGGAGAGAGGGAGGTTTTTGCGCGACCGCGCAAAAAGAAAGAAGAAGTTGACGAGCCTTACCGCCGTCGATTCTTGTTTTTAGTCCATTGAAATCAACAGCTTACGCGTTGTACTTCCACTCTGGTGATACAGCAGGGTGTCACATAGAGGGATCAAGTCTAGCAGGCTCTGAAGTAGGAGTTTGGCAAAAAATCGGCGAGATCATTCAAAAGAAAAAATGCTCCAGTGTTCCCCCCTCCGGATGGTCTTTTGAGTGGGGGCTTTGGGAGCGGGTGGCGAAGTGGCCTGTCTGATTTAAATGAGGCGATTTTCTAGAAGCGCCCTTTAAAAGTTATTTAGATAATATTTGTCTATTCCTAATGGGGCTTTGATTTTTTTGTTGATGAAGTCGAAATATTCGTTTCCCCCAACTAATTTTGCCTTTTCGAAATCTGTGTTGCCTTGCATTGATATTGAGGAGGTCACGAATTGGTGAGATTTCTTTTCGTCAAGACCAAAGATATTTGAGGCTCCATATGAGAGCTTTACCAACGCCTCTCCAACCCCATTGTAATTCCAGCCTGCTGATTGGAGTGCGGCTTCAAAGTGCCCAATTGCGTAGCCTTTGAAAAACGTTGTGGCAGTCATTTTTTCAATATCATTTGGACTGTGATTGCATGTGGATAGGCTGATGCTTATTAGTTGTGCTGCATGTGTCAAGGCCTTTTTTTCATTTTCCGGGAATGTGATGAATGGGTTCACTATTGTTCGGTCTAATTGATGTGCAGGCTCTGTGCGTTCGAAGTAGATTCCTTCTGCCATTTGAATTAAGGAAATATCTCGTGAGTCAAGCTTTAGGGTTTGGCTTGCGGTTGAAATTTCATGCATCACTGAAGTAAGAGCGGACATCGCTAGCCGTCTCATCTCGGGTTGATTTGCTTGCTCCATTGCAATGACACCGAATGCTGTGCTAATTGCGATAAGAGCCAGCTTGTTTGGGGTTGCGTTTGAACCGGAAATGTATTTTTCCCAAGCGGTGTCAACGAGTTTGTTCGCCATGTACGAGGGGGATAATCCTTCCGGAAGATTGCCCATTCTTTTCTCTCGCTCGAAGAACTTCTGAATTGAAGCAGCAGCTCCTGCTTTGGACCAATTTGCTTTTAAGCCTGAAATAAACCCCATTGTTTGTTCCTAGGTATTTTGGAGCTACTCAGTGTACTTCTGCGAGCGTTTGAACTGTTGAAGGGTTGTCCACAATCGACCGTTTACGAACAGGTCTCTATGGGGTGTTCATAAATTAGCTTGACATAGATTTGGACACTCATCTACATTTGGACACCCTTTTTGTACATTTATGGGAGCCCCATGTCCAGAGTCTTTGCTTACTGTCGAGTCTCCACCGCAGAGCAGACCACGGAGAATCAGCTTAGAGAGATCGCTGCGGCTGGCTTTGAGGTCTCTCCCCAGAGGGTCATTCGGGAGACCCTTAGCGGCTCCGTAGAGGCCTCCCAGCGCCCTGGTTGGGCCTCCTTGCTGGTGAAACTAGAGTCTGGGGATGTCCTTGTGGTGACCAAGCTGGATCGCCTTGGGAGGAATGCCATGGATGTCCGGAGGACTGTGGAGGCTCTGGAGGGGAGGGGGGTCCGGGTCTACTGTCTAGCCTTGGGTGGGATGGACCTCACCAGCCCGGCAGGGAAGATGACCATGGGGGTCATTGGGGCTGTGGCGGAGTTTGAGCGAGACCTTCTCATAGAGCGGACTCAGGCAGGTCTGTCCCGTGCCAGGGCTGAAGGGAAGACCTTGGGAAGACCCAGAAGCCTCTCTGAAGAGGGCACGCAAGAGGTCCGCAGGCGATTGGCTGCCGGAGAGGCTGTAGCGGCTGTCGCTCGGGCTACGGGGACCAGTCGCCAGACGGTGATGAGGGTTAGGGCGGCCCTGAGGGTATAGCTCCAAGAGGTGATCGGCTTTGTTGCACAAACCAGAATCAGGCCGAGATAACCCCAGCCCCAGACGCAGCTATGCCATGACAGGCACCGCCGCCGTTGCCGGGCGCCCCAGTTGCGTGAAGCGGTTGAGCAGCGCCACCCGCACATGCAGTTCTGTGACCTGGCGCTCAAACGTGCGGGCCATCACCCGCTCGCCCAGGCGTTTGAAGCAGTGCATCTTGGTCTCCACCAGGCTTCGGCGGTGGTAGCTGCTCCATTTCTTCCAGATCCCCCGCCCCAGTCTTTGGCAGGCGCGCAGCGCTTCATTGCGTGCGCCCGCTCCCACCAGGGTCTTCTTCCACGGCTTACCGTTCTTGCGCGGTGGAATCACCGCCTGCGCACCTCTTTGCGCTATCGCCGCATGGCAGGCTTTGGTGTCGTAAGCACCGTCCCCGCTGACGCTGCCCACCGGTTCATCGGGCGGAATCTGGGCGAGCAGCTCAGGCAGCATCGGTGCATCGCCCACGCTGTTGTCCGTGACCTCAATGGCCCGAATCTCCAGCGTGTGGGCATCAATGCCCAGGTGTACCTTGCGCCACTGCCGCCGGTATTCGGCCCCGTGCTTCTTGCGTTTCCATTCCCCTTCACCCAGGAACTTGATGCCCGTGCTGTCCACCAGCAGATCCAGCGCCGTGGTGCTGCGTTGGTAGGGCAGTTGCACCTGCAGTGTCTTTTGGCGGCGGCTGATGGTGCTGAAATCGGGAACCCTCCAATCCAGACCCGCCAGACGCAGCAAGCTATGCATCAGCTCCAGACTCTGGCGCAGGGCCAGACCAAACAGACACTTGATGCTCAGGCAAAACTGGATGGCTGCATCCGTGAACGTCTGCTGGCGACCGCGCTTGCCACTGGCAGGCGCGTACCACGGCATGTCTTTGTCCAGCCAGATCGTCAACGACCCGCGGGCCTTGAGTGCGGCGTTGTACGCAGCCCAGTTGCTGGTCTTGTAGCGGGTCTTTGGCCCTTGGGGTTCACTCATGCGTCGAGGCTACCAGTTCGCGCAACTGGGTTTGTGCAACAAAGCCCATGCCTTCGGTCCTGGTCCTCCTCAAGGACTCTTCTGCGGGCTGCGTCTGCCAAAGCTTTGGACAGTTCTGGGCTAATGGCTGCCAGCCTCTGAGGGTTGAGCGCACAGCGTTTTGTGGAGAAGTCTTCCAGCCATTCGGCCCTCAGGCGGTGGCCTTTCTGGACGGCTTCCAGTCGGTCGCTGGTGCCTAAAGCGATGTTCACTCGGGCTTTGCGGAAGGTGCTCTGAAGGTCTTCAGGAATGACCACCCTGAGGTAGTACCGCAAGCCTCTGCGATTGAGGCCCTCTACTGTCGCCATGTCATCGTCTCCCGGGGAAAGTCTGGGGGGATGTGACACAGGCAAGTGATACAAGAGGAGCGACGTAAGTCCTTGCTAGGACTCAAGTTCTTGATCTACAAGGAACTTTGAAAAGAGAGTTGACGAGCCTTACCCCCGGCACTGACTCCACAGTTAGGGCTGCTTGGTTCCCCACCTGACCCGGTTGGCCGCTTCACCATGCGAGGAGGCCCGTCACCGCAGATTGTACGTCGGATGAAGGCCCTGATTTTTCAGTGGCTGTTTTGTTTGCCCTGGTGGCGCCGGGGGCGCACGGCCCAGCCCGTAGAATCGCCGGCATGTCCTACCTCGTGCTCGCCCGCAAGTACCGCCCCCGCAATTTCACCGAGATGGTGGGGCAGGAGCATGTGGTCCAGGCCCTGTCGAATGCGCTGACCCAGCAGCGCCTGCACCACGCCTACCTGTTCACGGGCACGCGCGGCGTGGGCAAGACCACGGTGTCGCGCATTCTGGCCAAGTCGCTCAACTGCCAGGGGCCTGACGGGCAGGGCGGGATCACCGCCACGCCCTGTGGCGTGTGCCAGGCCTGCACCGACATCGACAGTGGTCGTTTTGTGGACTACACCGAACTGGATGCGGCTTCCAACCGGGGGGTGGACGAGGTGCAAAGCCTGCTGGAGCAGGCCGTCTACAAGCCGGTGCAGGGGCGCTTCAAGGTCTTCATGATCGACGAAGTGCACATGCTCACGAACACGGCGTTCAACGCCATGCTCAAGACGCTGGAAGAGCCGCCCGAATACCTCAAGTT